>JAIDSM010000190.1 GCA_029061225.1 Muribaculaceae bacterium
ACCAAATATTACCTCGGAGAGGTATTCCTCTTATTGTTAACCCCAGGTTTTTAACCTGTGGGATCCGCGCCCCATCCGCCACCATCGGCGGATCCCCGGCGAGGGCGAAGCCCAACGCCATCCGCGTTGCCCCAAAAATCAAAAATAATCCACTGGATTTTAATGGATTCTAAAGCAACGCGGATTCGGCTTCGCCGTCCATCACGCCGATGTGGCGGATGGGTCGCGGATCTTTTCGGCAGACATGCCGACAAGGAATTCATAATCTCATTCCTTAACGCTTTGCAGATAACACCTAAGCCAATTACTGACGTGACATTCATTGACAAGGAGAAGAAAGGTGAGTCAAAGGATGACCGTGCCCTGATCTATGACCTTCACTGTCAACTTGAGGACCACAGCATGATCATAGTCGAGATGCAGAACCGTTACCAGACACATTTCGATGACCGTGCCCTGTATTATTTATCTGCCGACATATACTCCCAAGGAGAAAAAGGTGAAGGATGGGACTATGCCCTGACGCCGGTATATGGTGTGTTCCTGATGAATTTCGATTGGAAGAATGCCAGGGAGCAACATATCAGGGAGGATGTTTGTTTATGTAATATGCAGACGAAGGAGGTGTTCTCCGACAAAATGAGGATGACCTTCCTGAAGATACCGATGATGGAAAAGGACGCGGAGGAGTGCGAGACTGTCCTTGAGAAATGGCTATTCATATTTAAAAACATGGAGAAGATGGAAGCATTACCACAGACATTCACAAAAGACCCGGTGTTCAGGAGACTCGGGGAGAAGGCAAGATATGCCGCTTTGACCGACAAGGAGAAGAAAGCCTACCGCGAATCACTGAAAGTGTACAGGGATAATTATGCAATCGCAGAGACTGAACGCACCTTAGGAAGAGCCGAAGGAAGGGCTGAAGGCAGAGCTGAAGGCAGGGCCGAAGGCATAGAAAATGTAGCTCTCAACTTGATTCGGATGAATCTTGACGACAACATGATAATTTCGGCGACTGGTCTGTCTGCAGAGCGGATTCAAATGTTGCGCTCACAGCAATGATTGCCGTGAGATTTACAATCAAATTAAAGCCGTCCTTCGCGATGCGAAGGACGGCTTTGCTTTAGTCTCTGCAATACCTTAGGAATATCCCGTGCCTCCACCCTCTGGGAAGGAGACTTGCTTTAGCCTGAACGAAGTTAATTCCCAGCCTCCCCCCTGCGTCAAGCTTAGTAGTAAGCGCACTCCGTGCGCGTCCCCCCACGTCAACTATGGATTTTAATGGATTCTAAAGCAACGCAGATTCGGCTTCGCCGTCCATCCCGCCGATGTGGCGGAGGGATCGCGGATTTCTTAATTAAGCTTCTGTAATGCTTTTGTGTGCGACTCCGGCATCCGCACGCGGACCCGAGCTGAGCTTCGGCTTCGCCTGCTCTCGCGGATCCACGCCATTCCCAAAACTCACAATGTCCTGTAGGGACGCACGGCCCGTGCGTCCACCCTATGGAAGGGAGGCTTCCCAGCCTCCCACATCGTCAAGCTTAGTAGCAAGCGCACTCCGTGCGCGTCCCCGCGCCTCCTCCCCCTAACATCCCCCAAATTCCACGCCCTGACGCATGCGGAGCATGCTTCCCACACCAAGTCCGACAGTGTGGATAGCGCACTCCGTGCGCGTCACCCAGCGTCACTGTAATCGGTAACTTTGTATCGACAAAAAACAGAGAAGGGTAAGCATTAACTGAAGAACACTTTAGAGGACTCTCTTATCAAAAATAAAAAGGGTGTGCCAAAGTGGCACACCCTCTCTTAATAATATTTATACTTGCAATCAGTTGCGCAGATAGATAGTCTTAACTGTGTTTCCTCTGCGGACGATGTAAATATCCGACTGGAGCAGTTTCAGGTCATCAACAGAGCAATTGTGCTTGATAAGGACACCCTGCTGAGTGTAAACGTCAATCGGAGCCTCAGAATCTGACATGATCCATGCGATACCTGACAAGCCGGTTATCACGCACTCTGCAGTAAGGTTAGAACCGTCAGTTGTGGAGACAGTTATCACGCAAGTACCCTCTTTCAATACAGTCACAAGACCCTCGCTGTCTACAGTAGCCACTGTAGTGTCGCTTGACTCAAACGATACTGTCTTATCAGCTGTATCTTCCGGCAATACTGTTGCCTCGATACGGAAGCTTTCTCCTTCCTCTCCACTCCATTTTTCTGGAGTAATAGTCAGAGATTCTGCCAATACCGGAGCAGCCTCTACTGTCACCTGACATTCTGCTGTAAGGTTCGATCCGTCAGTTGTGGAGACTTTGATCACGCAAGTGCCCTCGCCTACGAGCGTTACCTGTCCATTGTTATCGACAGTAGCAACTTCGGGATTGCTTGATTCGAACGAAAGGGTCTTGTAAGTAGCATTATCCGGGAGGATAGTAGCCTCGATAGTGAATTCCTCATCCTTCTCGCCACTCCAGCTTTCCGGAGTGATGGTCAGTGACTCTACCAATACTGGTTCTTTAACTGTCACCTTGCACTCGGCGTAGATGTCCGAATTTTCATGAGAGGTGACTTTGATTACTGCATTTCCAGCAGCAATTGCAGTCACTCTACCATCATTGTCAACTGTAGCTACTGATTCATTGCTTGAAGACCATGTGACAAGTCTGTCGGTAGCATAGGATGGTTTTATGGTAGCCACAAGCTTAGTGCTCTCGCCCACGAAACCTTCCCATTCTTCTTCGGAAAGTTCGATGCTCTTAACATTGATTTCCAACGCAGCTTTAGTCACTTGGCAAGTTGCCTTGACTCCTGAGCCATCGGTAGCTGAAGCTGTGATGACTGCTTCGCCACGACTTACAATAGTAACCAGGCCATTCTGATTTACTCTGACTACTGATTCGTCGCTTGAAGACCAGTAGAGGGTCTTATCAGTAGCATATTCAGGCATAACAGTTGCATTGATCTGTACTGTCTGACCAGCCATATGCTCATCAATCTCTATCTGGGTCGGTGTAAGCATAATGTCAGTGACATATACGAAGTCTATAACCTCGACATTAGCATAAGCCCAACCAAGTTCGATTCCATCAGCAGTGTAGACGTAAGCTTGAATCTGGGCGGTGCCAGTGCCTACAGGTGTAATCAAACCATTTTCTACATTTACTACATCAGAATTAGTCGTATACCAATTAGCAGAAATATCCATGCCCTCAGGTACTCCAAGCACATCGAGCTGATATGTCTGATTGTTATACATCACGATGTCAGTCTCATTCAGCCTGAGATCAACACACACCACTTCGCATGTAGCAGTAGCACCGTTAGATGCTGTTGCAGTGATAGTAGCTGTGCCAAGTCCTACATAATAGATTTCTGCTTGATCACCGTAATTATTAATTCCGGCTACATCCGGATTGGATGTTTCCCAAGTTATGTCAGACACTTCATCGTTCGGGAATCGAACTTGAAGAGTTTGATAATAACCAGGATTCAGAACCATTTGGTTTCTATTCAAAGATATAGATCCGGAAGAAGGAGTGACTACAACCCAGATATCATCGTAATACTGTTCATCATTCAAGATATATCTTGCATCAATCCAGTTTTCACCCGGAGCAACACCTGTCACCAGACCATCGGCTGTTACAGTGAAGACATTCTGATCGTATGAAATTAATTCAAGAGTATTCTTGAGTTCCTCAGGATTTGCATCAATATCAAGCTGGACTGTTTCTCCAACAGTGATGTAAAGATTGCGTTCATCCTTTGAACCGTAATATACATCCAAGCCTTCTACGGAAACATATCCTGTTACTGTAAGACCGTTGATAGTTGTTCCGGTAATGGTGGTCGTTCCGAGTGCATTACCACGAGCTATATAGCCGGTGATCTCATATTGACCTGTCTCATCATTCCACTCACTGCGAGACTCTATCGAAACTATTTCAGGATTGTCCAC
This sequence comes from Muribaculaceae bacterium, assembly GCA_029061225.1. GTDB lineage: Bacteria > Bacteroidota > Bacteroidia > Bacteroidales > Muribaculaceae > Lepagella. Next base: position 3,965 of record JAIDSM010000190.1, read on the forward strand.
AGTCCATGTCATTTCCTTGTTGACATCTGCATCATTTGGAGTGAACACAACATTCAATGGAGCTTCATGACGGAAGACAATCTTGATATCTTCTTCCAACAATGCCACGTTCTCAGGTAATTGGCATACATCTACCGGTACAGACCAACTACCACCATTGCTGGCAATTGCAAATATATCTGTAGAGCCGTAGTTTACTCCGGTTACAAGACCGGTTTCAGGATCTACGGTTGCTATATCTACATTCCCTGATTCAAATCTGATGGTCTGTCCTGTCTCTTCTGGAACTGTGGTATACTCAAGCTGGAATGTTTCGCCCGGAGCAACGTAAATCTTATCAGTGTTAAACTTGAAATCTTCAATATTGGCAACACAGACAACCTCACAAGAGGCAACGTTGCCATAACTGTCAGTGGCTGTCACTGTAACTGTTCCAGGACCAACATACAATAATTGAGCTTCATCACTATTACTCCATGGGATAGTCACAACATTCTCGTCAGAGCTTGTCCAAGTCACCTCACTCCATTCTACGTTTTCAGCACGGATAATTGAGACGTAACGCCAATCATTAGGAGTCAGGGTGATCTTATTGGCGCTCAAGGCGATTCCCTCAGCCGGTCTTACTGTGATATCAATATAGTCAGAATAACTCTTCACATCGTTTTCGCCAACCTCAACGCTTGTCGATACCCTGATAGTTCCTCTGCCATAGCCAACAGCTGTCACCATGCCATCTTCTGTCACTGTCACAACCTCCGGATTCTCTGAAGCATAGGTCAAGTTGTCAAGAAGATTTTCTGATGAAGCTTCTACATCAATCCTAAACTCATCGCCTAAGTTGACCTCTTTTCTGTCGGTCTCTTCTCCATCAACTACTATCATTATGCCATTGATGGTGATGGTGCCTTCAAGTACATCGCCATTAGCAGCTACGCCTCTAAAGGCAGTTGTGCCTATCTTGTAGCCGTAGAAAGCATTATTATTAGAATCAATGTACACTAATTCAGGATTATCTACAGTCCACTGAATTTCCCTGCAAATATCTTCATCATTCGGGGTGTACTCGATCTGGAACTGAGTCCATTGATTCACTGCACCTTCATAGTCAGGACTGCCAGCAAATGTTACACTCTCAGGAAGATTGCAAACCAGTACCGGTACCGACCAAGAATTCCATCCATTGGAAGGAATAGCATAGATTTCTGTGGAGCCATAGTCTACACCGGTTACAAGACCGGTTTCAGGATCTACTGTTGCTATATCTACATTTCCTGACTCAAATCTGATTGTCTGTCCTGTCTCTTCAGGAACTGTGGTATATTCAAGCTGGAATGTTCCGCCCGGAGCCACATAGACCTTTTTAGTGTTGAAGGTAAAGTCTTCAATATTGGCAACACAGACAACCTCACAAGAGGCAACGTTGCCATAACTGTCAGTGGCTGTCACTGTAGCTGTGCCAGGACCAACATACGATAATTGAGCTTCTTCACCGCCACCCCATGTGTTAATAGTCACAACATTCTCGTCAGAGCTTGTCCAGGTCACCTCACTCCATTCTACGTTTTCAGCACGGATAACTGAAATGTAACGCCAATCATTAGGTGATAGAGTGATCTTATTGGCGCTCAAGGCGATTCCTTCTAATGGCCTTACTGTGATATCAATATAGTCAGAATAATACTTCACTTCGTTTTCGCCAACCTCAACGCTTGTCGATACCCTGATAGTTCCTCTGCCATATCCAACAGCTGTCACCATGCCATCTTCTGTCACTGTCACAACTTCAGGATTCTCTGAAACATAGTTTATGTTGTCGAGAAGGTTCTCTGATGAAGCTTCTACGCCGATCCTGAACTCATCGCCTAAGTTGACCTCTTTCATGTCGGTCTCTTCGCCGTCAACAACTATCATTATGCCATTGACTGTGATGGTGCCTTCAAGAACATCGCCATTGACTGCAACCCCTCTAAAGGCTGTTGTGCCTATCTTCCTGCCATAGAAATGGTAAATATTATCCCAAAAACCAAAATCACCTATTTCAGGATTATCGATAGTCCATTGAATATCCCTGCAAACATCATCATTGTTCGGGGTGTACTCAATCTGGAGCTGGGTCCATTCGTTCACAGTGCCTTCATAGTCTGAACTTCCAACCCATGTCACACTCTCAGGCATATTTACTACCTCGACTCTTTGAGATGCCTTCCAATCCAGGCCTCCCCATGGATTTTCAGCCCACACTGCTATATAGGTGCCTCCAAGATTATGAGCAGTTATGACACCATCTTCATCTACGGTTGCCACCTCCTCATTGTCACTTGAATAACTGAAAGTCACATTAGTCTCTGAAGGAACAGTTGTAAATTCCAGCTTTACAGATTCGTCTGGAGAAATATATAATACTTCTTTCGGGAATATTACCTCTTCAACCCTGGTTTTTACCACAACCTCGATAGTAACTTCTATACCATTGGCTGTTGTGCCGGTGATGGTAGTATTGCCCGGTTTCAGACCGCGTACACTATAGCCATTACCATTTTCATAGCTAAACACCTCAGCAATCTCAGGATCAGCAACTTCCCAAGTCATCTCACGGTTGACGTACTCATCATCCGGCTCGAAGAGAAGGTTGATAGGAGTGCTCTCTTCTACCCATACAGAAATAACAGGATCTACCGGAGTAACTGATGTAACCTCTGTGCGTACCTCAACCTGAATCGAATATGAGAATGAGTCCACCATATATTCATCCACGGGCACCTCTACATTAGCAATAATTTCAGCATCGCCGGGACCCTCAGCCGTGATCAGGCCGCTCTCATCTACAGTAGCAACTGATTCATTACTTGAAACCCAAGTGATAGGCGCATTTGCCAATTCTTCAGGCTTAGTTACCTTCACCTCATAAGTGGATCCGGGAGTCATTGACACATTGTCTTCAGTGAAAGTGAGCCAATGTTTGGCAATGACCTTGCATTCAGCTGTCAGCCCGTTAATGGACGACGCTGTAATGACTGCTTCACCGACTTCGGTTGTCCCTCTATTATACGATACATTGCCTTCTTTATCCACATAAGCAATATTCGGATTTGAAGAAGACCATATCACTGTAGCGCCTTCCGGCTCTACTACCAAAGGAAGTTTGATGTTTTGACCATTATAGATAGTCACCTCCTCTGTCTCGAATGAAAGCTCAGTGGCGTCAACTGTATCAATGATATATGACCCATATTGCTCCCATGCTGATCTATAAGCCTCTACTGACTCTGCCGGAACTATAATAGTAAGATTATTATATCCAAAAGCATTTTCTCCTAACACAGGAGGCACGGTGTTCTGGCTCTCGATAAAGTTTAGGTTATAACAATCACCAAATATATTAGCCGGTAGTGAATTGACTTCCGGACCGAGAACTACTCTTGAAAGAGAATATATCCAACGGAAACATGTAGTCTCTTCAGAGTAAATAAGATCGCGACCGACATAAATCTCTGCAAGACTATCATCGTCTGTGAAATTATTATTTGACAAATTCAACGGAGTTGCAGAATCAGCTATGTGTACCTTCTTAAGCTGACCGCAATAGTTGAAATTATCCTCCCTGATGAGGTTGACAGAAGCTGGTATGACAACTTCCTCTACAGAGTCATTATATCTAAATACATTATTTCCGATAGTAGTGACTGAGTAGATATTGCCATTATATTCCACAGTCCCGGGAATATTGACAACTGTAGAGTTCGATTCATATCTGATTAATGCAACTTCATTTTCGGTGCCATTCAATACAACGAAAACAAGTCCGTCTGATTCGAATTCTTCTACAGATTCAATCATAATTGAACATTCTGCAGTAATACCATTCAAGGATGTTGCTGTTACACCGACATTAAAACCACCTCTCAGGTTATCAGCCGTCACAAGGCCGTTATTATCTACGGTAATCACATCCCGATTCCAGGTAGAAAACTTGACTGGTGCATTCGAAGGAACAACCACACAGTTAAGCTGCACACTGCCGCCGGGTGTCACCGTATAGCTTTCAGGATCAAACGAAATGGACTCTGCCGGAACGTTCGCCACTACATTGGCACCTTCCCAAGCCGCCTTATAGACATCGATAAGATTTTCGCTTACAGCGACAAGAGGATTAGACGTAAACGAATTGGAATATCCATCATTAAACCGAGCAGGAGTGTCACCTTCAGGCACGACTACACTCAGCTGATCGCAGTATCCAAAAGCATTATAATTGATAACTTCAACGGAAGAGCCAAGCACCACACGTTGTAGCGCCCCGCTATAGGTGAAACTATTGCTCCCGATCTCCTTCACGGAATTTGGAATTACCAACTCCATTAATTGATAACTGTTATAGAAACCTCCGTCTCTTATAGTCACCAATGTAGAAGGTAGACTCAGGCTCGTAAAAGAGAGGCCTTGAAAGGCCCACGGCCCAATTTCGGTGACGGTGTACTCCTCTCCCTCAAATTGGACAATGTCCGGGATTTCAAGCACCGACCCCAACTCACGACAACCTGTGACTGCACAGGTTTTATCGTCGGTGGATAGCACTGAATAATACAGGCCTCCGCTGTCAAAGTCTTGAGCATATGCCCCCAAGCCTACGACTGCTCCAACGATGAAAGTAAATAACTTTTTCATAAAGGTTGGTTTAGAAAAATAATATGGTTATTTAACTCAGAATTCATTTCAATAGCCAAGCCCTAAGCTTTGCTACTTAATTATAATAGAAAAGCAAGTGTATAATTTTTAGTAAACTATCAATAAATAATTCAAGTTTCGCTTGTTCTATTTTATTGTAGTTCAATTCTTAAATCTCTCTAATCGCGTAGCCTTCTCTGCGTTCTCCGGCCGAGGTGAAGCAGGCCGTTCCCTCGGCGAGCTTGCCATAACCGAGACGCGAAGCTTCCCAATTCGTTGAAACTTTGCGACTTTGCGCTCTCTGCGTGAGTTTTTTAAGGCTGCGAAAGTTGAGTAAATAATAAATTTTGGAAAAAAGCAAGCAGCTCAAAAGAGCTGCTTGCCAGATTATTGAGGGTTTTAGTTAGAACTTGAAACCGACTTTGATTGTGGGTGAAGCAAGCACTGACCAAGTGTGGACATCTGCTTCCAAATACTTCATACCTTCCTGCGGACGGTATGCCACCATGCCATAAGTATAGTTGAAAGGCATGACCGATACGCCAACCCACATTGCCGGAAGAACATAATAGTCCATTCCCATTGTGAAGCCGCCACGGAGGTTGAACGACTGTCCAACGCTGATTCCCATCGACCATTCTTCATTATACTTGCTTTCGTTGAGAGCGTAGTTGAAACCTATCTGCGCACCGACATACCACTTAAGGTTGTCGACACCCGTGTTGAAGTAGCGGTCAATTCCTGCATAAACATTATAGTTCATGGAATACTGGCTTGCTACTGCACGGTAGTTAGGTATTTCACCTACTACATCTTCATATGCGCCACTGTAGTCTGGGTCTATAGTGCCGGGGACGCCACCATAGCCAGGATTGTGACTGAAGTTCAGTCCGCCTCCCAGATTCAGTTTCCAGTTGTTGTGGACGAAGTAACCTGCTTCGAAACCGACCATAAGCTTTTTGTCGTTCCAGAAGTTTGGCTTGGCAGCTGTCTCATAGTTGATGAGTGTGCCATCCATCGCCTCAACATTTGTATAACTGTTGTAGCCTACCGTTGCCGCAACGGTCCAGTCACCTTTCTCAGGTGCGTTGCTCTGAGCGGCAACGGGTAGACAAATCATGGACAGAACGGCTGAAACCAGGATCTTGTTTAATTTCATTCTGATTCTTTTTTTAGTTAGCCGTTTCTACGGGGACTTTTTTATTCTGCGGGAGTTTCCTGCTGCTTGAGAGCTGATTCAAGAGCTGCCTTGGCTATTTCACAACGCTGTTCTGCAACCTGCACAGCAAGCTCATCATTAGCGATGATTGCTTCCTGAGCTTCTACGAAGTTCTTGTAAGGAACCATAACTCCGCTATTGGGATCGTACACATTATATGTCGGGTTATCAGACTTCAGGTTTTCAAGAGTTTCTTCTGCAGCCTTAATGGATTCCTCTTTCTGCTTGATTGTGTTGTCAGCATTAGTGATTTTTCTCTCAGCATCAAGAACCTTCTCGTTGAAGTATTTATTCCACATAGAATTTGTCTCTTCACCACCAAAGAGGCCTTCATCATTATATGCTAATTCTACTTCCTTATAGATTCCCTCTGCAGTTTCTAATGCCTTTTTAGCATCTACAACATCATTATCCTTGACTGCTTTTTCTTCAGCAGCGCTATTGTAGGCAGCAATGAGTGCATCGTTGTTAGCAGCTTCAGCAAAGATATCAGCTACAAGCTTGTTAACTTCCTCAGTTTTATTAGCTTGATCAGCCAAAGCATTTTCCATAGAGATTATCTGTCTGTTCCAGTTTGTTACATCATCGTTGGCACTGTTAAGTGCACTCTTTGATGCTGACAAATTAGTGCTTGCAGTATTTGCAGCAGTCTCCTTTTCGCCTACTTTTGTATTAGCAGCTGTAACCTTATTATCTGCTGCTTGTATTTGTTCAGCAGTTGCATCTGCAGGCAGTTTTGCACGCTCAGCTTCTGCGGTTTCTAATTCCTGCTTTGCAGTTTTCAATTCAGCTTTGGCAGTTTCGTTAGCCTTGAAGTTATTCTCATAAGCTGTTTTTGCCTGAGCTTGCGCTGTTTTGGCTTCCTCAAGATTTGCCTTAAGTTCAGCAAGGTTGTCAGTCGTATTATACTTTATTGCATCAAGACGATGAGTCTGCCAATCCTTCAAGCCCTTACCATTGTCAATCAGATTCAAGTAAGTATCATATTGGAAATATGGGATTTGAACTCCGTCAACTTCCACTACGTTCAGCGCCCATTCCTTATCTTCATATACCGGAGTGTAGATATAAGAAGTAGGTTCAATCTGCTGTACATTTGACCAGTACTTATATTCAACATCGACCCATTCGCCTTTCTCGGAATCCCATTCAGGAGTTGTATAAGTCACCTCACGATAATCATAAACTCTATGCATTACGTAAAGAGCATATTTGCCACGACAATTTGTCGGAACGCTGGTATTAGTTTCACTATAATCTGTGATATAGAAACTATACTGTTCACTCTTATTGGCTTTCTTGTCGTATATCCAGTAACCATAACTGTTATCCAAAGTCTGGTCAACGAGTTGTTTATACGTATTGGGCTGACCTTCAAGATCCTCCTTAGCTGTATCGAAAGCATCTTGTGCTGCTTCGGCTGCAGTTTCAGCTGCTTCCTGAGCTGCCTCGGCTGCTTTCCAATCAGTATAGGCTTCTGTAACGTCTGCTTCAGTTACGTGCGTACCAGCGAACTTAGAGAATGCATCGATCACTTTCTGTGCTTCATCCTTAATTCTGTTCTGTTCAGCGATGTCGTCGTAATATCCTGCTATATTTTCTTCTACACCCTGCTGTGCATTGATCAAGCCTGCCTGTGCTGCATATAGAATCTTCTTATCTCTGGCAACAGTAAGTTTCGCACTGTTCAGATTGCGAAGAGCTGTTTCGTATTCTTCCATGCGATTCTTAATAGCAAGAGCAATTGCAGCAGCCTCCTTGTTGGCATCATCCTTCATCTCCTTGTTGAGTCTATACTCCATCTGGCGGAGACTAATAATCTGCTGTTGGTTGTAGATCTCCTGCTGAGCAATAGCAGCTTCAAGTTGTTTGAGTCTTGCCTCTGCCTCTGCCTTCTGCTGATCATACTGTGCCTGAAGATTATCGAGTTCCATCTGGGCTTTCTCATTAGCCAGCTCCTTAGCCTTGGCATCAGCCAATGCCTTCTGGAGTTCCGCATCCTTCAATGCAAGTTCCTTTGCAAGACGATCCTTTTCAGCTTCAGTCTGAGCGTCGAGGGCTCTTTGGCGAGCCTTCTCATATTCAGCCTGTGCACGGAGAAGTTCTGCCTCAGCTGCCTTATAGTCGGCATCAGCTGCCAAAGCTTCAGCCTGGGCCTTGAGCAAAAGTGCCTGAGCTGTTGCAAGGTCTTGAGCTGCTTGTTGAGCTGCCTGTTCAGCATTAGCCATAATGACAGCTGCCTCACCTTGTGCTTTCTGCATGTCAGCGAGTGCCTTGAGTTGTTCCGCCTTGGCTTCGCGAATTTTTATGACAGACGCTGATTCGGTGCTGTCAACGCAGCTTGTAAAGGTTGTTCCCATGCCAACCAACAGAGCTGCACCAAGTAAGAGTTTCTTGTTCATAACTTGTTCTTTAGTGAAACTTAAGGTTTATTTAAAATTGTATTATTT
>JAIDSM010000191.1:0-2175 GCA_029061225.1 Muribaculaceae bacterium
CGTTACCGTCTCGGTATTCCCAATGAAGAGGTAAAAGCAGGTCTTTATGAGGATTTGTTGCCGTTTTATGTAAAGACTAAGAGGTCAACGCCAAACGAGGTGATTTCTGACGTTGTATTCAATTTTAATATTGGCAACCCCGATGAGGCTATGCTTGCGATGCAAACCTATTTTGCCGGAATCGAGTATGAACTTAGAATAGAAAACGAAAATAATTTCCAGAACGCATTCTTTCTTTTCATTGATTTGATAGGATTGGAGACTAAGGCAGAACACCATACCTCAGACGGAAGCATTGATATTCTCATCAGGACACAAGACTATATCTATATTATTGAACTCAAATATGACCATTCTGCCGAATCTGCCTTAGAGCAGATCGAACATAAGCGGTATGCACGTCCTTTTCAAAGAGATAGTCGTAGACTCTTCAAGATAGGTGTTAGTTTCTCTTCAATTACACGATGTATCGAAGCATGGAAAATAGTCTCGGATAAATAAAATACTTATAAAATTATGAAAATGAAAGCAATCAAAACGGCCATGATAATGGCTCTGGCGGCAGTGACCGGACTTTGTGCCTGCTCATCTAAATCGCAAAAGAACAATTCAGAGGATTCTTCCGACAGCAAGTCGATCATTTGTTATTTCTCTGCAAGCGGGACTACCGCAAAGGCTGCGCAGAGAATAGCCGACCTAACCGGATTTCCGGTTTATGAGATTGTGCCTGAATCCATATATACAGAGGCAGACCTCGACTGGCGTGACTCTCTTTCGCGCAGTTCGGTCGAGATGCGTGATTTCTCCATCCGTCCTGCACTCAAGGATTCCGTCACTGACCTTTCTCAATATTCAGTGGTCTTCCTCGGTTATCCTAACTGGTGGAACACACATCCTACCATCATCAACACCTTTATTGAATCAAACGACCTTAAGGGCAAGACGATCGTTCCCTTCATGACATCCGGCGGAAGCAATATCATCAATAGTGAGCAGAAACTCCGCGAGCAATATCCGGATCTTACATTCGGCAAGGGTCTGCTGATGAATGACGTCACCGATAAGGACATTGAAAAATGGGTGAAGGAAGCCGAAAAATAATACCCTAACAAACGCTTTTCAAGACCGACCGCTCTCAGGTCGGTCTTTATTTTTGCGGAAACTTTTGGTAATTATCAATCGCCCAAGAGACGAGATTGCCAATAAGAGGAATCAGGCTTGATCCTAACTGAGTAAGAGAATATTCCACTCGCGGTGGTATCTCTGCATATACCTTTCGTATCACCATCCCGTCAGATTCAAGATTCTTCAAAGTGTCAGACAAAACCTTAGGTGATATGTCCGGAATAGCCTTTCCTATGGCGTTGAAGCGGGTGGTGGGATTCTCAGCGAGGATACACAATACAAGCAAGGTCCATTTCCCGGAAAACCGTGAAATGATATTACGGATAGGACAATCCTCTATATGTGTGAATTTTTTTAGATTTTCTTGCAATGGTAATGCGTTCATAATCAATAATAGTTACTGTAAAGTGAGCGTGTTTCCATCAGGTAACTTCTTGCACAGATGAAAAACATATATTATCTTTGCACTATCGAAAAGATAGTGGATTTCCACTGCAAAGTTAATAATCTTTTTATAGAAATAAAAATATGAGCGAAGTAAAAATTCTTAATTTGGGCGAAAAGTTCGCCCATGTATCGGTAGGAAACCTCAAAGGTTTCGAGGGCAAGCAGTTTGTAAAGGATGCCGCAGGCGAGACATCTTGCGAGATTTCTTTCGGTTCCCTTCCTTCAGGAGCTGCCGTTCCGTTCTTCCACAGTCACAAGGAGAATGAAGAAAACTATATCATTCTTTCCGGAGCTGGTAAGTTTCAGGTAAACGGCGATGTATTTGATGTTGCGGAAGGTTCCGTGATCCGTGTAGCGACAAACTGCGACCGTAACCTAAAATGCACATCCGATGAACCGATGGTCTATATATGCATCCAGGCAAAAGAAGGAAGTCTCGGAGGATACACTATGACCGACGCCGAGATTACCGAGCGCGAGAACCTCCTCTAAGAATGGCATTATAAAAAATCAGCGGAATGTTTTTAAGCATCCCGCTGATTTTTATTCTATTGTATTTGTTCATTTAATTCCAATCAGACGGATGAACGCTTCGCCGAGAGG
>JAIDSM010000191.1:2185-9973 GCA_029061225.1 Muribaculaceae bacterium
GATCATGACCATCCGCATTAAGATGGGCAGTGTCGTTTGGACCTTGAAAATACTTGGCTCGGAAGTCCGAATTGTTGACATCGATCACTCCCAACGCCGCCATGTCCAAAACAGGAATACCTCTTTGGCCGCAGGCCTTAATGATCTGTGCATTCACTTCGGAGAAACCGGGACGGTCTACCGCCCAGGGCGTCACATAAGCCAAACGGGCTTGAGGAAACTTGCTTCTTATTCCGTCAAGGAGCGTATCGAGACTGCTGCAGAATTCTTTCCATGAGTCCTGTTCTGAATCGTTTCCTATAAACCCCGCGTCATTATGACCGGCTATTATCACAATAAAGTCCGCTGAATCAGGTATTTCGGTTTGATACCGCTCGGTCATAGCCGGTCCGAATCCCTCTTTCGTTCGGTCGAAAGCAATGGCGCTTCCATTACGGCCGCAATTCACATAATTCATCCCGAGATTGGCGGCAGCCTTTGTATGCCACGCCTCGGATGAAGGACGACGATGATTTCTCACGTAGCTGTCACCGAGGAAAACTATTGTTTTTCCTGACAGACTGTCATCTGCTGCAAATGAAGCAAAAGCCGCGAATAATGCTAAGATAGCGATGATTAGATTTTTCATATCATGATATAGGTTTATGGTGTTCAGGTAAGTCGTTAGCGGCAATCATACGCTGCCATCTGATGAATAGAACGGTGCAGACTGCCATTGCTGCGAGACCGATTATCTCGCTTATGTGTATTGGTAGTCCGATTCCTTCTACATACGCTCCCAAAGGAGCGTAGCATATGAAGCTTACGCAAAGCGCAGTCATGAACATCGCAGGAATCATCGTGATGACATATGCTTTCCTGAAGCGGGCCAAGTATACGCTGCAGGCCCAGAGTGTAAAGATAGAGAGCGTCTGGTTGCACCATGCGAAATACCTCCATAGCACATCGAAATTGATATTGAGAAGAAGATAACATATGCCTACGATAGGCAGAGTGACAAGGAGACGCTTGATGAATTTCTTTTGCTGCAATCCTATGGAGTCGGCGATGATAAGGCGGAGACTGCGCATCGCAGTGTCGCCGGTCGTGATTGGTGCGGCTATGACTCCGAGGATGGCTAAGACTCCTCCGAACTTTCCGAGCCATGACACGCAGACGTCGTGCACGAGAATACCCGCATCCGAACCGTTCTCCGCCATATATCCCGCAAGCTTGTCGTAGCCCCCGGTGAACGCTATAGCGGCAGCAGCCCAGATGAGCGCTACTATGCCTTCCGATATCATGGCACCGTAGAAAACCTTTCGTCCATGCTTCTCATTGTTGAGGCATCTGGCCATCATCGGACTTTGTGTTGCATGAAAGCCGGAGATAGCTCCGCAGGCAATAGATATAAACATCATGGGCAGGATTGGAGCAGCTTCCCCTGCCGGATGACGGTTGAACAGACCTTCCGAAAAACCATCCGGAATAGGAACTCCTTTGAATATCATATAACCCATGATGCCGACAGCCATGAAAAGAAGAGCGAAGCCGAAAACCGGGTACAGATTACCAATCAATTTGTCGACCGGCAAAAGAGTCGCAAGTATATAATACAGGAATATACAGGTGGCCCAAAAAGTTGCGTTCATGTAGTCGGGAGTGAGAGTAGCAAGAAGATTGGCTGGGGTCCGGACAAAGACGGCTATGACCATCAGAAGAAGGAGGCATGTGAAAACACTCATAACAATCTTGACCTTCTTTCCAAGTTGGGTGCCTACGATCTCGGGAAGGGACTTACCTCCAAGCCGAAGTGAAATCATGCCTGAGATGAAATCGTGGACAGCTCCTGCAAAGATAGTCCCGAGCACAATCCATAGGAATGCTGCAGGACCGTACATAATGCCCATGATGGCACCGAAGATCGGGCCTACGCCCGCTATGTTGAGAAATTGAATGAGATAGACCTTCCATGTAGGCATCTCCACATAATCTATGCCGTCAGACATAGTTGATGCCGGCGTGGGGCGGGAGGGATCAGTACGGAACACTCGTTCTACAAGTCCTCCGTATAAGAAGTATCCCAATATAAGCGCTGCCAGAGCTATGATAAATGATATCATTTCTGAAATTGTTGAGTTGGATGTTCTTGAAATTATGAGAGGCACCGACAGATGCCTCTTGATACAATGGTGAATATGTATAATATAGAACGTAATTTCTGATTGAAAATTACGTCCAATACATACTTTTGCACTTAGATGTGTCAACGGGGAGCGCCGTCGGGTGTAGGATCCGTGACAATTACAGGTTTTCTATATGCCGCTTTCATAAGCCGGGTCAGATGGTCTACAGCATCCTTGCGAGCCTGCCGGACTGTGCCGTTGGAGTAAAGACGTGCTATAGATCTGGCTTTCAGCTTAGACTTTACCCTGTTTTCTTCCTCAAGGGTAAATTTATTGCTTCTTAGAAGAGCCATAGGCCCAATTGCTTTAGTATCGATTACCTGCCACGCGTTTTTCTCAGTGCTTTCATAGACTTCCACTATTTCGCGTGGCAGCTGCATCCTGATGGTGTCGCCAGTATCGTCGATGTTAAGATTTTCGATATCAAATGTTATGCTGCCGTTTTGTTTCTGGACTGCAAACATCACCTTGAAGTTTACAGTGTCGAGTACCGGCACCTCATTATAGATTTCCATGGAGCATAGACGCACCATCTCTTTGACATCGCCCGGGCGCGAGGGGAGTACTTCAATCTCCTCCTGTGATTGAGAACGACGGTAGAGCATCCAGCCGAACACTGCAAGCACAATCAGGGCAATCACCGGTGTCCCGTATTTAAGAACTTTAATCATAATTTGTTAAGTTGAAGTCACCTGATGGGTTTGTTTCGTCGCTGAAACGAATTGACGGGGTGTAGCCAGCATTTTTAAACAGGGTCTCGAAATAGGAACGTGCCTTTTGTCGGGCAGTCTGGTCGAGTCGTTGCTTGTATTCCGGATTTCCTTGGAGTTCCTTTTTTAGTTCGGCATTAGCCTTCTCCTTCATTTTAGCGCGTTCCTGCGAAGTGATTTCGGTTCGAAACATTCCTACATTCTCGTATTCCTTTTTCATCTGCATGTCGCGGCCTGCTATTTCTATCTGTACGGGAGGAAGAGTGACGTGAACAGTCTTGTTCTCCTCATCAAACTCGATATCATCCGGTGACAATAGGTTCATGTCGATGAATGCTTTAAGATGGGTATCATATGAATAGACGGCAATACGTTTCCCAACCTTATACCAGTCGCTACGTTCTGTCTTCACTGTCTTGGTGACAGCTAAGGAGGCAAATTCCATTCTATTCACCTGACGGATCTCCTCAATCATCTGCGTATGATCGGGAGCCGGCTTTTTCGAGCAGCCAAAAAGAACAGGGATGATGAGGAATATTGAGAATGCTTTAAATTTAGTCATGATTAATCTTGATTTACCGTGAATTATCTTGATATATCCTGATTAATTAGGGCTTGCATTTGCCTACTGGAGGTTCGGTAAGGGTGATCCTTACTATAGTGGTGCGGTCAAGGCTTCGCGAGATCGCTTCGTCGAAATGGCCCATATATTGGGGAAGGAACCTTTGGCAGAGCAGCCTTAACGCGTGGATCATCTCCTCTCTGTCACTGACGAATTCAGCTTTGCCGAGTGCTATCGATGAATGATAATATTCGGTAAAGTTGTTTTTCTCTTCCTCATATTTTGGTGAGCATTTGCTGACAGCCGAAAGGTTGACGATAGGATTGCTCTTTAAGCAGTCGATCTTTTCTCCCTCGTCGGCGCAATGGAAATAGAAGGTTTTCTCATCGCTCCTGATGAGCGAGAGAGGAAGTCCGTATGGTGTCCCGTCCGGACGCGTCATGCTTACGGTAACATAGGGGGCTCTGTCGAAAACCTCCAGAGCCCATGCGGCATCCTTCTGCCGCGATGCCTTTCTCATCTGCCTCATATGTTCATATCGTTTTCACAAGGTCATTATGTCGCAAAGTTAATTAAAAAAATCGAAATAACGACACAGAAAGAACATGTTTTCAACAGAAATGCAGTATCGGTCAATAATTGGAGAAGAAGAAAGAGCCGGCACCTACATTCTTTATCTCTCCTCCCGGAAGCAATACCTGAGCTTCTGCGTTTTCAGGAATTGTAATGTTGATGTTCCATTTTTTCCTGTCATCACTGCGTTGCCAATGACAATCCACTTTGCCGTGAGGGGTAATCAATGAAGTCTTTGACCAGGTTATATCTCCACTCATCTTCGGATCGATAACAATCTTATTCCATCCTATAGACTCTTCCGCCTGCCGTATGCCTCCTATGCCTCCGTAGAGCCATTCCATAAGATGTCCGAGCATAAGGTGATTGTTGGATACATCATCATATGCCTGCCAGCTTTCCGTCAAGGCTGTGGCTCCTTTCTTAAGCTGATAAGCATAGCCGGGCAGTTCATCATTATGGTTCATCTTATAGAGAATTTCATCTCCTCCATTGTCTGCCAATGCCCTTACAAGATATCTGTATCCTATATCGCCCGAAGTAAGAGAGTATCCTCTTTTTTCGATATCGGATACCAGTGCTTTATAGGCCTTACCGTCGACATCACCTTTTTCCGCAAGTCCGGTATAAAGCGCCATTGACAGTCCTGTCTGACTGCCGTTTTCATATACCTGTTCGGCATCTATTAAAAATCTATCATTAAAGGCCGTCCCTACTTCTTCTGCAAGAGCTGCAAACTCCTTCGCATCTTCATCTTTACCAAGTGCAGAGGCGATTTTATTCATGGTGAGAAGTTCATAATAGTACATGGCGGTAGCCGTAAGAGCTACGCTTGTAAGCTGCGCTTTTCCCGGTTTGGCAGGCCCTATGTCAAACCAATCTCCGAGTCCATAATCTATTATGTGGTCTTTTGATCTTGACGTAAGGTAAGTGATATAAAGCTTCATATTGTCATAATGCTTCTTCATAGCGGTGTCATCTCCATACCAACGGTAGATATACCAGGGTAAGAGGATGAACGAAGCTCCCCATTCCGGAGTGTCCTCAAAACCGCTTCCTTCCTCGAATACCGTGTATTCAGGCGCTATGGTAGGAATAGCTCCGTCTAAATGCTGCGAATCTGCGAGATCATCGACTATCTTGTTGAAAAGCTCCCTTACGTCATAGCGGTACATTATGGAATGAGCCATAAGGTGGTTCTGTTCCTGCCAACCGAGTTTTTCTCTGGTAGGGCAGTCTGTGGTTATGCTGACCATATTGCTTCTTATGGCCTGGTCAATGAGTGCATGAATGTCGTTGAAAAGGGTGTCCGAGCATTCGAAGGATCCTGTTTCCTCAACATCCGTAGAAGTGTGCAGGCCGGTCAGCTCAAGCAGTTCGACTCCATCTTCCGGAATAGCCTCGACAAAGCGGAATCCTGCGTAAGTGAACTGCGGTTGCCAGATCTCACCGTCCGGGTCTCCTGAAAGAGTATATTTCCATTGATATCCGGGCTGGCTGCGTTGGGAGACCTTCCCATCCTTCATTATTTCTCCCGGCCGAAGAGTGATGCTTTTACCCTTTTTCCCTTTAACCTTTATTCTTACGATACCTGAACTGTTCTTCCCGAAATCATAAGTAACGCTGTCAATCTTTGCAGATGGGTATTCTCGTACAACTTTTATCATTGTGTGGATAGGCTGAGAAGCGAGAGGCACATCAAAAGCCGGAGCAGTGACCAAGGCGTTTTTCCTTTTCCCTTTAAAGCCGGCGTCTGTCCATTCCCCGGAATATATACTTGAGAAGAGGACAGGACTTTCCTCCGCTATCCAGTCCTGACCGCTTGCTACACGTTCTTTTGATCCGTCGGTGTATTCGATATCGAGTGAGAAAATCATTTTCGGAGCCCCGCATGAACCGGCCATTTTATGGTAACCCTTTACAGGAATGTTATACATGCCATTGCCAAGCATTACCTTGATGTCTACCTTCTTCTTTCCTTTCAGGAGATCGGTGACATCAATGGTGTTGTACATCAGCGAACGATCGTATTTAGTCCATCCCGGGCTTAAGAAATGGTTGTCGGCTTTTTTCCCGTTGATCGATAATTCATATTGGCCGAGCCCGCATATATAGGCGGTAGCGTTTTTCACATCCTTCCCTTTCAGTTTAACCTTCTTCCTAAATACAGGCAGACGATAGTCGTTCAGCGATTTTGCTTCTTCAGAATTGGCCTTCAGCAGATGAATGTGGGGGAAAAGAATTGTCGAGTCTTTTTCCATAGCTATCCATGAAGCTCCTTCGAAAACATTTGTCTCAGGTTCAGTCAGGTTCCATTCCCAAACTCCGGGCACTCCGTCGGTAATCTTTACTCTGAGATAACGGTAGGCATCGTTTATTAAGTCGGTTCTGGGCGACATCATACGTTTATCATCGCTTCCTCCACATTTAGTCCATTTGTTACCGTCTACTGAACCCTCCAGAATATATGTATGTCCTTCGGTGGGTCTTACAAAAAATATTCTGCTTTGGCCAATCTTCTTAATCTCGCCTAAATCAAGACAAAGCCATCTGCCATCGGTATCGTCACTGTCTGCCATCCACCGGGAGCCGTTTGAGCCGTCAATCGCAAATCCCGGCACGAAATATTCAGTGCGCCTGCATCTGCTGTCAAGTTTGTATGGAATCTCATGTGGGGTAGCCTCGGAGGATGCTGTTATGGCAACGGGTACGATTCTTTGCTCAGTCTTTACAGGTCTTAACGCACCGATACCATTGAGCGACATCTTCATCGGCCTTATGGTTCCATCATCATTAAACTCGAGTTTTCCGGCATAAATCTGCCTGTCGGTACTATTACGGCTGAATTCGAGGAATACGAGATAATAGTCGTCTGTGCCTTGCGGATTGAATACGCATCCATGTCCGGGTCCGAACACACCGGCATCTGCATCTGTGGTGCAGACAACATCATGTTCGGGTGTGACATATGGTCCTAAGGGAGACTCATGACTCATCTGATAATAGTATTCATATTTCTCAAGAGCCATTATTGTATAGAGATAATAGTATATACCATTTCGCTTGAAGAAGATGGGTCCTTCCGTATAAGACTTCTTCCTTGTGTCGACCGTCGTTATTGAATCAATTGTCACCATATCATCCTTCATACGTGCGAAATTGCGTAAGCCCCATATCACGTATCTTTCACCATTGTCGTCGATGAAAGCTTCTGCGTCGATGGCACATACGCTGTCTTTCTCCCAAAGTCTGTTCTTTACTGAGAAGTCTGCCCCTTTGGAAAGTGTGAACGGTCCGTCTGGTGAGTCTGACGATGCCGGATACATATATCCGTTGACGGTAGGGTAGATATACCATTTACCATTATACTTAACCGGCGCGCTTGGCGCCCAATATTTTTCTTTCTCAGCCTGAGGAAAGTAAGTGCCGTCGAAGCTCCAGTTTAGGAAATCTTTTGATTTCCATACCACCGGTGGCCCGGAGGTCTCAAGACCCTGACCATAACCGTCTGTGGTGACATAGCAATAAAAAGTACCGTCCACTTCAATGATACTTGGATCGGCGCATAGATCCGGAATCAATGGATTTCCAAATGGGTTGTAAGGCAGTGATGTCTTTTTTGTTTCAATCCCAAAAATGAAATTGAAGCTACAAATAGTGGAGACAAGACAGAATAATGTCTTGTGAAGGAATTCCGGTTTCATTATTAAGTAGGCTATTATTTATCAGTTGAGTCCAAATAAGGAAAACATTAGGTTAAATGATTGAATTTATTGCC
>JAIDSM010000192.1 GCA_029061225.1 Muribaculaceae bacterium
GTCCATGGAAATGCGGCTTGTAGTCAGTAGGCTTATCCCTGTAGAAGGTTAAAATACAGGGGTCCTATATAGTCCTGAGTCCACGACAACCGATATTCCCTCGATTGTAAGGGAAGTCTCCGCTATCGGAGATGCAAGCACAACTTTTCTTTTTCCATCTTTTGTCGGAATGAGCACTCGTCGTTGTTCTTCCGGACTCATCATGCCGTAAAGCGTTAAGATATCCGCATCATCAGTGGTTTCCGCGAGTATATCACGGCATTTAAGGATTTCCGCTTGTCCCGGAAGAAAAGCGAGGATATTGCCATCATGCTCCCGCAAAGCTTTTCTTACTGAACTTGCAACTACCGCCGAGCAATCCTTAAAGTCGAAATCCTCACCATACACTATCCTTACGTCATGACATCTTCCATGACTGTGAAGGAGCCGGGCATCCATTTTCCTGCATATTTCTTCAGCTTCTATGGTGGCCGACATCACAAGAATCTTCAGATCGGGACGCAATACATTCTGGATCTCGCGTGTAAGAGCAAGGGAAAGGTCTGAAGAAAGGCTTCTTTCGTGATATTCATCGAAAATCACTGCCGCGACCCCGTCAAGTGTCGGATCATCCACGAGCATACGTTCCAGAATACCTTCCGTGATCACTTCTATCCTCGTAGCAACTGACACTTTTGTGTCAAAACGTACCCTGTAACCAACTGTCTGACCAATTTTCTCCCCAAGCATATCAGCCATTCGTTCCGCAACTTGCCTCGCAGCGATACGTCGTGGTTCGAGCATTAATATTTTTCCTTCCGGTGTATTCTCCAGCAGGACAAGCGGCAGAAGCGTAGATTTGCCGGCTCCCGGAGGAGCCGTAACAACAAGTCTCGGCATCTCAGACAACGATATGCAGACCTCCTCTGCAATCTCCGCTATGGGCAGATTCCTGTAATCTTCGTGATTCATGAATTTATTCCATCTTAGTGACTTACGACTTAACGGTGTGGCAGTCTATGTCTGCCACACCGTTAGTGCTATAAGTCTGCTTGATTTCTATAATAGGGGGATAGTCAATGCAAAATCAAGATATAAAATATATTCTATAAAGTCTTATCGTGGAGGAGGTCAGATATCTCCCTCTTCATCGACAACAGGACACGTAAACATATATTTGTAATATTCATTTCCGGTATAGGAGCTCTGAAGCTTTTCTGCATTGCTTGAATACTGGCCGATCCACTTGTCGTCGCTTGGGAGTTTACCCCATCTCATGATGACGTTGCTCTCCGTCAGGGCAATGAGAAGTTGGTTGCCGTCTTTCAGACGCATCAAAGTTGCGCCTGGATTAGATTCTTCTACAGTTCCCCATGACTTGCAGTAGTTTACAAGAGCTTTGTACAATGGACGTAGTTTCCCGTAGAACGTATAACTTGCAAATTCAAGTTCAAGATATGAGGGTGTGATGTTGTTGAATACATATCCTTTAGGCACTTTCTCCATGTGATACCAGTAGTAGTTGCCGTATGTATAATCAATAACTTTCTTCTCAGAATATGTCTGTTTGCTCAGAGTCTGAGGAAACTGAACTTTTCCACTGCAATTCAAACCGTCAACCTCGCTGTTGAACCATATGGAGCTCAGATAACTGTAGCTTGAAGGAGTCGGTTTTTCGAATTCCATATTTAGCCCACTGCTCCATGATCTTTGCTGGGCCTCGATAGCTGCGCGTGGTCCCATTCTCATAGTGAACTCTCCTACAGATGTCGGAGTCAGTTCAAGACCCTTGATCAGAGACTCGAAGTTCACCTTGTCGGTATACATTCTTTCATCGCCGCCGCTATATGGTAGCACAGAGTAGAGCTTAGGAAGATTGTCCAATTTCTGGCCTTTGGCATCAAGTACTGTCCATTCTCCATTTTCAACTTCCACAAATACGTTATTGCCGGCGAGAGGTAAATATTTGTCGATTCCGGAGACTCCGCGGACGGGTTGATTGGTCACACGTTTACCTTCAGTATCAAAAATGGTAACGATCGGATTCCAGTCGGTACTCTCATCTCCATTCTTCATTGCCGCAATCATGTCTGTGCCAATGAAATTGATGCCGTTGTATTCAGCCTTCACGATTTCCTTGCCGTCAAATGTCTTTACTCCACAGAGCAGGTCTTCGTTGGCGAATGAATACATATCGCCCCTTATTCCCAAGACCGAATATATATCCTTTGACGGTTTCAATACCGTCTCACCCTTGTAATCGATAACGCTGTATGTCCAGGTAACTTCCGGATAAGTGTATGAATCTTTTCCGGAGCCAACAGTCTTCATCTCAAGATTACGTTTCCTGACAGTTATGTATTTGTCGGTAACTGCTTCCGAAACGATATTCCAGTATTTGCTTCCGTCAAGCACATACTTCTCATTTCCCTTATGGTCGAGAATCTTCTCTGTGCCCTTCGGCTTAATTGTGTCGTATTCAAGGTGAGTCGATACATATTCATGCGAGTCTGCTATCAGAAGACCGTTCACCAACTGGTTTATGTTGGCATATTCCGGCTTTACTACAGTCTTTCCGCTGGTATTTACAACTCCCTGGACTGTATCACATCCGACTATTGCCGTACTCCGAACAAATGGTCCGGCCCAGCTGACCTTCTTCCCTTCGAATTCCACAAGCTCCATCTTGACATTCCCTTTGGTGTCGATGATGGAGATAGGCTGATCACGTGGAGTGACCATTGCCACGCCGTCCGAGAAAACACTTGCATAGCGTAATTCACCTCCGATTCTTTCCGGTTTTTCAGATGCGGTATACATTTCCCAGAAGCCATCCTGATTCTGCACGAAAAAACGGTCATCGGTGACGTAAGTAGGTACGTTACGGAATTCATTCTCAAGAATTACCTTCCCATCAGTGGAGATCAGCCCCCACTTGCCATCCTGTTCGGTCTTAAAAGGCAACAGGGTTACTTTAGGTGAATCTTCCCCGCATCCTGTCAGAACGGTCGCCGCTGCCAGAGCAGAGAAAGTAAGAAATAGTGAATTATATTTATTCATGGTGCAAAAAATGGATGAAGGCTGTGAAGAACCGATCCTTTAAGACAGCACTTCACAGCCTTTCTTATATTGTTAAAAATATTCTCACTTAGTCTTCGATTGCAGCCTGCGCCTCCACTACATAGGTTATATTAATCAGGCATTTAGGCATTTGGTGTATGCGTTGTGTATGCCTTATTTGTTTAATATTTAACCTTTTAGGTAGAGGATTGAGGATTATTCCTCAATTGCGGCTTGCGCCGCCGCTATTCAGCTTTAACACTCACATACTTGTGTATTTGGTGTATGCACTTGGTATGCGAGCCAAAATAGAAGACTAATTCTTGTAGATCTAATCAATAAGAAAGCGTTGGGATTTCACTCCGTGCGAACAACATTCGTGCTGTGAAAATCTCTCCTCTTTGTTTTACATTTTATTTTTTAATAAGTTAATAATCTCATTTTTGTCACCCAACTGAGATGTCAACTGATCAACACTCCTTTGAAGAACCGCTATCTGGTCTCGTAAGTCCTTTTCCGTTTTCTCCAAGTTTGCGACTTTGACCTTTTGAGATTCTATTTGGGCGAGT
>JAIDSM010000193.1 GCA_029061225.1 Muribaculaceae bacterium
TGGCTACACTGGAGTTGTGCACGGACGCACGAGCCGTGCGTCCCTACCATACCGATGAAACTTATTTGCAGAATATCCATTTTTTTTGTATATTTGCGAAAAATTTGAGGATTATGAGTCAGTTGAGATACCCCGTAGGAATGCAGACTTTCTCCGAGATAATCGAGAAAGGATATGTATACGTAGATAAGACACACTATATCAAGCCCCTGCTCGATCAGGGCAAATTCATCTTCATGAGCCGTCCAAGACGTTTTGGAAAAAGTCTGCTGCTGTCTACATTGGAAGCATACTTCGAAGGACGTCGCGAGCTCTTCAAGGGGCTCGCCGCCGACTCAATGGATCTTGACTGGAGTCCGAGGCCGATGCTCCATTTCGATTTCAATGCCGAGAACTTCAGCCTTGAGAACGGTCTGGAAATGCTTCTTAACGGCTTCCTCAGGCGATATGAGGAAAAATATGGATGCAATCAAAAAGAAGAGTCCATCTCACAACGATTCAAGAATGTCATCGAGGCCGCTTATAAAAAGACGGGGCAACAGGTGGCCATTCTCATTGATGAGTACGACAAGCCGTTGCTTGACATCGAGGATTATCCGGAGATATTCGAGAAAAACCAGCGCCTGCTCAAGAGTTTCTTCGGAAACATGAAAAGCATGGACCGCTACATACGGTTTGCCTTCATCACCGGAGTGGCGCGATTCAGCAAGGTCAGCATCTTCAGCGACCTCAACAATCTTGATGACATATCGCTCGATGATGCTTATGCCGACATTTGCGGATGGACGGAAGAGGAACTGACCAGTTATTTCCGCCACGGGATCCAGACACTCGCCGAAAAACGAAATGAGGATTTCGACACTACCCTCTCCCAGCTCCGTGACTACTACGATGGATACCTCTTCACGGAGGAGGGTTCGCGGCTGTATAATCCCTACAGCATACTCAAAGCTCTCAAGAAGATGAGGATCGACCCTTATTGGTTTGACAGCGGGACGCCGACGTTCCTGGCGCGTCGCATCATGAGGCAAGGCACTTTTCCACCGGATATAAACGGCAAGAAGTGTGACCGGGAGACCCTTTTGGCTGTTGGCCTTAACGACCGCAATCCAATTCCCCTGATGTTCCAGACAGGATACCTGACAATCGCTGACTACAATAAGGATACCGGGCTCTACGAACTCAGATTCCCGAACCGGGAAGTAGAGACCGGTTTCTATCGACAGCTCCTCAATGTGTACGTCCCGGACACGACCGATCCTTTCAGCCCCTTTGACTTCACACTCTTCAAGATAGACCTTGCCGAAGGGAGGCCTGAGGATTTCATGAAGCGGCTCGCAACATTGCTGAAGGGACTCCCCTACGAAGACCACAAGGAGTCGACCTATCGCGCTGTGACATTTCTCATCGCCGTACTCAGCGGCACCCCGGTGCTTGCCGAGATGCATAGCTATAAGGGCCGCTCAGATTTAGAGGTATTCGCCGGAAGGAATATCTACATCTTCGAATTCAAGTACAATAAGAGCCTTAAGGAGGCGATGGACCAGATCCGGGACCGCGACTATGCGGGACGCTATGCCATGGATTCCCGTCAAATCTACCTCATCGGGGCAAACTTCATCGAGGATAAGGACTCGCGAGGGCTTGAATACGAGATAGAAGCAATGTAAGTATTGAACAGTGAGTATTAAACAGTGAGTACGGAGTGTTTTTAGACAGAAGTACATAAGGCACATAAATATAAATATTAAAGATTAAATATAAAATATTGAGTATTAAGTATTGAGTTCGGAGTAGTGAACAGTGAGTACAGAGTAGTGAACAGAGAGCATTGAGGACATATGTCCTTTTGTGCTTATGTCTTAAAAATAAGTGCCTATGTATTGAAAAGGACTAAAAAGGACTTGCAGAATACAAATTCAGGCAGTAACTTTGCAAAAATCAACAAATCTCTTCCATTAGGCTAATGTCCCTGCTATCTGAAACCTGGAAGGTAAATATGGAGTATGGGATTTGTCTGGAAGAGATTTTTTTAAAAAGCGTATACCCGACGCTCTTTCTTGGCTATCTGAAACCTGGAAAATTTCAAATGGAGTCAAGGATGAGAACCGGAGTAGATGTTCATAGCGGAACAAGGCTATGGTGACTACCGAATATGTGTGAGCATATTCGGTATGTCAACATAAGTTTCATACGCGTGAGGCATCTGCTTTGTCCATCCTACTCCATAAGACAGTTCCAGGGCCTCAGATAGCGGGATGGGCAGAGAAGTATGGCCCTCACGCTTTTTTTGTTTTCTATAATACTTTGATGCCAATGAAGGGGGTTCGGAGGTATATATTTTACCCTAAGAAATGCTAAGAATAAGAACCTCGGGGCTCTTGCTTGCTATAGGAATACTACTGCTATCTTCATGCGGCGGTAAGAACACAAAAGGTAAAGCATTCAATCCTCAGCATAAAGAATCGACGATAACCGATTTAGAGCGGAAAGCAGCCATAAACGAAAAACGCAATAGTTTAGCTGTCGTCGATACAGCACTTATATTTGGAGACTGCGTAAAGCTGACTATTATGAAACCAAAACCGGATGGAAAAATAACCGAAGCAGTTTCTGATCTCGTTGGGGAGCGTATGCTCGACATGGTTACATCCAACGGCATCGGTGGCTTTGGGGGAGACCCAGCCATAATCTTTGCCTGTGGTATAAGCAATGTAAGTAAGAAATTGACAGGAAGTGCTCCTCAAAAGGCTCAAGTGACACTTGATGTACAATACTATGTTGCCAATGTTGCAAGCGGCACTGTATTCGGGTCGCTTTTAGATCAGATTACAGGAGTCGGTAACAATGAGGAGCAGGCATATAGGAATGCTTGCCATGAAATCAAAAACAATGTTAAGATTCAGCAGATGCTTAAGAAAGCCAATGAGAACATCATCGAATACTACAATAAAAATGCTAATTCAATTCGAGCGGAAGTCGAAGCACTCATAGCAAAAGACGATTTTGAGCGCGCTTATGCACTACTAAGAGGTATCCCCGGACAGAGTACGACACTGTTTGAATTCGCCTCCAAACGACTTCCTGAGATTTCTCAAAAGATATTAGAACGAGACGCTACCGTAAACCTGACGTTTATGAAGTCTGCCATTGCCGCTAATGACTCTGCATATTCCGAAGTTGTGGGTGACATTATGGCTCTTATCCCTTTAAATACTCCTCAGTATGCCGAAGCGAAAGCTGCTTTCAATAAATATTTGAGCGATCTTGATATCAAGGCTGAAAGGCGTGCCAAGATTGAGGCAGAGAAATCCGATGCCGAACATCGTCGCAAAATGGAGATGCTTACACTTTATGCAAAGATAGCAAACAAAGAGGCTATTGACGGACGTTGGGACAAAGGCTTTGATCTCATAAGTAATGGCATAGACTGCGTTCGAGATATAGGAGTGACATTCGGGCGCAATAGTTCCTGGACTTCATTTCTTAACCCATCCAACATCGTGTCATCCGTTGCTGACATAGTAAATAACTAATTAACGATATACTTCAATTGGTATGAATTGCAAAATATTAATTTATGTGGTACTTGCCTTTACGTTTATGGTGACATCGTGTGGTAAAGGCAGATCCTCAACAGGAAGCCTGACTGATGGCCTTGAAGATAACTCAGATGAGTATCTTAACTCTGGTGTCAATGCCATCGAGCAAGCCAAACCGGAAATCATGGTTCTTCCATCCGATGAAGTGCTACAGAAATTTGGAGCTGCTCGGCAGACTCCTGATGGCGTAGCGCGCGATTACCAAAAATATCTTCTCGCCGACAAAAATAATAAAGTTATAGTGTCATCCATTCAGGAGCAGTTTGTAGCCAACAACTATCCGCTCAACGATCTTGAACAGACACTCAAACAGATCGCCACCCAATCAGCCACAGACGAGGCCGACAACCTGGCAAAGGACGCGAAGACCCTTCTCATGGAGACAGCAACTCCTGACATTGTTGTAGAAGTGGACTACCATACCAATTTTGACCGCAAAACGTATAATTCAACTCTCAACTATGTAATTTCGTTTATTGACCCTTATACCAACAAAGTGTTTGCTACCAAGTCGGCCGAAAATGTCGATGGCGAGTCACTTACAAATGCTTTTAAAACATCCCTGTCTGCCAACATGGACGGCATTAACAGCGACCTCCGTAAATATTACTCAGAAATACTAACAAAAGGGCGTGAGATCTCACTGCGCATCACTGTTGAGAACGGTTCAAATGTGAATCTTCAGGATGAAAGTATCGAGGGTGATACATATGCTGACTGGATAGAGGATTACCTTGCTATCCACGCCGTCAAAGGTTCATTCAAATTGAAAATCAACACACGAAACGAGCTCTCGTTCACAGCACGTATACCCACTCTCAATGCAGATGGCACTCAGTACTCAGGTTTTCAGTGGGGTCGTGAACTTGCTAAAGCAATGCGTAAACAGTTGGGGGTCAAGATCCGCAACCAAACTCAGGGACTTGGCAATATACTTTTAGTAATAACAGGATTATAACAATTTAAATATCTTTGTATGAAATATACTGTAAAATGTTCATTTATTGTCTTGCTGGCTATGGCAATAAACTTATCTCTAACCAACTGTACATCTTCTAAGACAGAACAAGAAAGTGTCAATGAAATAGTAGCATCCAACGATTTCTACCAAATTAACGATCGGATAGACAAAGCAATTGAAAATAGAAATTTCACTCTTGCTTTTGATGTCCTTAATTCCATACCTTCACTATTCGATAAAGAATCAAAATTAAATTATAATACGGATACCGGTAGGCTTACATATGAATTTTATGACACAGAATACACATACGAACAATATATACGCAGAGCTGTCTCCGTCTTAAAAGCAGAAAGCGATGTACTTCTTTCAAAAAGCGACACAGAAGCAGAATCTCTATTTCTTGAGCATCTCAGCGATTTAGATCTTGGAGTTAACACAGTAAATATTAGACAATGTGCGGATTATTCTGAAGCAAATAAAGAAAACAAACGATATCAGAAAGCAGTGACCATCTACAATGATTATCTCGTCTCTGTGGTAAGAAAGGCTTTAATCATGAATAAGCCAGAACTTGCAAAAAGAATTTCGCTGTTGATTCGCGCCGGACTTTCTTCAACAAGAGTACCAGGGAGCGAACGGCCTAAAAATATCGTATACTTAGAAGATGATGGTTTTGACTATTTGTGGTCATACGATACAGAAGCCAAGGATGAAGCGAAAGAAATAATTAAAAGTTTTAATGAATCATAAATCTGAATACAGGAACACATGAAATCTTCCGGCCATAAAATCGTCTAAAAGACCTATGTGGCACAGATTAAGGTGCCAGACTATCTTCATCATACCCAACGAACACGATTATATCGATAATAGACCTTTATATTAAAATAAAAAAACATGGAGGAATTTCTGAAATATTGGGATGAAGTGCCTGGCTATTGGGTTGAGAACGGCAACGTTTATCCTTCGGAGGAATATTGGGACATGCAGAAGATCGGTCTATATCCTGAGCTTATGCCTGAGCACCAATAACTCTGAAAAATATTGAAAAATGAAATCATTCAGGCTATTCTGGTGGGCAGTGAAGTCTACACGGCATTAGATGTGGGTGTAGGTGCTGGTGTAAGCGACGCTTGACAAGAGGAGGATGGGTGAGAAAGAAGAACGCCATCACTCTCCACCCGATTGGAACGAGAAGACGAATCCAAAGTGGAAGGAAGCCGGCTTCAAGTATTGGACAGAAGCACAGAAGGTAATATTGAGAATTAAGTATTAAGTATCGAGTACGGAGTAGTGAACAGTGAGTATTGAACAGTGAGTACTGAGTAGTGAACAGTGAGTAGTGAACAGTGAGTACTGAGTAGTGAACAGTGAGTATTGAGTATTTAGTACATATGTCCTTTTGGGCTTATGTCTTAAAAATAGTACTTATGTATTGAAAAGGATTAAAAAGGACTTGCAGAATACAAATACAGGTAGTAACTTTGCAAAAATCAACAAATCTCTTCTATTCGGCTAATATCCCCGCTATCTGAAACCTGGAAGGTAAATATAGAGTATGGGACATGACTGGAAGAGATTTTTCTAGATAGCGTTTACTTGACGCTCTTTCTTGGCTATCTGAAACCTGGAAAATTTCAAATGGAGTCAAGGATGAGAACCGGAGTAGATCTTCATAGCGGAACAAGGCTATGGTGACTACCGAATATGCGTGAGCATATTCGGTATGTCAACATAAGTTTCATACGCGTGAGGCATCTGCTTTGTCCATCCTACTCCATAAGACAGTTCCAGGGCCTCAGATAGCGGGATGGGCAGAGAAGTATGGCCCTCACGCTTTTTTATTTTTAATAACCTTTAATAACAAAAAATGAGACGTAGCTACCATTTATTATTACTTGCACTGATCGTCAACATCAGTGCCTTCGGCGCCGACTTTAAGGTCGGAGACTTCAAGTACGAGGTTCTAAAGGATGGGACAGTAGAAATCAAGGATGCTAAAACCGCAACAGGAGCTTATGTAATTGAACCAACAGTCACAGACCCGAAAAGCGGCAAAAGCTACACGGTTAGTTCCATTGGGAAAAAAGCATTTAAGAAATCGACCATAACATCGGTCACCATTCCTGAATCCATTGAGACAATCGGGAAAGAAGCATTCAGTGAAACGGATCTTTCAGAAATTACGATTCCATCGTCTGTAACCATAATTGACGAAAAGGCCTTCTTTAATTGCCATGGACTCAACACTTTAATTATTAGATCTGCATATAGCCCGCTTAAGATAGGACCCGCCGTATTCTTTGGAGCGCCACTTAATTACGTAGTAATTTTAAGAAATATAGATAATCTCAATAAATACGAGAATCCAAACAGCATCTCTGGAAACTCTACCCTCTCAATGGGAAGTGTGAGTGAATTAGAGTCATGGTTTAATACAAATGATAAAAATAAACGATACAATCCTCACGGCAACAACAGCAGCGCAGAAAGCACAAATCTTTACATCAATAGCAACCTATTATCTGAAGAATTTCTAAGAAATATTCCAAACCTTGAAAACGTGATATTCTTTGATAAGGACGTCGCAGACCAGGCAATAAACGTTTTTGCTTCTTTAATGGGCCGTGGCATTCCTATGGATTATGGACCGAATTATTCAGATTGGACAAAACTTAAAGAAAATAGTGAATCATCTTATGGACAGTGGATGCCCGATTGTAATTATAATGTTTATTTCGGATTGGATGATGATCTCAACACGATTCAAGAGAAACCCTTTAACATCTGGGAAGGAATCATAACAGCTCATGACAATAAGCGCAGACTGAAATTCTTAGACAAATGGGAACAATTTATGACAGTAGCTGTAGAAACGCCTGAAGATCTTCCAGCACATTATGGTCTTATAACACCCGAGGAATCAATTAAGTATAAAGATATTTTAAAGTCGGGAACAACGTTTCTTCTTGATAGTGTGTATCTAGTCAAACCGACACTAACGCAAGCTGAAATACGAAATATAGAAGGGTTTATTAATAATGCGTTCCATTACATCGGACATGACTATGGTATAGAGAATCTTAGGCTTGAAAAGTGGGCTAATGCCGACATTTTAAATAAAGATCTCACATCGGGTAAGCATAGGGATGATTATGAGAGAATTCTCAAATCCATCGATCGGTATTTCACGTTAGAAAACCCTAAAGAAGATCCCTATCATCAGGCCATGCAGTTAGCTGCCCTTTGTGGGTTGGAAAGATGGAAAGAAGCAGCAGAGTACTTCCCGAAAGTTCACCGTGCTGTCACGGAAAACGGTAAATACTATCAAGAGAAACTGCCTTATGAAATCACATATATGCAGGATGCCATCAACGAACATGGGTATAAAGCAGTGGCTCCCACTTATAAGAAAGCAACTTCAAAAAAAACCAATGTAAAGTCTTCAGATAATGAAAGCTTGATACAGTTCTTTATGGAAGCGGCGATCAATGCAGGAATAGAACACTATAAGGCGAAAAAAAGAAAGAAAGAAGCAAGAGAATTATTCTACGAATCGATGGGACTTGACAAGAAAGGACGTCCAAAGAAAAGATAATTCATTGCCCCGTACCCTTCAATAACCAATTTTATCCAAATAAGACATAAGCACAGAAGGCACATAAATATTTGTCCTTCTGTGCTTCTATCATAAAAAGGACTAAAAAGGACTTGCAGAATACAAATACAGGTAGTAACTTTGCAAAAAATCAACTAATCTCTTCCATTCGGCTAATGTCCCTGCTATCTGAAACCTGGAAGGTAAATATGGAGTATGGGACACGTCTGGAAGAGATTTTTTTATGGCTAAAATTTGGCGGTTTGAAAAAGAATCGCTAAATTTGCCATAATATACAAGAGGAATATATATCTGACAATACAGATATTTATGCCGGTTGTAGAGATTTTTTAGAAAGCGTATACCCGACGCTCTTTCTTGGCTATCTGAAACCTGGAAAATTTCAAATGGAGTCAAGGATGAGAACCGGAGTAGATTCTCATAGCGGAACCAGCTATGGTGGCGGCCTAATATGCGTAAGCATATTCGGTATGTCAACATCAGTATTATACGCGTGAGGCATCTGCTTTGTCCATCCTACTCCATAAGGCAGTTCCAGGGCCTCAGATAGCGGGATGGGCAGGGAAGTATGGCCCTCACGCTTTTTTTTGTTTCTCATCTGTTTATCGCTAACGTGGAGGGGCCCACAAGATGCATCTGACCGACACAACATGAATTGCAATAAATGTGGCACCCTACATATTCCGGAGCATATCCGTTCAGTTTCTGAGACGATTTCCAATGAAGATTGCATGCTAAAATAGTATCAATTCCACCCTGCTAAGTCGGCATAAGAACCAAAACAATGGGGAAACCG
>JAIDSM010000194.1:0-206 GCA_029061225.1 Muribaculaceae bacterium
TAGGGCAGCGCCCGCCGGGAGAAATACCATTTGAGTAGGTCTTTGAAGGATTTCATCGTTATAATTGAGAATGGAGATTTTAGAATTGAGAATTGAGGCTACGCTCCGGACCGGCTTTGAGAGTAGTAAGCACACTCCGTGTGCGTCGTGTTTAAGTTGTCAGTTTTAAGTTGTAAGAATGCGGCTACGCACAGGACTGGCTTTGA
>JAIDSM010000194.1:306-3402 GCA_029061225.1 Muribaculaceae bacterium
GAGTAGTAAGCCCACTCCGTGTGCGTCGTGTTTAAGTTGCCAGTTGTAAGTTGTAAGAATGCGGCTACGCACAGGACCGGCTTTGAGAGTAGTAAGCCCACTCCGTGTGCGTCGTGTTTAAGTTGCCAGTTGTAAGTTGTAAGAATGCGGCTACGCACAGGACTGGCTTTGAGAGTAGTAAGCACACTCCGTGTGCGTCGTGTCGCGTCAGAAAAGGTAACATAAATTGATCATTGATAATTTATCATTAATCATTGACCACTATCTCGCGGAAGGTGGAGAAGATGAGCTTGATGTCGGTCCAGAGGTTGGCTTTGCCTACATATTCGAGGTCTATGGCCAGTTTGTCGGGCATCACCTGTTCGATATATGCCTTGTCGGGATCCTCGGCAGCCGCGAGGATCTCGTTTTCATTGCGGTAGCGGATCGAGGCCAATGATGTGATGCCCGGGCGAACGTCAAGAACCCGCATCTGTTCCGGGGAGTACATATCCACATATTTCCGCACTTCAGGGCGAGGCCCCACGAGACTCATGTCTCCCTTGAAGACGTTTATGAGTTGCGGGAACTCGTCAAGCTTATACTTGCGGATGTAATATCCCGAACGCGTCACTCGCGGATCATGACCACCGACAGTGATGAGGCCGAGCTTATCGCTGTCAGGTCGCATCGAGCGGAACTTATAGAGCCTGAAATCCTTATTGTTCTTTCCCACCCTCACCTGACGGTAGAAAACGGGACCTTTCGAATCGGATTTGATCCAGACCGCCAAAACGGCAAAAAGCGGACTCAGGGCCACCAGCCCGAGTCCGCTCGCTACAATGTCGAATAAGCGTTTTGCATTTAGAGTTTTCATCGTTGTCGTCGTTTTCATCGTTTTCATCGAGTCGGACACACCGGGACGCATTATGGCTCCCCTTGGAAGTCTACGGCTCTATACCTACGACTTAAAACTCTCAATGATTTCTATGTAATTCTCAAGGATATACTCGACATCTTCATCTGAGAGGCGTGTATGAA
This sequence comes from Muribaculaceae bacterium, assembly GCA_029061225.1. Taxonomy (GTDB): domain Bacteria; phylum Bacteroidota; class Bacteroidia; order Bacteroidales; family Muribaculaceae; genus Lepagella. The sequence goes on from JAIDSM010000194.1 coordinate 1,327, forward strand.
GCGGAAGCGTGATTTCGTTGTGATATTGCTCGTAGGCATTCGGGAAATCCTTGATGTCGTAGCCTAATTCCTTGTAGGCCGTCATCATCGGCAGAGGTTTGTAATGCACGTTGGTAGCTATGCCTCGTTCCGCCATCTTCACGATGATGTCGTTGCGCTGCTCCACCGTGATGCCCGGTATGCGTGTCAGGTAAAGGTGGCCGCTCGAAGAGTGAGTGTTGCTGTAGTGGGGGAGTACCTGGACTCCGAGAGGTTCGAGAGCCACATTGTAACGCTCGATCAGCTGACGGCGGTAGCGGAGCATCTCGGGATACCGTTTCAGCTGCGCCAGGCCGATTCCGGCCATGATGTCGGTCATGTTGCACTTATACCATGTGCCTATGATATCGTATTCCCATCCGCCGAGCTTTGTCTTCGCAAGCGCGTCCTTGTTCTGGCCGTGGAGCGAAAGCAGCTGTAGCTTCTTGTAGACTTCTGTATTGTCCACACCCTCGTGAGCTCGCCATGTCAGGGCGCCACCTTCCGCTGTAGTGAGGTTCTTCACGGCATGGAATGAGAATGAGGTAAAGTCGGCGATCTCGCCGCACATGCGGCCGTGCCACATGGCTCCGAAGGCATGAGCCGCGTCAGCCACCACGATGCAGCGTCCGAAGGCCTTCTGAATGTCATTGTCAGGTCTGAACAGATCTTTTTTGCTTTCCACTGCTGCAAACACCTTGTCGTAGTCGGCCACGATACCGCCTAAATCTACCGGCATCACTACCTTCGTCTTCTCAGTTATGGCCTCGGAAAGTTTATCGTAGTCCATCTCAAAGGAATCCGGGGCGCAGTCCACCATCACCGGACGTGCGCCGACATGGCACACTGAGCTTGCGGTAGCGGTATATGTATAGGCAGGCACGATCACCTCGTCGCCTTCGCCTACACCGAGCACGCGGAGAGCCAGTTCCATTGCAGCTGTCGCCGAATTCAGGCAGACGGTAGTGGGCAGTTGCTTTCCATCGGCATCATAGCGGGCAGTCTGGCAGCACATTGAGATAAGATGCTCGAACTCCTTAGTTTTCGGTCCGGTAGTTATCCATCCCGACTTGAGGGCTTCCGCCACTTCGAGAGCCTCCGCCTCCGTCACATCTGGAGGCGAAAACGGTATATTTTTTCTAACGTTCATATATTCTTAAGTTTATGAGTTTTAAGCTGTCAGTTTTAAGTTGTAGGTAGATGCAGTCAGGTCTCACGCCGAGTGGCATGAGACTTATATTTCAAATATTATAGAAAGAATCGCGCTTAAGGAATATTCGTAAATTCCTTATAATTATGCCATTGGATAGGTATCAGCTTATGCTCAAATCGCGAATACTGCTGGAGTCTGGATAATCTTGGTAAGATCTACGGGAGGAAGAACAGTATCCTTCAATATAGATCCCGCCAAATCACATCTTGCATGAATCTCACCTCTGGCTGCGCCGACGGCTATGGTTGCCAAATATTGTAGTATGTCAGGTTTTATAGTCAATACTTCATCTTCAATTAAAGAAGAAAAGTAGTCATGGTCTATCTGAAAATAACATTCCAAGTCAAGATGCATCAGTCTTTCGGTTTCCCGTTCGTACTCATAATGACTTATGCAGCAAATGATTTTATCATCTGAACTAACCTTAAACTGAAAAGACAGAGAGAGTTTCAGTTTATTCAACTCCGTTACATTAGTAACCCAGAAGTCTTTTGTGACAATTCTGTCAATCTTATATTTTAGCACACTCATCAGGCCGCCTTTATTATTAAGTTGTCATTTTGTCCCGTATGCTCGGTTTCCATCTTATCAGATGAAATAAGATTTTGGATCGAATATGGAGATTTAGCTGTTGCAAATTCATTTTCGCTATATCTTCGATCGTTAGTCTCTAACAAAACGTCTTCTGATACGTAACATGAAGAATCCTCTTCCTCTGTATAGAAGTATTCTTCATTAAATCCGGAAAGATACTCATCCAATGAAATATGGCTCTTTCCTAATTTAGTTGAAAACGAAGGGAGGCATAATGATCTTTACCTTTAGCAGATGGATCTTGGCCTTCC
>JAIDSM010000195.1 GCA_029061225.1 Muribaculaceae bacterium
TTAGTTTCATGATGTTAGGTTAGTAAAATGTATTATGGAAAGCACTTAGCGGCAGCCGTTTGTGAAAATGGCTGCCGCTTACTTTTATAGAATTATGTAAAATAGTGCATTCTGAGGAGGCTATTTTATGTAAAATAGTGCATTCTGAGGAGGCTATTTTATGTAAAATAGTGCATTCTGAGGAGGCTATTTTATGTAAAATAGTGCATTCTGACTATTTTATTAGCGTGAAAATTAATAAATTTCAAATTTTTCATTAATTTTGCATTAAAAAAAGAAATATATGGATAAAAGGACCCTTGAAATAATACTTGTCGATCAACAAGAAGAACTTAATGAAAGAAGATCCATGCGTTTTTGCCAACGTAAGGAAGAGGATCAAATTGATCTTGACAGTCCCCAGGCACAGGTAGTTATCGGCGTAAGAAGAAGTGGTAAATCCACGTTATGTTTTAATGCATTGACTAGAAAAGGCGTAAAATTCGCTTATGTCAACTTTGACGACGAACGTCTTGTGCATCTTGCCGGACAAGACCTAAATGACGTATTGGAAGTGCTTTATAAAATAAATGGTGATTTCCAATATCTGTTTATTGATGAAATCCAAAATATTCCGGAATGGTTTTTATTCGTCAACCGTTTGCTGAGAAGACAACTGCATGTACTAATAACAGGATCGAATGCAAAGCTTCTCAGTGGTGAGCTCGCAACCCATCTTACAGGACGTCACAATACAATCATATTATATCCCTTCTCATTCGGGGAATACTGCGAAGCCAAGAATATGAACGTAAGCTCTATCTCGACAAAATCGATAGCCGCCCGTAGAGCTACATTTGATGAGTATTTACGTCAAGGCGGATTTCCAGAACTTCTTACCATAAGAAACCAACGAAATTATATTTCAGGATTAGTGGATAATATTCTGAAACGCGACATAGAACAGAGATTCAAGGTATTGCATACGGCGACTTTCGAAAATCTTGCCAATCATATGCTTAATGTAGCTCCTGCCATCGTAGTGGATAGAAATTTACAGGACACATTTGGTCTTAAATCCTCACACACAGTAAAGAATTATCTCAGCTACCTTAAGCAAGCATATCTTCTTATTGGCCTACAGAAATATTCTCCTAAAAGTAAAATTCGGATAACAAGCGAAAAGTTATATCCAATAGATGTCGCACTAATGAATACACGAGAGAATGCGTTTTCTGGCGAGAATCTTGGGTGGAGAATGGAGACCGTGGTATATCTCGAATTGCTTCGCAGATATAAGAATGACGGAAAGGACATTTATTATTTTGCTGATAGATCAGGAGAATGTGACTTTATAGTCTGCAATAACCAAATAGCAATACTTGCAGTGCAGGTATCTTATGATATATCATCACCCAAGACAAAGAAACGTGAAATAACAGGATTACTATTGACCGCAAGAAAAACGGGTTGCCAGAATCTTCTTCTTCTCACTGATCATGAATACGAAGACATTACGGTAGATGGATACGATATCGCAATACGACCAGTCTATGATTATGTACTCGGAAACTAAATCAACATATTTATACGAGAAAAAGCGGATCCCCGGGGTGGGGAGCCGCTTTCGGTCTATTTCAGGAGTTTGGTCGTCTTTCCGCCTTGGCGGATTATGTAGATGCCTCGGTCGAGATATCGGATCTCGGATGCAGGCACGGCTTTCTTCAGCAGGTGGCCACCGGACATGTAGATGTCGCAGGGGGCGTCATCGGCGATTATTCCATCGACGGCGTCAGTTACGTTGATGCGGCAGGTAGCCTCGATTTCAGGCCACCTTATGGAGCGGACGTGGACTATGGTGGAGCCCTCACCTATCATGGTCACAAGGCCACTGCGGTCTACCTTGGCGATTCCCTCGTCATCGCTCCACCACTCCAGTTCGGGAGATGTGGTCTCGGCGGGATAGACGGTGGCAGTGAACTGATGGGTGGATCCCTTCTCGAGGGAAAGTTCCTCGACATCAAGGAGGATGCGTTCCATCCTTATCACCTTCGCATTGACGGTCACCTCGCACTTAGAGGTCTTACCATTTGAAGAGCTGGCTATGATCGTCGTTGATCCGGCCTTCTGGGCCTTCACCTCTCCGTTGGCGGATACTGATGCTACGGAAGAGTCGGTTGAAGTCCATGTCACAGTCTTGTCGGTAGCGTTAGAGGGATTGACAGTCGCGGTCAAAGTAGCTGTGTCGCCTTCGGTCATTTCAAGACTTGTCTTGTCGAGCTTGACTTCGGCAACCGCAATCACTCCTGACTCTACCGTCACCTTGCAGGAGGCGGAGATGCCGTTTGTAGTGCTTACCGTGATTGTTGCGGTTCCTGCCTTTATGGCTTTTACTTCTCCGGTCGTGGATACTGTAGCGATCGAGGAATCGGAGGATTTCCAAGTCAGGGTCTTGTCTGTAGCGTCTGCGGGCTGGACGATGGCGGTCAGAGTAGCAGATTCTCCTTCAGTCAGCTTCAGTTCAGTGTTGCTGAGGACGATGCCTGTCACAGCGATTATCTTCTTTGCGACTGTCACTGTACAGGTGGCGGTCTTGCCGTTGGAGGAGCTGACCGTTATCGTGACTGTTCCAGGCTTTAGAGCCTTGACTTCTCCGTTTGCGGAAACTGAGGCTACGGATGCATCGGAGGAAGTCCATGTAAGGGTCTTGTCGGTTGCATCAGACGGATTGACTGTAGCCGTCAATGTAGCGGTGTCGCCTTCGGTAAGATCCAACTTCGTCTGATCAAGGGTAACGGAAACCACTTCGATGACTTTTGCATTGACTGTCACCTCACATTTCGCTGTCTTGCCGTTGGATGAGCTGACGATGATGGTCGCCGATCCGGCCTTCTGGGCCTTCACCTCGCCGGTAGCGGAGACTGATGCCACAGAAGAATCGGAGGAAGTCCATGTGAGAGTCTTGTCTGTAGCGTCCGAAGGATTGACGGTTGCGGTCAGTGTGGCAGCGTCACCTTCTGTCAGTTCAAGGCTTGTCCTGTCAAGAGTAACTTCTGCAACAGGGATTATCTTAGCGGCCACGGTCACTTCACATGTAGCGGCAACACCATTTGCAGAGGCTACTGTTATAGTGGCAGATCCGGCTTTTAAAGCAGTCACAACTCCGTCAGCGGATACGG
>JAIDSM010000196.1 GCA_029061225.1 Muribaculaceae bacterium
GGTCTCCCTAATGGTCATGCCGCTGTTGAGCATAACGGCAATGATTCCCCTGCGTTTCAGATTGTCGACCTGATCTTTCATCAAGGAGATGAGAGGGGTCACCACGATGGTCAGTCCTGATTCAAACGCCATGCCCGGCACCTGGAATGTAATTGACTTTCCTCCGCCGGTAGGCATGAGGCCAAGTGTGTCATGTCCCTCCATCACACTCTCGATGATGTCGCGTTGAAGAGGCCGGAAGCCGTCGTAGCCCCAGTATTTTTTTAGGATTGATTCTAAATGCATGGTTTGTTCTCCCGTGATCAGTCAAGCTCTGACTTGGATATACGGATGTCGCGGATCATGAGCTGTATCGACTCCGTATGATGATGTTTGTTCTGCTCTATGGTGTAGCAGATGTCGATGGGCTTATGTGCGTGGATGTGCTCGAAGTATGGTGCCATATTGAATGCGATGGCGGAAATCACGCGGCTTGTACTGTCGTCTTCAAGCTCAAGCTTGATATGCTCGAGATTTTTACCGACAAGCTTGGATGTTCCGAAATCAAACACGTGGCGTGTACGGAACACCGGTTTCTGATTTCCCGGTCCATATGGATTGAACTTCTTGAGCCATGTGACGAGTTCGGGCGTGATGTCGGCGAAAGTAATGTCGGCGTCGATGTCAAGTTGCGGACACAGCTGGTTGGGCTGGATATGCTTGGCCACATATTCCTCGAAAAGGCGGCTGAACTCCTTTATGTTCTCCTCCTTGAGAGAGAGTCCGACCGCATATGTGTGTCCGCCGAAGTTTTCGAGAAGATGACGTGTGGAGTTGACTGCCGAATATATATCGAATCCCTGTACCGACCGGCTGCTGCCGGTGGCCATGCCGTTGGCATAGGTAAGCACTACGGATGGTTTGTAATACAGCTCTGTCAGGCGGGAAGCAACTATGCCGATTATGCCTTTGTGCCAGTTCTTGTTATAGATCACTATCGAACGCTTGCCGTGTACGATGTTGACGTTGTTTTCAATCAGCTCGTTGGCTTCTTCGGTGATTTTCTTATCAAGTTCCTTACGGTCTTTATTATATTGGTCGATATCCGCGCCCCTCTGGTATGCGTCATGCAGGTCGCGTGTCACGAGCAGTCCTACTGCTTCCATGCCGCTCTGCATACGTCCGGATGCGTTGATACGGGGACCGATCTTAAAGATCACGTCGGATATTGTGATATCCTTGTTGGTCAGTTTGCAGAGTCGGATTATACTTCGGAGGCCGAGATTCGGATTTGAATTGAGCCTGCGGAGGCCGTGATAGGCCATAATTCGGTTTTCGCCTACTATCGGGACTATATCGGCTGCGATGCTTACTGCTACAAGGTCGAGCAGAGAGTCAAGTTCGTTGTGGTTTCCGAGCCCGTTGCTTTTCGCGAATCCCTGCATGAACTTGAATCCCACACCGCATCCGCTGAGATGCGGGCAAGGATACGGAGACCCCGGCATCTTGGGGTTAAGGATGGCTACAGCAGGGGGGAGTTCTTCATCGGGGACATGATGGTCGCAGATTATGAAGTCTATCCCCAGCTGCTTGGCATATGCGATCTCATCGATCGCCTTGATGCCGCAGTCGAGCACCACTACGAGCTTGACATCATTTTCAGCGGCATATTCGATGCTTTTGCGCGAAATGCCGTAACCCTCCTCATATCGGGTGGGGATATAGTATTCGATGTTGCTGTAATAGTTCTGCAGATACTTGTAGACGAGAGCCACGGCTGTCGTACCGTCGACATCGTAGTCTCCGTAGATCATGATCCTCTCTTTCGCGCCCATCGCTCTGTTGAGGCGTTCCACCGCCTTGTCCATATCCGGCATGAGGAAGGGATCGTGCAGGTCGTCGAGCGAAGGGGAGAAAAAGCCGTTGGCTTCTTCGGGGGTGCTGACACCACGGCGCAAGAGTAGTTCCGGAATGGGGGCGACGCCTCCGCAGACCGGGAGAAGAGCATCGGCTTTCTCCTGCTCTTTATGTGTAAGTGGCTGATAATTCCAGTTATTGCTCATGGTGTCTAAGTTTTTTATGACAGAAAGCGATAGCCACATTCTGTCTCATATTGCAAAATTAATCAAAAAATGTCAAATTTGCAAGTGTTAACGCCAGTTTCAACTCCAGCCGGGGTTTCTTTATTCTTTTTTAACAAAAGCCGCCCCTCTTGCGGGAGGGGCGGAATTCGGTTGTTGTTCTTCGTTTGTGTCCGGGATTATTTTGCTTTTATGAAGGCCGCGATGGCCTTTGGAGAGAGTGACGCTCCCTTGAGAAGCATGGATGAGGAATAGATCTTACCGCCGATGACGATAGCTCCGTAGGCACTTGCATAGAGCACCGCCAGAGAGAGGATGCTGCTCCATAGAGGCACTTCGCCGGTGATGGCGTTGACTGCTCCAACCGTGGGGGAGGTCAATGGGAAATAGGCGCACACCTGGGCGAGAACGGAATTCGGATGGTCGACGGCATACATGCCGATATACATGGACGCAAGAACGCACATCATCAGAATGGTGAGATACTGCTGGTTTTCGTTGTTGCTGTCGGTCAGCGCGCCGCATGCCGCGAAGAGGGAGCTGAACATCATGAAACCTCCGACGAAATACAGTAAAGACCACAAGATAGTCTTCCATACGAGAGGATGAAGTAGATAGTCGAAAGGCACATCGAGGTTGAGCACGACAACGAATCCCAAGCCAAAGAGCAGGAAGCATGCTGCCCACAGAAGCACCTGTGTGAGGGTGATCAGGGCGACGCTGATTATCTTTGCAGTAAGCATGGTGCGCCCCGTAACGCATGTGGCGAGAAACTCCATGATGCGGTTGGTCTTCTCCTGACGCACCATCTGCATGATCTGACTGCCGCATATCATCATGGCAAAAGTAAGAAGGACACCTACCATCATCGCCATCGCCTTCGCAGCTGTCATCCCGTCTTCGTCAGGTGTCAGTCCTGTCTTTTCGTTGATTGCGTCGGTTGTCGACATGAATGAGTCGGAGTCGGACATCAGGAAACCCATCACCACGCCGAATGCCACCATCAGCAGGGGAAGGGCGAAAGTCATTATCCAGAAAGACTTGCGCGTCACGGCAGTCCTGTATTCGTTAGTGACTATGAGTTTTAGTTTGTTCATATGTCTGAATTATTTGGGAGCCTCGGCCGTCGGCCTCGGCAACGTGTTGTCTGAATATGAATTCTTGGCTTCTGGAGCTGTATATGAAATGAATATATCTTTCAGCGAGGGGAGTGCCTCCTCGAAGTGGAGTATCTGCGACTGCATGGCTACCGAGTCGAGCACGTCATTGTTCGAGCTGGAGGGATTCCTTCTCAGACGGTAGGCGAATCCACGCCGCCAGTTTAGGTTGGGAATATTTTCTATTTCAGTGACCGCTCCTGACGCAAGCAGCAGCGGTTTTGATAATTCCGTGGAGGTCGTCAGCAAGATGGTGTTGTCCTTGTGGGATTCCTTGACATTGGTCATCGAATCTGCCACAAGTATATGGCCGTGGTCTACAAGCACTATATCGCTGCACATCTCCTCTATGGCCGGCATATTGTGGGAGCTCAAGATAATGGTGGAGCCCTTTTCGCGGAGCCTTTCGAGAATCTGCTGAAGAATCTGGCCGTTAAGCGGGTCGAAACCGCTGAATGGCTCGTCGAGGATCACAAGTTTCGGCTCATGTACGAGCGTGCATATGATCTGTACTTTCTGCTGATTTCCCTTCGAAAGCTCCTTTAGACGGCGGCGCTCCTGCCCCTTGAGGTTGAAAAGCTCAAGATATTCGTTCATCACTACGCGCAGCCGCTTGGGATTGCCACCTTTAAGCTGACCGAAATACATGATCTGGTCCGACATCCTCATTGTGTCGTATAGGCCGCGTTCTTCAGGCATGTATCCGATATTGCGTGATGCTTCTATTGATGCGTCTTCTCCGAGTATGCGTACGTTTCCTGCGTCGATGGTCAGGATACCGTTGATGATACGGAGCAGGGTGGTCTTCCCGGCTCCGTTAGGACCGAGGATTCCGCATATGGATCCTTCATGTATTCCGAAACTGACATTGTCGAGCGCCCTTAGCGATCCGAAGCACTTTGTCAGATTCTCCACTTCAAGAATATTCATTATAGATTGTGATTTGTCGTTTTAAAGTTAGACGCATACATCCTCCAAAAACTTACAGGCATGCTCAAAAATTTTTCATCTTTTGATTTTGGAGCCTATGGTTCGGTCGCCCATGACCTTTCCCAGCTGTCCGCGTTTCTCCATAAGGGCCTGGATCTCAAGAAGTATTTTCTGTTGATCTGCAGGTTCCGCATGTCCGAGAAGGCTGTCAAGCTGGTTCATCTTGCTTCTGATTCGCTGGTTGAGGAGTTCATTTTTCCATTCAAGCACTCCGCGTGGCACAAGCATATGCATCCGGTCGAGCTCCATCTTGCGCTCGCTGACCGGATTATTGCGAAGATAGATGTTGCTGAGCGGCTGCTCTTCATTCATCGCTTCCGTGACGGTGCGTCTCACGTCATCATCGTGATGGCTTGACAGTTTCTGTTCTATGTAATATCTGTCGAATTCAAACCGGCGTCGGGCCGTCTCTTCGTTGACCCTGTCTTCCAGCTGCCGCTCCGCGCGGCGTATCTCATCCATTGTGAGATTCCTGCCGGCGATCTCATCATATCCGGCCTGCAGCATTTCTTTCTTCTGCTTCTCCAGGCTTACATTGAAGGCGACCCTATCGTTCAGGAAGTCTTCCTTCAGATCAAGGATGCGGTTGAATGTCTTTGCGAATGCCGGGAAGGTGAACCAGATCTCATCAGCTTGGATCTCGTCTGCCACATATTCGGCCACATTTATCATATCAACCGAGCCGTCTTCAAATTCAACCTCACAGAGATCGAGGACTCCATATCGGACGCATTGATAGACCACATTGCGCTCGAACGGATAGAAAGGATACATATCCGTGATCTCTCTGCTCCTGGATGGTCGCAGCTGTCCGGATATATCGGGTTGAGGATTTTGCTCAGCCTGCTGCAGCCGGTCTACCTCGTTGCTCTGTCGTTGCCTCCGCTGCTGCTCGATGACATCGCCGCGCGACTTCTCCACGGCACTGTCGATAACCTCCTCGCTTACTCCAAGGATACGGCTGCATTCCTGTACATAGACATTGCGCTTCACCTTGTCGGGGATATGAGCCAGAGACTGCACCACGCTTTGAATGGCAGCAACACGTCTCTGCGGATCATCGCCGACATCCTTCAGGAGCACCTGAGCCTTGAAGCGGATTATGTCTGTAGCGTGATCTTGCACATATTTTCTGAAGTTCTCTGGGGTATTGGCTCTTGCGAACGAGTCAGGGTCATGGCCGTCGGGAAGAAGGAGAACCTTAACATTCATCTTGTGCGCGAGCAGCATATCTATGCCTCTCAAAGATGCCTTGATGCCTGCTGCATCACCGTCGTATATGAGGGTGATGTTGTCTGTGAAGCGATGGATCATCGCTATTTGTCCATCGGTAAGCGCAGTCCCGGAGGATGCGACTACATTCTCCATGCCGGCCTGCCACATTCCGATAACGTCCATGTAGCCCTCAACGAGGTAGCAGCAATCCTGCTTGGCTATCTCGCCTTTAGCCTGAAATATGCCGTAAAGTTCGTTGCTTTTCTTATATATGTCAGATTCAGGCGAGTTGATGTATTTCGCCATGCCTCCTTTCAGGTCGCGTCCGCCAAGTGCGACTACCTTTCCGGATGTGTTCAGCACAGGAAATATCACGCGTCCGCGAAAACGATCGTAGAAGGTTCCGGGTATTTTCTGGGATTCCCCAAGTACTCCGACCTGCACGAGGCTGTTGATATCCATCGCGTCAAGCTTTGCCGCCTCGGTCAGAGCCCGGCCTCCGTCAAGATTATATCCAAGACGGAATTTCTTTATGGCTTCGTCGGTCACTCCGCGCTGATAGAAATATTGCAGGCCTACAGTGCGTCCCTCTTCGGTATCGCGCAGGTCTTTCTCCATTCGGGCAGCCGCCCATTCGTTGGCTACGAGCAAGGATTCCCTTTCGTTCAGTTGCCGGCGTTCATCATCGGAGAGTTCCTTCTCTTCTACCTTGATATTATATTTGGCTGCGAGATGCAGAAGGGCGTCATGATAGGAGAGTCCCTCCTTCTCCATGATGAAATTGACCGGAGACCCCCCTTTCTTGCATGAGAAGCAGTAGCAGAAATTGCGTACGCTGTTGACTGAGAAAGAGGGTGTCTTCTCGTTGTGAAAAGGGCATAGCCCTACGAAATTACGCCCTCTCTTAATTAGATGCACGTAGTCGCTGACTACTTCAACTATGTCAGCTGCATCCGTGATCTTCTGTACAGTAGCCTTGTCTATCATTCAGCAGGCTACTTTAAGGTCTTTACCCAATGAAGGATGGCCTCGGCTGTTGCTTCGCACACAGGTACGAGGGGTAGTCGAAGCTCGTTTTCGATCAGTCCCATATCGTGCATCACACATTTCACACCCGCAGGATTGCCATCGGTGAAGAGAAGCCTTATGATGTCGCGGAATTTGAAATGAACGTCTACTGCCTCGATGTAATTGCCTTCAAGACAGAGATGGACCATTTCGGCAAACTCTTTCGGATAAGCGTTGCCGAGAACTGAGATGACACCCTGAGCCCCCAACGCCATAAGAGGATATGTCATGCCGTCGTCACCGCTTAGAACAGTGAATCCATCCGGCTTCTCCCGCAACAGTCGCTGTATCTGGTGTATGTCGCCCGAGGCTTCCTTGATGCCGACAATGCCGGGCACTTCCCTTGCAAGACGCAGGGTGGTGTCTGCTGTCATGTTGACCCCTGTTCGCCCCGGGACGTTGTAGAGCACTACAGGAAGAGGAGAGGCCTCGGCGATAGCCTTGAAATGCTGGAATATGCCTTCCTGAGATGGCTTATTGTAGGGCGGTACGACAGAAAGAATCGCGGAGTAGCCTGTCAGATCATATTCCTTCAGTTGGTTGACTACTTCAGCGGTATTGTTTCCTCCTACGCCCAGCACCAGAGGGATGCGGCCGTCGGCCTTCTTCTTGACAAAATCCTTGACAGCCTTCTTTTCCTCGGCTGACAGGGCAGGGGTCTCACCGGTAGTCCCGAGAGCCACGAGAAAGTCTGCTCCATTGTCTACGACATGGTCTATTACCCTTTCGAGGGCCGGGAAATCAATATCTTTATTGGAATTAAAGGGAGTGACGAGGGCCACGCCCATACCGAGAATATTCAAGTTTGCCATATATTGTCTTAATAGAACTGAAATGGATTACAAAATTAAATAATTTTTTTTAGACTTCATAGTAAATCATGAAAAAATTGTAGGTTTGTCGGATTATAAGTGTTGCCCGATAAGTGAATATTGCGAGTGTCGTTCACACTAAAAAATGAAAAATGTGTATGTGTTTATAATTCAGAATTTAATATGCGTCAAAAGAAGAGTATAAGATTTTTTTTAGAAAAAAACATCTGAAAAATTTGGTTATATGAAAAAAA
>JAIDSM010000197.1 GCA_029061225.1 Muribaculaceae bacterium
GGCGCAAGAGCAGCGGTGTATTACGAGCAATTCTGCCAAGACAACGACGACATTGAGTTTCATCCTGAGTCAGTGGCTCTTATGCGTTACCATGACCTTGATGACACGGTGGGGAAAGATGCGATCCGAAAGCACTTCGGTTCGGAGGCCGACAGGGTGCTGAATCTTTATGCAATCTTCAAAGATGCCGATGCTCTTGACCGATGGAGGCTCGGAAATAGAGGACTTGACCCTAAATACCTGAGGACAGCCAAGGCTAAAACCATGATCGGCTATTCCCACCGAATTGTCAAAGAAACAATGCCTGCTGAATTGCTCGACAAGATAGATCAGACAGTAAAAGAAATGATGAAACAGCATGAGGAATAAGCTTCTTTTGATAATTGACCCATAAGTGGATTTTATCATGGGGTCGCTACCTGTGCCGGGAGCGGAAAAGGCGATGAACTCTCTTGCTGAATATATCCGCTATCATCTTTCCGAATACTCTTATATCATAATCACAGCCGATCGACACCCTATGCGTCATTGTTCATTCAAATCTGAAGGAGGCGACTGGCCAATTCATTGTGTCGCAGATTCGACAGGAGCAGCAATATGGCCCCCGATTATGGATATATTGTTAGATAATCCCAATAAAGTTAAGATTTTACATAAGGGGAAAGATGCATCGAGTGAAGAGTATTCAATCTTCAAGAATGGTGTTGCGACAGAGCAGATTCTACAAGTCCTTGAAACCGAGAATATAGAACAAATAGATATTTGCGGTCTTGCGGGAGACGTATGCGTTGCAGAAACCATCCGCGACGGCATCGCCTTGAAACTTCCTCAAGAGATTAACGTGCTCACAGACTATACATCCTCTAATGACGGAGGTAAAACTCTTAAATCGATAATATCCAAAAACCAATTATCATGCGCCAGATAATTCAACATTTTACGGATGACGACTTGTATAAGTTTACAATGAGTTGCGCGGTAATCGAAAATTTTCCTCGTACACAGGTTCGTTACAAGTTCAATGATAGAGACAATACAGTTTATCCAGACGGTTTTGCTGATGAACTTCGTCGCCAGATAAAAATGCTTGAAAACGTAGTTATAACCGATGAAGAAATTGCTTTTCTACGAAAAAAATGCAGTTATATTCCTGCTTGGTTCTGTAGCTTCCTGAAAGGTTTCCGCTATGACAGCAAATGGGTCAAGATACAACAAGATAAAACCGGACATCTTGATATAGAGTTCGAAGGCTGTTGGAGCAACACAATACTTCTTGAGGTGAAAGTGCTCGCAATCATTTCAGAGTTGTATTATATTATGAAGGGAGAAACTGATGGGCTTGATTACGAGGCTTACTATCAGAAGTCGTATGACAAAGCGCAAAGACTGATTGAGGCGGGTTGTACGTTCAGTGATTTCGGCACCAGACGCCGTGCGTCATTTCAAGCTCAGGACACTGTTGTCAGGGCAATGAAAGATTGCCAGGACTCAATGTCGGGATCAGGGAGATTCATCGGCACAAGCAATGTGTATTTTGCTATGAAATATAATCTTATCCCAATAGGCACAATGGCTCACGAACTGATATGCGCTATTGCCGGAATGTATGGTCCGCAGATGGCAAATTATCTTGCCATGAAGACATGGGCGACAACATATAGAGGCGCGTTAGGTACATTCCTTTATGACACTTATGGCTGGAGAATTTTCAGCCTTAATTTCTCTGAAGATTATGCGAACATGTTCAAGGGGCTGAGAGTGGATAGCGGTGACAATTTCCACGAGTTAGATCTAATTGTCGAAAAATACAGGAGTCTTAATATTGATCCACGTACCAAGCAGATTGTGTTTAGTAACGGATTGAATGTTGATAAAGCAATCGAGATACAGAAATATGCTAAAGACAAATGTATACCATCGTTTGGTATAGGTACTCATTTCACCAATGATTTCGAAGGTATCACCCCAAGAAATATTGTTATAAAGCTTATCGCTGTTAAGATTACTGAATCTTGGCCATTCTATTGTAGCACTTGTAAACTGAGCGAAGACAGTGGTAAATACTCTGGAGATGAAGCAACAGTACACAGATTCCTTGAAATCCTCCAATTAACTAATGATTAAAGAAATTAAATATCTTATCCATGAACAAATGTATAACCTCATAAATCATAAAAAATAGACAGACCAAGCATTGATGCCTGATCTGTCTGTTGAGGATTGTCAAATACCGGGATGACGAGCCGGGAAACGTGGCGAACTTGCCGTCATTGGATAACGTGGTTGAGGTTCAGCAACCATCGAAGGCTTATGTCCCTGCGGAGGGTCGGTTGTGTGGACATTAACAGTGTTGACTGCCGTTTCTACCTTGACATCAGGCTGAGGATGCTGGGATTGCTCCTGCTTATTCTTTGTGCCGTCATTCTCATCGTGTTTCGGTGCAAGTTCAGCGGTAATCTTGCGGTCGAGGGCGGCAAGTTCGGATTTGAGTTGCTTCAACTCATCCTCCTTACCCCACGTCTTTGAGATGATGGCCTCAAGCTGGGGAACATCGGCTTTGAGGGTGTATTTTAGTGTTTTATGAGAGTTTTCTTTCCATTGACGATATATATCCCCTTAGAAAGAGGCATTGAGTCTATCGGTTTGCCGTTTAGATCAAACACCCTCTCGGTTTCTTTGTCACCATCGGTAATATCTGCGACTCCAGCTGATGACACCAATGAAACTGTCAGTGAAATATTGCCGCTGCCAAGAAACTGCCTTAGATTTTCGGAAGTCGCTCCATCGATTTTACCTAACCGGGTGTAGCTCCATGAATTGGTGCCGTAAAAGATCACCATATTGTTGCCCTGATAGAGCATGATGTCACCCGGCTCTGTAGTGATCTGGGAGTTTGATGTTGTGAAGGATTGTGGAAGCGCCCCAACCTTCTCAAACCCTCCGTAATCGTTCATCTGGATTGTGATGGGTCCCTTATCAAGCAGAGCCTGCAGTTCGCGTGTAGCGGCATTGTCCACTAATGTAGCTGTCATTGTCTTTTCGCCTACAGTGAGCGATATTCGAGTTTGGGAGTTTGCCATGAATGTAATAGCTGTAAGTAAAGATAATATAAATGTCCTTTTCATATTTCTTTGAGAACTTTAGCAGGAATTCCCCCTACGACAGTATGTGCCGGGACATCCTTATTGACAACCGCACCGGCAGCAATTACAGCCCCCTCTCCTATCGAAACACCCTGAAGAATCGTTACATTCGCGCCAATCCAGACTTTATCTCCAATTTTCACAGGGGCCGGAATCATATCGGCGCGTCGATCCGGATCCATGGCATGGTTAAGGGTCGCGATCACGCAGTTATGTCCTACAAGGACATCATCCCCTATTGTTATGCCTCCCTGATCCTGAAACTTGCACCCCGAATTGATGAAGACACGTTTCCCAAACTTCATGTTCTTACCGCAGTCGGTGTAGAAAGGAGGAAACAACCCGAAGCTTTCGTCAATCTCCTTTCCTGTCAGTTCCGACATAAGTGCGACGATTTCTTCATGATTGTGGTAGGAGTTGTTGATCTGCATCGTTATGCGGATTGCTTCCTGACTTAACTCATGCATCTTGGCATGTATGGGGGAACCTCCGGGAATGGGATCCCCGGAGTCCATTATGCGGATAAATTCTTCAGTTGTCATTTCATATTCTCCTTATAAAACGCTGCGATTTCGTCAAACGGTATGATATCTATCTGGTCGTAAAGGTCGCAGTGACTTGCTCCTTTTATGGTAAGCATCTGTTTATTGTCGCCTTTGAGTTTGGCGAATGTATCCTTGCCGAAGTAGTAGGAATGTGCCTGGTCGCCATGCACGATGAGCGCCGCGTTATCCAGTTCGTCAGCGTATTCAAAAAACTTGAAGTTGACAAAGGGAAGGGCGGAAGTTGCATTCCATCCGTCGGTGGAGTTGCCTGATCTCGGATGAAAACCTCTTGGAGTCTTGTAATAGGCATGATAGTCCTTTATGAACTGAGGAGCGTCATCGGGAAGGGGATCCACGACACCTCCGGCCCTTGTATAGGCTCCGTTGCGGTAATCCTCAGTGCGCTGTTTAGCCATTGCCTCGCGTTTAGCGTTGCGCTGCTCCTTAGAGTTTTCTGAGTCAAAGTATCCGTTAGCGTTAACTCTGGTCATGTCATACATGGTTGAGGCGACAGTGGCCTTGATGCGGGGATCATTTATCGCTGCCTGGATTGCGATGCCACCCCAGCCGCACACTCCGAGTATACCTATTCGCTCTGCGTCCACATTCGGCTGAGTCGAGAGGAAGTCCACTGCTGCGGAAAAATCCTCTACATTTATGTCGGGCGATGCCACCCTGCGTGGTTTGCCACCGCTTTCCCCCGTGAATGAGGGGTCGAACGCAATGGTAAGATAACCGCGTTCGGCAAGTTGCTGGGCATAGAGGCCGCTGGATTGCTCCTTGACAGCACCGAAAGGTCCACTTACGGCTATAGCTGGTAGTTTGCCTGAAACACCCTTCGGAATATACATGTCGGCAGCAAGGGTTATGCCGTAGCGGTTTACGAAAGTCACCTTACGATGATCCACTTTATCGCTTTTAGGGAAAACCTTGTCCCATTCCTGAGTGAGGGTCAACTGCTCAGTAGGAGCAATTGACATGTCGGTATTCGGATTGTTCATAGTCTGTGAGTTTGATGTCAGCGACACTGCAAGCAGCATCATAGAGCAGATTAATGTTTTCTTCATAAGAGATTATATTCTTAACTGATTGCAAAGTTAGCCAATAAAACTGACACAGACTTACCTCAATTATTGAAATACCGACCACAATCATGGATTGTAGTTGCAAAGCCTTCACTGCTAAATCATGGCCGCGCCCATGTCATTCCGAAAGAGATTTTACTTACAGATCTTTTTTCCGTTGATGATATAGAGCCCTTTGTCAAGACCGTCGATGGATTCAAGGTCCTTTCCTATGAGACTGCCGGAAATCGAATACACCGTAAAGCTTTTGGAACCATTATCAAGTTGAAGATTCTCGACCTCTGCCACTGCGTCGTAATTGATATCTTTCAGCCATTGCTGAAGCATTGTAGCACAGCCGGAGGTCTGTGAACTTCTTATCCACAGCGACGGTGAAAGGAATTCTCCGTCTGGGATAAGTCGCTTAGCGTCACTCTCCACTCCGCTTATACCGCTACTTGCGCTCGAAACGATGAGTCCGATCTTCTTTCCTGCCAAAGCCGGTCCGTTATGGAACAGGAATGTCTGCAGCGGGGCTGCCATCTGGCTCCACCACAGGGGTGCACCAATAATGATGCAGTCATAATCGGCTACATTCACGTCTACCGGATCGATCGCGGGATAGGATGAAGCGTTATTGGGATTGTTGCGTATCGCCGCGATCTGCGCGCTTCCGATCGCATAGTTGTTTGCCGCATAATCCAGCCCTTTCTCAGCCGGTTCGATTCGTACCACATCCGCCTCGATCTGTTTTGTAAGTTCGTTCATGATGTTGTGCACATTGCTGGTGTAGCTGTAGTAGACCACTAATGTCTTGGCATTGACGGCGATTGCTGTGAGCATAATCGCCATTATCATCATTAACTTTTTCATAATTCAGTTATTGTTTCATATCGGTTATTTTTATCTTTCTGATGCAAAATTACTCTATCCTGATCGGATTCTGTTTGTTGTGAAGCTCAAACAGCTTTGCTGAAAAGTTCCGGTCTTCTTTGAAGATCGCCACATGACATTGGCCATATCCGGACATCTTTTTCCGATGCAAAATTAAGGATAATCAGAGAAACCAACTAACCACTATCCCTCGAATGAATACCAAATTTTTCTACATAGAGTTCTCTTGACAAAAGAGTAATGCCCCATTTTTTTGAGATGGGGCATTGGTCTTAATTATTGTCTTAGTGCTTCTTTAATCGTGTTTTCGATGTCAACCGAAGTTATATCATAGATTGGATTGATACATTCCAGTTTAGATATGGGTCCTAAAATAAGAGCTGTTTGTGGAGCTAAAGAATGCTTTAGATTTTCTGTCATTGCAATGATAGTTGATTATAATAGCGGGTTTCGAGAGATTTAAGATAAGAGTCGGTTTTTTTTGAGCCAAAGTAATACCAGGCAAAAAAACGATTGAGTGTATAAAGATATTGACCTTCAGGGACAAGCAACTTTCGCCATGCGGATTTGATTTTGTTTTTCGGATATATATCGAAGAGCATTTTAATTTCGTCTAAATCAAGATGGCGCATTGTAAGCGCAATTATTTGATCATCGCTGATAGAATCGTATTGTATTGAGTCGGGATCATATGACCAAAATGCGTGTTCATCTACAAGGAGCTTGAGCAGCCTCTTTTTTATATTAATTTTCTTATCAATGTTCCTTCTGGCCATAATCGGTTATTGAGGTCTTATTCTAATAATAGTAACAAACTGAGAAAGAATTCTGTTTTTACACCTTATCGGCTTCTACGGCTAAGGCCCCTTATTATGAGATGTAGCCTTAGCGATTTATATGCCATTATACGTCGGATTGCTTAGTGTTTCTTTCGATGAGCTGTTACATTCTCGTCATTGATTTGTTATTGAATATGAGACTTATTATTAAAAAATGATTATGAAAGAAAAAGAAAGCATATCTGCCTCAATTATGGAGAATGAGGCATATCAGAATATACTGTCAAGGACAAGCGTAAGGAATTACACCGATCAGCCGATAGCCGATGAAATTAAATCAGCTATTCTCCATGCCGGCATGGCAGCTCCATCCGGCGTAAACAAACAACCCTGGGAGTTCATCCTTATCGATGACAAGGATATCCTGAAGTCTCTCGCCGACTCACTGCCCTACGCGAAAATGACCGCGCAAGCTCCGATGGCTATCGCGGTCTGCGGCAACTCCTCCCGCTTCCTCGAAGGGGAAGACTCGACGCTGTGGGTCCAGGATGTTTCCGCTGCATCGGAAAACATCCTTCTCGCAGCCCATGCTTTAGGACTCGGGGCCGTATGGACCTGCCTTTACCCTCATGAAGACAGAATGGAGACCACAAGTCGCATCCTGAACCTTCCGGAAGGAATAGTACCCTTCTGCCTCATCCCCGTAGGCTATCCCGATAAACAACATGCACCCATCGACAAATGGCATGCCGAAAGGGTGCATATCAACGGATACTAAAACATAAAGTCTTTTAAAGACGCCCGGTGGCGCGTAGCCACGCTGTCTGATAGATCTGATATTGCGTTGCTGCCTCTATCATGTTGCTCCGTGCCTGTTGCCACTGTGTCTGCGCGTCGAGAAGGTCGGTAAGCGGAGACACTGCCTCGTCATATCGGTTCTGCATCACCCTAAGGTTTTCAGTGGCGAGATCAAGCGCCAGTCTCGCGGAGGATATCATGTTCCAGCCATCCTCGAGATTGGTGGCTGCCTGACGCACCTCCAGATCAAGGAGGTCGGTGTTGCGTTGGAGGTCAAGCACGGCATTGTCTACCGAAAGCTTCGCTTTCCTGACCTTCTTCATTCCCTCCCCCCAATGGAAGAGCGGTATGCTGACCGAAAGCACTCCCGATGCTATTCCGTCGCGGTATTCCTGCGTGTAGGGATAATAGTTGCCGTCGCCGAGATCGGCCATGCCCTTCATCTTGATGTTGCCGTAGTAGCTGTAGCCGAGGCTCAGGCCAACGGTAGGAAGGAAATCACCCCTCACCATATTCACCTGCTGCCGCGCCACATCCACATTCAGCTGAAGTAGCCTGTATTCCGGACGCGACGTTATGTCATACTCCAGGTTTGAAGGGGCTGCACATTCCGGCAGCGTATCTGTCGGTTCTATGGAGGTCTCATAGTCCACGCCGATGACATTGCAGAGTGCCTGCCGGCATAACTCCGCGCCGTTCTCCGCCTTCTTCTTCTGATACTGAAGCTCGCTGCGCTTTGCGGTGATGCGAAGCAGGTCGTTGCCCATAGCCATTCCGGCGTCGACGGCTGTCTGCGTCTGGGAGTAAAGCGTATCGATCATGTCGATGTATGACTGCATGAGCCTCACCTTGTCGCGCACGGCGATATACGTCCAGTAGGCGTTGTCAGCCTCATTGAGCACGTCCATGCGGCTGATCTCAAGCTGATCCCGCGCGGCGTCGCGTCCAAGGTCGGAAAGCTTTCGCCCGGCGGTTATCTTTCCACCGGCATAGATCGGCTGCACAAGCTGTATTCCGGCGAGATACGCGCCATGTGTCTGCATCTTTGCCCCCATCATGTCGATGTCAGGAAGCATATACATAGCCGATGCGGTGGCGTCGAACTTAGGCAGATATGCCGTCCGTGCTATCTTTCGGTCAAGCTCGGACTGGGTCACCCCGTTTTGCGCCTTTTTTAGGTTCTCGCTGTGCTTCAGAGCCATCTGTCGGCACTCGTCCCTGTCGATCGTCAATGTCTGTCCCCATGCTGTAGAAAATGCAAGAAGGAATGTAAGGATCGGTATCAGTTTATTTTTTTTCATTCTCGGAAGGTTTTTTGACGCGCATGAGCGCTGTATAGAAAAGAGGAAGGAGAAGGAGCGTGATGATCGTTCCGGCGGTCAGGCCCCCCATGATGGTGATGGCCATCGAGCCGTACATAGGATCGCCGAGTAGAGGAATCATGCCGACAATCGTGGTCAATGAAGCCATCAGCACAGGCCGAACGCGTGAGACTGTTGCATCAATTACCGCCATATAAGGATGCACCGCGTCTTCCCGCTGCAGACGCTCGATCTCGTCTACAAGCACTATGGAGTTCTTCACCATCATGCCTATAAGGCCCATCATGCCTATTATAGCCATGAAAGTAAACGGACTGTCGGTCAGAAGCAGGGCAGCCACTATTCCGCATACCACAAACGGGAAGCATACAAGTATCAGCGTCACTTTCTTCCAGCTGTTGAAGAGAAGAAGCAGGATGAGCAGGATTATGAAGATGGTCAGCGGCACGAACTTCAGTAGGTTGGAGATAGCCTCTGTCTGAAGCTCGCCTTCCCCTACCCAGCGCATGCTGTAGCCCGGAGGGAGTGGAATGGCGTCTATCTCATCTTTGATGCTTTCCACCACCTTAGCGGGAGTCGCGTCATCGAGATCCGGATTCGGGTCGCATTCAGCTTCGATCACACGCTGTCCGTTGAGCCGGCGCACGATGTTCTCCTCCCATTTTAGGTCGATTCTGTCGGCTACACTTCCGAGCGGTATGGCACGCACCGACATGTCGGCTACCGTCGCCGCGTTACCTGACATCACCGAGGCAATCGCGTTCTCTCCGTCAAGCCTGATATTGGGCATGGCCCAGACAGGAATGTTGTCGATGTCCTCTATCTCCGTTCCGTCGGCGTTGCGCACCTTAAGGTTGACTATCATTGTGTTGTCTCCGTCGTGCATCACCCCTACGGGCATACCCTCCGATGCGGCGAGAAGTGCGTTGGCCACATCGTCGCGGCTTACTCCAGCAGTAAGGGCGTTTCCTCTGTCGAGATCCACCACGAGTGTCTTGGCTGTGGGATTCCAGTTGTTCTGCACCGAATACGGATCCACATAGCGGCAGTCCCTCATTATCTTCTCGGCCTTGGCGCTCAGTTCCCTAAGCACCGCCGGATCAGGGCCTGCGAATTCTACCTCTACCGTATGGGAAGTTGAAATCGAGAAGTTATATTTACGGATACGGATATAGGCATCGGGGAACTGTTCGCGCAGTTTCCTCCGGATCTCCGGTATCTGCGCAACGACGGTCTTATAGTCCTTGCAGTCTACTATCAGTTCGCCGTAGCGGTCGCCGCCTGACGACATGGGGCGCACGAGACAATACCTTGCCGGTGCCGCACCCATGCTGATAGCCACACGTTCGATATCCTTGTCGGCCGAGAGCATGCGGCTCATCTCGTGAAGTTGACTGCTCACGCTGTCGGGAGAGGACTGCGACGGAAAATAGCATTCCACGACAAACTGCTTGTAGTCGAAATCAGGAAAGAAAAGGTTTTTCACCTTCGTCAGTCCGAGCATACTCAGGCCGAGAAGTACGAGCGAGAGCACTACAGTCGGCCACTTGTGGTCAATCAGGAAGGCTACGGATTTCCTTACGGCCCTGTGGGCCGGGGAATCCATCACTTTCCCGTCATTGTCCTTATCGGATTCCTTGTCCTCTTTCGGAAGCCACGCCTTGGCGCATACGGGCACCTGCACGAGGGCTATCACCCAGCTTGCGAGCAGACTGACGCAAAGCACGAGGAAGAGGTCGCCGGCATATTCTCCGGCCGAGTCGGGCGAAAGATATATGCAGATGAAGGTGGCGGCGGCTATCACTGTCGCGCCGAGCAGGGGCAACGCCGTGTTCTTGCCTATTCGGTATAGATAGGTGCTCTCGGGTAGTCGCCGTTTCTTATCCACAAGGATGCCGTCCATTATGACTACGGCGTTGTCCACAAGCATTCCCATGGCCACGATAAATGCGCCGAGCGATATGCGCTGAAGGGTGGTGCCGCATTGAAGCAGGATCGGAAATGACACGGCTATCGTGAGCACAAGCCCGAAGCCTATGATGAGTCCGCTCCTGAAGCCCATCGTGAAGATGAGGACGATGATGACTATGAGCACTGACTCGAGAAGGTTGACCATAAACGAAGATATGGCGTCGCTGACCTTGTCGGGCTGGAAGAATATCTTCTCGGTCTCCATCCCTGCTGGAACGCTGCGCATGAGCACGGCCATTTCCTTATCCACAGCCTTGCCTACATCGGGAACTATCGCATCGTTTTCCATAGCGACGCAGATGGCGAGCGATGGCTTTCCGTCTACGAAAAATCCGTTACGCTGCGGAGTGGCGAGCGTGCGTTCAATACTTGCGAGGTCGCCGAGACGCATATGGCGGCCGTCTGGAGTGTTTATGAGAAGGTTGCGCAGGTCCTCCTCATTGTCTATCCCTTCGTCTACCTGCATCCTTATCCTGTCCGCTCCGCTTGCATACGCTCCTGCGTTGGCCGGTTTTCCTGCTGACTGAAGGGCGAGCATCACCTGCGAGGGAATGAGTCCGTTGCGGGCGAGTTCCTCCTTGCTCAGGGTGATATCGATGGTCTCGTCGCGTCCGCCGGCTATCGTCACCCTTTTCACGCCCGGCACCGAAAGGAGTCCCCGTCTGATGTATTTGGCGTATTTAAGGAGTTCCGGATAGTCATAGCCATCTCCTGATAGGGAATAGAATATGCCGTAGACGTCCATCATGTCGTCCATCACCACGGGATCGTAGCAACCGGCAGGCAGCTGCGACGTCATGTCACTGACTTTCCGGCGAAGCTGGTCGAAATGTTGCTCCAGGTCTTCGGTAAGCACCGTCATCTTGAACTCGACCGTGATCATGGCTATGCCGCTCTGGCAGTCCGACTTTATCTTGTAGACGTCGGGAAGGCTGCGCAGCTCGTCTTCCATTTTCTGTGCCACATTCAGCTCCACCTCATGGGCCGATGCCCCGGGATAGGGCACTATGACCATTGCCTGCTTTACGGGCACCGCCGGGTCCTCGAGCTTTGGCATGCTCAAGAAAGCGAGCACTCCGGCTATGATGATGCCTACCATGAGCGACCAGAACAATACCCGTCGCTCCATGAAAAAGCGTGTTATCCTGTTCATAAGAGTCCTCCGACGTTGGTTTTACTCGGCTTTTCAATCATCCTCACTTTTTCTCCGTCAGTGAGCATGGAAACTCCGGCCCTCACCACATTGTCTGATGAGGTGAGTCCTTCCGTGACTTTCACCATTCCTCCGCGCAGCCGTCCTTCGGTGACCACCGGCTGAGAGGATACCGTTGAGTCGTTATTCATGATCCATACATATTCCTTGTCATCCTTTGTAAAGAGGGCAGATGACGGTATAAGCAGTCCGGAATCTCCTTTATCTGCCATTTCGATCGTCACCTCGACATTCATTCCCGCAGTGACGGATTTAGCCTGGCTGCCGGCGAAGGCCAGATTCATGCGGTAGAGCTGGCTACTGTTGGCTTTAGGTATGATACCGATCAGTCTCAATGGAATAGGTTCATCACCGAGATATGTGGAACGGCATGAAAAACCGGAAAACCGCTCACGCTCTCCGTAAGCCGATGCCGGAATATCGCAAGTCACTTCCATTCCTCCAGCCGTCATAAGGGTGAACACAGGAGTGCCGGCATCCACCATTTCAGCGGCTGAATACCCCACTGACTCCACTATCCCTGATGTCGGGGCGTAAAGACGGGTATATGAAAGCTTGTTCTTATTGGCCTGCAGCTGCACTCCGAGCTGTTTCAGGCCGGCGACGGCCTTGTCGTAGTCGTTCTGCGACATACTCTTGTTTTCGAAAAGCCTTCTGGCTCGGTCCACTTCCAGACTTACCTGGTCATACTGGATCTGAAGGGCGTCCACACCGAGTTTATAGTCTGAGGCGTCCAGCTCGGCAAGCAACTGCCCGGGACGAACATTGTCACCCTCCTTGACGAATATCCGTTTTATCTGGCCGGCCGTCTTGAAGCCGAGGCTGACGTTTTCGTTCTCCTTCACCACTCCGGGAAAAGTGAGCGGCAATGATCCGTCGGCCGGCTCAGGCTTGCAGATAAACACACTATGCGACAATACGCCCGAATCTCCTCCGCTGTTCGAACAGCTGGCAGCGATGCATGACAGCAAGACTGCCGATATAATACCATGTATTTTCATCACTCAAAATTTAGCGTGCAAATTTAGCAAAAAAGAATAAGGCCGGCGTGTCTTATTTGTATCGGGAATTGTTCAATAATTCCCCTAAGCGACATTTTTTTCTAAAATTATTGCTGAATATTGTCGAATTTAGTAACTTTGCAGTCTCTATTGGAGATAAGGAGGCATGAAAAAGGTTGAAGAGGAAAAAAGACTTGGGCTTGATGATCTTCCGGTGTCGGACAATACGCTGACTCTCGGAAGCCATTTTCTTATTTCAGATACACTCGCCCCCGAAAGCGGATTGAGCGAAATGGATCTGCTTCCTCTTTCGGAGAATTACCTTAATATGCCTTTCAGGATCAGGTTTACGATGATTTTGCTTTGCCGGAATGGTTATCTAAGGATCAGGACCCAGATGAAGGAATATGTTCTCACCAGAGGGAGTATGCTGCTAATTATGGAAGGTGCGATAGGCGAATGCCTCGAGATTTCCGGAGACATAAAGGTTCTCATGATGGCGTTCTCAAGTCGGTTCAAGGTAATGGAGACAGGGTTCAGGCCAAGCATGGAGATTCTTTCAAAAGTCGAGAAGCATCCTTGCCTTATGCTCAGCGAACGGGAGTTTGCCGACATAACGGCGCTCTACACCATAATGCGCCATAGAATGGAGGACCCGGGATTTCAGGCTGTCGAGGAACTCGCTACAAGTTGCCTGACCACGTTGTTCTATTATATTTCTCAGCATATTACGGATGCCGGAATGTCAAGAACGCAAGCGTCCGGTCGGGCAGAGAGCATACACAATGATTTTCTTGAGCTTGTCGAAGGCTTTAGCCTGAAGCACCGCGATCTCGCCTTCTATGCCGACAGACTCTGCATTACACCGAAATATCTCAGCAGAATGGTGCGCGAAGCAAGCGGAAGAAGCCCTAAGGAGTTGATCAATATCCGGGTAATGCTTGAGGCAAAGGTGCTCCTGCGCGATCAGTCGCGTTCCATTCAGGAGATT
>JAIDSM010000198.1 GCA_029061225.1 Muribaculaceae bacterium
CGTCAGCACAAGCGCCCTGTGCTCTCCGACCTCCGAGAGTCCGGTGCCATAGAGCAGGATCCCGATATCGTATCCTTCACCCATCGTCCCGAATATTATACCCGGAGCTCCGAGGATGCCCAGGGTAATGATATCAAAGGACTTGCCGAACTAATCGTGGCCAAACACCGTAGCGGTGCCGTCGGGGATGTCAAACTCCGTTTCGTATCGAAATACGCGAAGTTTGAAAACTGGCAGGAAGGCTATGATGCGGTGAAAAGCGCGCTCGGTGATACGGAAAGCACCAAGATGGAGTTTCAGTCGAAGATGAATTCAGGCGGCGGGGGCGGAGATGGTTCGCTTGCCTCTAAATTTTCTCAAGGTGGCACTAACTTCAGCTTTGCCAGCGACCCGTTGCCCGGAACGTCGCCGGATATCATGCCGGACGGAGCCGGAGACGTGGTGCCGTTCTAAGGTTAGGATTGCTCGATCTTCCCATGTGTTTATCGAAATTAACATTTTTAGACTTTTTTTGAACCTATCTACGGTATTGTGCGTTTTAGTTACAAACACATCAAGAATGTGATAGAAACTATAAACTAAAACTACAACTATTAAAACACTGATACTATGGATAACAAAGATCGCCAGGATTTGGAAAACAAGGCATTCGATGAAATGCGCAACGAAGGAAAGAACCTACGTAAAAACCGTCAGAACGATGATGACATACAGCCATCGCGTACCAACCGTCTGTGGGTCTGGCTGGGAGTGCTGGTGCTGATCTTCATCCTCCTCTATTGGCTCTTCGCCATCGGTACGTTCGGCGACCTCGCCAACTGGTTCAACGGTTGATCGCGTCAGTCTGATCCCACTGAAAGGAAACAACGATAAATAGATAAAGAAAACATCCTCGTCCAGTTGGCGAGGATGTTTTTTTTCAGTTGCAGACGCATCTGTATGTCGTGGTATTTGTGTGGTAGGTATGTTAGCCGAGGCGGCCTTCGTCAGCGTAAGAGTAGAAGCCGTTGACAGTTATAATGACGTGGTCGATCATTCGAAAGTCCATGGTGGAGCATGCTCCGAAAAGCTTCCTCGTGATATTGTCATCCTGCGGAGAAGGGCGCAGATTTCCGGAGGGATGATTATGGCACATCACTATCCCTTCTGCATTTTCAAGTAGAGCCCGCTTCAGGATCATTTTCGTGTCGAAAACCGAAGCAATGGAACTTCCGGATGTAAGCTTGAATTCCTTGATGACCTGGTTCATGCGGTTGAGCAGCAGGATCCATACTTCTTCATGGTCGAGGTTTGCGATCCGATAGCGCATACGCTGGAAAATAGAGTCGGAAGTCTTTAAGGAATCAAGAACCCGAGTGGTGCTGTCGACCAATTCAAGATGATACCGCCTGGTTATCTCCATCATGGCTTCCACCTGAAGAGCCTTGGCGTCTCCTATTCCTTTGGTGAGGGTCAGTTCTCTGCGTGAGCGGCGTGCGAGTCTGAGAAGCGAGTTGTCGTTGTCGCTCATAAGCTGGCGGCAGAGATCGGTGATGGGAAAGCCCTGCTGGCCGGTGCGGAGGATGATGGCAAGCAGTTCGGCTGTGGTAAGCGAACCTATTCCATGGTTTATGGCTCGTTCGCGGGGCCTTTCTTCCTTGCTCATTTCCTTTATCTTGAGCACCGGAGCACCGCTCTGTATCTCCGGCTCACGTGTCTCAAGTCCGAAATCTTCCCGTTTCATTTTCCTTTTCTCATTTTTATCTCCTGCTCCTCATCTCGTCCGTGACGAAGCAGTATCTTCCATATATATGCGCGAAGGAATCCTGTGCCATAACCCCAAAGCTGCACCATAGCCGCCGCTACCGCCATCGTACCGACTTTAAGACTCTTGGTCTCGATAATGGCGGATATCCACAAAGCCAATATGTAAGCAGCTAAAGGCAGCAGCCATAGAGGATTGAAAAATGCCCCGATAATCATGGCAACGGCTCCCAATACGAATATGGCCGGAGCCCAATGCACGGCCTTCATACTTCCAGGATATAACAGCTGCAAAGTGATCCGCGACATACCGAAGACGTGCACCTGCCGCCAGAATTTGGCAAGGCTGCCGCGTCTCTTATGGAAAACCTTCACCTCGCGGATTAGCTCCGGCGAATAACCGGCCAGACGTATGCGGGTCGACATGTCGATGTCTTCGCTGAACATCTCTCGGAAACCACCGACCTTCTGATATACATCGCGTGAGAAACCCATGTTGAATGTCCTTGGCACGAACTTCTCCATCTGTACCTTTCCGCCGCGTATGCCGCCTGTAGTTAGAAAAGACGTCATCGCGAAATTGATGGCTTTCTGAGTGTCTGTGAAAGATTCGTGTGCGTCATCAGGTCCGCCGAAGCAGTCACGCCATCTTTCATCAAGTGCCTTTCTTAGCCTCTCGATATAATCCGGAGGAAGAATGCAGTCTGAATCCACAAATATGAAGTATTCGCCTTTCGCATGATCCATGCCGTAATTGCGGGCCGGGGAGCGACCTTCATTTTCCTTATAAAAATATTGCAAGGCGACAGCCGGGGCATATGCCTCTGCTTCCGCCTTGCATGTGATCGTGCTCCCGTCTTCCACTATCACGGCCTCAAATCCGTGGTCGGTCTGGCAAGCGAGGCTTGCCATCAGTTCCTTGACTTCATCCGGACGGTTATAGACCGGAACGATTATGGAAAACAGGGTAGCCATTTTGTCAGTCTTCAGTCTTAGTCTTCAGTCTTCAATGAGGCTTCAGGCTACGTTCTTGATTAAGCTTTCACTCGGCCTACATAGGAACCGTCGCGAGTGTCAACCTCGATGATTTCACCTGTGTTGATGAAGAGAGGCACGCGAACCTCAGCACCGGTCTCTACAGTAGCGGGCTTGAGTGTATTGGTCGCGGTGTCTCCTTTGAGGCCGGGCTCTGTATAAGTGATGGCGAGCTTGGTCTTGATGGGCATCTCGGCGAAAAGCACGGTGTCGGTTGATGCGTCGCGCACCACTTCCACGATGTCGCCCTCCTTCATGAAGGGAGCGCCTGTCACGAGGTCGCGCTTGATGGGAATCTGGTCATAAGTCTCCTGATCCATGAAGATATCGTCTTCGCCGTCCTGATAGAGATAGGAGTAGGGACGACGCTCCACGCGTACGTCCTCGAGCTTCTCACCGATGTTGAAACGGCGTTCGAGCACGCGACCGTCTACGACGTTCTTAAGTTTCGTACGCATGAACGTGTTGCCTTTGCCGGGCTTCACGTGAAGGAATTCGATCACGAAGTAGAGCTGGCCGTCCATGCGGATGCAGGTGCCGTTCTTGATGTCTTGAGCGTTCATCATATCGTTGTAAATTTTATATGTGTTCGTTTTATACTGCAAAATTACAAAAAAAAACCTAAATGCAAGGTATGTCAACCCTTAAAAGATATGTTTTTGGGGTGGATTTTGCGAAAAAACGATGATTTTTTTGGCTAATTCAAATAGATTCACTAATTTTGCAGTCCGAAAGGAATTGTGTAGACAATCGAAATAATAAAAATCATATAAGAAAATGAAAAGAACATTCCAGCCTTCCAACCGCAGAAGAATCAACAAGCACGGCTTCCGTGAAAGAATGGCTACCGCCGATGGCCGCAAGGTACTTGCCCGTCGCCGTGCCAAAGGTCGCTACTCTCTGACTGTTTCCGACAGCATCGCAAGCAAGTGATGATTGTCTCCTAAAAGGGGTACGACAGAAAATGAACAAAGGGATAATGCCGAAAGGCGTTATCCCTTATTTGCTTATTGCTTATTATGCGGTCAGCTTTGCGATATACGATTCAAAGCCTTGCGAGCATCATGCGCAGGGCGTCATGATTCATGATTATGTCTATGATAGTCCAGACTACAGCGGCAAGCATGAGTATGGCTGTGAAGCGTAATACCTTGTTCAGTCTGTAGTCGTTGAATTTGAAGAGGGCAATGATGACCGGCATCAGCCAGATGCCTATCGCAGCATATCCGGCCCATCCCCATGAATTCAGCGCGTCGCGGAAGCCATACCATATGAGTGCAAGTCCTAAATATGCACATACTATGTAGGAAAACTTCATCGCCCTTGGCCCGAAAATCACCGCTTTCGTACGTTTTCCCACGCGAGCGTCGTCGCGACAGTCACGTACATTGTTGACGGTCAGTACATTCGCTCCAAGCAGACCGATGCCTACCGAGACAATCAATGCCATCTTCCACATTTCTCCGAGGACCCCGGCCATAGATCCTCCGATCCAGTCGCCACACTGGAGGTAGGCTGTCATGCATACGGGAACTACACCGTAGAATAAGACCACCGCCTCGTCTCCGAGGCCGTGATGTGACAAAGGCCACGGCCCTGCGCTGTATGCGAAGGCCGCGATGGCAATTATCACTCCTACGCCGATGATCCAGAATCCTCCCCACCTGATCAGTGTGAGGCCAAGCAGACAGTCAGCAGCCATCAGGGCGATCATGGCCCGCTTCATATTTTCAGGCTTGATGTCTCCTTCCGTCACGCCACGGCGAAAACCCTGGCGCCCTTTTCGGTCAAGTCCGTTTTTGTAATCGAAATACTCGTTGGCGAAATTACTGACAATTTGCGCTGCAAGCGCAAAGACAAGACATATGATGGCGGGGATCCATTGAAAATTATTGTATGATAATGCCACGGCACAACCTGCGAGCACGCCTGCAGCGCTCACCGGCAAAGTTCGGAGGCGCATGGCCTCTATCCATGGTTTTATACTCATAGGACTAGTAATATAGAGAGATTAATAAAAGGTGATCGGAAATCCATAGGTGATTAGGATTTCATATTGCAAAATTAATAAAAAAATATCAAATTAAGAAATTATTTTGTAAGAAATATGAAATATTTTTGTAACAGGGCAGGAATATTCGAAGGTCGTTGTGGAGGTCGCACCGAAAAACCCGGGTAAAAGAAAAAGGAGAGAAGCCGAAAAAGGTCTCTCTCCTAAAAAAATTTCAAAGTGTTATGTTTAGTCTGGTGGGACATCTCATTCCAATGCGCCTGACGTTCCTATCGTTTCTTCTGAAAGAACGAGCGCATCAGATCGCCGCATTCATCTGCGAGAATGCCTGTCGTGACCTGAGTCTTGGGATGAAGCGGCGACTTTCCTCCATAGTAGGAGTGGAATCCTCGTTTGGGATCGTCTGCTCCCCAGACTACTCTTCCGAACCTGGCCCATCCGATGGCTCCGGCACACATATAGCACGGCTCAACAGTCACATAAAGCGTGCATTCCGGAAGTACACGTCCGCCGAGGTTCTCCTGAGCTGCGGTGATGGCGATCATTTCCGCATGTGCCGTGACATCGGTGAGGCGTTCGGTCTGGTTGTGTCCGCGCCCTATGATCCGCTCGTTGCAGACCACAACGGCACCTACGGGCACTTCATCTTCAGTAAAAGCCTGCTCGGCTTCGTCGAGTGCCTGGCGCATCCAGTATTCATCACTTTTCGGTGTCATGGTCTTCCTGATTGCTTGCACATGCCTCTGCAACCTTCTGCATCAGCCATCGCGGAGTGGATGTGGCTCCGCATATTCCGATGCTCGAGGCTCCTTCTATCCATGCGCGATCAAGTTCCGTCTCATCGGTGATGAGGTATGTCTTTGGATTCACTTCCTTGCATTGTGCGTAGAGCACACGTCCGTTACTGCTCTTAGCCCCCGACACGAAGAGGATTACGTCGTGTCCGGCTGCGAAATCACGCATCCGAGGCATCCGGTTGGCTACCTGACGGCAAATCGTGTCAAACCATTGAAACGATCCTTTGGTCTTCCTTGATTTTATCTCGGCCACTATCTCCTGAAATCCCTCGATCGATTTGGTAGTCTGCGAGTATAGCCATATGTCGCGGTCAAGATCAAGGAGGTCGAGGTCTGCTTTGTCCTGGATCACGACAGCGGATCCTTTGGTCTGGCCTACGAGACCGTTGACTTCCGCATGACCAGGTTTGCCATAAATGATGATCAGCGGGGCGTTCTCTGCCGAACTTTCGGTAGCCGCCGATTTGGAATACGCGTTTTTGATGCGTTTCTGCAGCTGGAGCACCACAGGGCATGTGGCATCGATTATCTCGATACCGTTGCGTCGGGCAGTCTCATAAGTGGATGGCGGTTCGCCGTGCGCCCGCAGAAGTACCTTGACGTTGTGGAGCTTCGCAAACTCGTCATGGTCGACCGTAATCAGCCCTTTCTTACGCAGACGTTCCACTTCCCCGGCGTTGTGTACGATATCTCCGAGGCAGTAAAGGACTCCTGTTCGTTCCAGTTCCTCCTCAGCCTTCGAAATAGCAGTAGTCACACCGAAGCAGAACCCGCTTCCGTTATCGATCTCTATCTTAGCCACGGGTTTTCTCCTCGAAAAGATTTATGAGCACATCCATCTGTTCCTCGCGCGACATCCTGTCGTTGTCGAGTACAAATGCATCGTCGGCCTTACGTAGCGGAGACTCCTTACGGGTGGTGTCGATATGGTCACGCTCCCGGATATTGGCGAGTACGGACTCATAATCTGACGGAGTTCCCTTTTCGATAAGTTCATCATACCTGCGTTTTGCCCTGACTTCAGGACTGGCCTGCACGAATACCTTCATTTCTGCGTCAGGGAACACGGTCGTTCCGATGTCTCTGCCATCCATCACTATGCCTTTGTCTTTTCCGTATTGCTGCTGCAGCCCGACAAGGTAGTGCCTTACTTCCGGAATAACTGCCACCGGGCTTACCCAGCCGCTGACCTCCATGCCACGGATCTCCTTCTCCACGTCCTCTCCGTTGAGCATGGTATGCTGGGTTTCCCCGGGAGTGATCGCGAAAGAGATATTTATGTCAGGAAGGGCTGCTATGAGTGCGTCGGAGTCGACCCCTTTGTCTTTTGAGGTCATTCCGTGGCGTATGGCATATAGTGTAGTGGCGCGATACATCGCGCCACTGTCTACGTATACATATCCGATTTTCTTTGCGAGCTGCTTGGCCATTGTGCTCTTACCGCTCGAACTGAAACCGTCGATTGCAATGGTTATCTTTTTCATTTCTTTTTTGATGTAGTCTTCTTAGCTGTGGCTTTCTTGGCTGTGGTCTTCTCTCCGGCCTTTGCTTTTGCCTTGGGAGTGGCTGTCTTCTTAGCAGTAGCTTTCTTGGCAGTACTCTTTTCCTTCAGGGGCTGGGCTTTGGCTGACTCGGCCTCCGCTGTTTTTGCAGCAGCCGGGCGACGTCCCGGACGGGGCTTGACCATGCGGAGCACCTGAGCAGTGCGGGCGGGGATGTACATTTTAAGCC
>JAIDSM010000199.1 GCA_029061225.1 Muribaculaceae bacterium
CTCTGGGACCGCATAGAACGCACTCGCAACGATTGCCGCTTCGTCTACGACACTTATGATGCCAATTTCGCTTCCGGCCAAACAAAAAGGACTGCGATATGGATAAAAGACTATAACGCTGCCGACCATTCCTGGAGGTATCAAATTATCGCCGACGGAGAACTCCCCGACGAGATATTCCTGCAGATGATGGGGAGCCGACGTCCGATTCTCTTTATTGAGGGTGACACTTCCCACAGCATCGACATGAGGCTCTACAGCGTAGTATTCCCGGAATTTACTGTCAAGCCTTTAGGAAGTTGCGACAAGGTGATAGAGTCTACACGCACCATGCAATCACTGCGCACAATGCACCGCATAGAGAGCTACGGGCTCGTTGACCGTGACCGCAGAAGCGACCAGGAAGTGGAATACCTGCGTGCAAAGCATATCCTTGTGCCGGAAGTGGCTGAGATTGAAAATATTTTCCTTGCGCCGGGAGTTGTGGAGACCATGGCTGAAATCCGAGGGAAAAATCCCAAAAAAGTTTTGAAAGCTGTAAGGCAGGAAGTGATGCACAAATTTGAGCAAATGCTCGAAAGCCAGGCCCTTCAGCACACCCGCCACCGCATGAAGCGCGACGTAGAAAGGAAAATTGACGCAAGATTCACTTGCATCACTGCCCTTGAGCTCCACATCAAGAGCCTTATAAAAAAGCTAAAGCCTCGCGAGACTTACGATCAGCTTCTTGCAGAATTCCGCCGTATGGCTCGCGGTGGTGACTACGATGGCGTATTAAGAGTCTTCAACCACAAGCCTATGTTCACGGGCAGCTGCGTAGCAAAAGCACTTGGCTTTTCGGGTATCGACGACTACGTGTCTGGCGTAATATCTGCCATGAAACACCCCGATGAAAAAGCCGAACGACTCCGCCTCGAAATCCGAAAGCTATTCACTTAAACAACTTCTCTGTATCAGACGTTTTAACTATATAAGCATACAAATAAACCACACATATATGGCCCGCAAGAAAAAACAACTCGAAATCCTTCGCAACGACCCTTGGCTTGAACCATTTGAAGA
>JAIDSM010000002.1 GCA_029061225.1 Muribaculaceae bacterium
TCACGTCACCCCCTTACTCTTTCTTTAGCCGCTCGTTTTAATATAATACTACCATCCGGTGGTGGCGGGAGTCTCCGCATCGCCGCTTCAAATACATGATGAATCATGCTTTATCTTGATAAATCATGACGAAACCCGATTAATTCCGATTAATCCACACAACTCAATTAGAAAACTATGACAGATTTTGAAAAATACGCCGTGCATCATCTCGGCATGAGCAGCAATACACTCGACGGTTATCAGAAGGCCGTCAATCGTCAGGCCGGTGCGGTCACCGTACCTCATGCCGACTACATGAACCCCTATATCCTTGAGGAGCGCCAGCTCAACGTCACCCAGATGGACGTGTTCTCTCGCCTTATGATGGACCGCATCATCTTCCTCGGCACTCAGGTGACCGACCAGAGCGCCAATATCATCCAGGCGCAGCTCCTCTATCTTGATTCCGTAGATCCCGACAAGGACATCTCCCTCTACATCAACTCACCGGGCGGATCCGTCTATGCCGGACTCGGCATCTACGACACGATGCAGTACGTCAACAGCGACGTATCGACCATCTGCACCGGCATGGCCGCGTCCATGGCCGCGGTGCTCCTTGTGGCCGGCGAGAAGGGCAAGCGTTTCGCTCTCCCCCACAGCCGCGTGATGATCCATCAGCCGATGGGCGGCATACAGGGTCAGGCTTCCGACATCGAGATCACTGCCCGCGAGATCCTCAAGCTGAAGGACGAACTCTACCGCATCATCTCCGAACACAGCGGAATGAGCATGGAGAAAGTGGCTGCCGACAGCGACCGCGACTACTGGATGATCGCTTCCGAAGCCAAGGAATACGGAATGATAGACCGCATCCTCGTCAACGAAAAGAAGAAATAAGCAATATCCCTGAACATGGCAAAAAAGACAAAGGGCTCAGGAATGGTATGCGCGATGTGCGGTGTGGTCGACTCCGACGCTAATCCCGTAGTGGAGATCATGCCGGGACTCGCGCTCTGCTCGGACTGTGTGTCTTACATAGAGACCGCAGCCCAGGCCGAGCTCGCGCAGCGCAACTCCTCGAATCCAAAGAAGGAGAAACGCAACTCCATTCCGAAACCCAAGGAGATAAAGGAATTTCTTGACCAGTACATCATCGGACAGGACGAGGCCAAGAAGTATATGGCTGTAGCCGTCTACAACCACTACAAGCGCATCCAGCGCCTCGACGAGGGAAAGCAGGATGCCGAAGACGTGGACATCGAGAAGAGCAACGTCATCCTCGTAGGCCCGACAGGCACGGGCAAGACACTGCTCGCCAAGACCATAGCGAAACTTCTCGACGTGCCCTTCACGATAGTGGACGCGACGGTCCTGACCGAGGCCGGATATGTGGGCGAGGACATCGAGTCGCTCCTCACGCGTCTGCTTCAGGCGTGCGACTACGACGTCAAGAAGGCTGAGCGTGGTATCGTCTTCATCGATGAGATCGACAAGATCGCCCGCAAGAGCGACAATCCTTCGATCACACGCGACGTCTCGGGCGAGGGTGTGCAGCAAGGCCTGCTGAAACTGCTCGAGGGCTCGACGGTGCTCGTGCCCCCGAATGGAGGACGCAAGCATCCTGAACAGAAGATGATACCGGTCGACACCAAAAACATCCTCTTCGTATGCGGCGGTGCTTTCGACGGCATCGAGCGCAAGATAGCCGCGCGCCTCAACACCCACACCGTGGGCTACGGCCAGAACAGCAGCGACGCCAAGAAGAAACGCGAGAACCTTATGCGCTACGTGATGCCGCAAGACCTCAAATCGTTCGGACTCATCCCCGAGATCATCGGACGTCTGCCGGTGCTCACGGCCCTCGACCCACTCGACAGGGAAGCGCTGAGGCGTATACTCACCGAGCCGAAGAACGCCATCATCCGCCAATACAAGAAACTCTTCGAGATGGACGGAGTGGAGCTTGAATTCACTGAAGAGGCACTCGACACAATAGTAGACAAGGCCATCGAATACAAGCTCGGAGCGCGCGGTCTGCGCAGCATCGTGGAGACGGTGATGGTCGACGCCATGTATGAGGTGCCATCCTCGAAAAAGAAGAAATTCGAGGTCACCGCGGATTATGTCCTCGACAAGCTCTCGCAGAATCCGGGACTGAACCAGAGCTGACAGCTTGCAATCGACAGCTAAAAGCTGAAATCTTAAGACTTAAGACTAAAGACTTAAGACTTGATACAATTTTCACGCGAATAATACGTTAAAGAAGGAGGAAGCGACGAAAGCTTCCTCCTTTTTTCATTCGATTATCAATATATCGACAACGACAATGAACAGAAAGCACATAGCTGCAATAGCCGTCATGGCCGCCACGGCATTCTCCGCCACAGCAAAAGAGCCGGTGGTAATGACCGTAAACGGGGTGGATGTGCCCCGCTCTGAATTCGAGTATCTCTACCACAAGAATCAGCAACAGCAGGTAGATCCGCAGACTCTCGACGAATATGCGGAGATGTTTAAGATCTATAAGCTTAAAGTGGCCGACGCCCTCTCGCAGCGTCTCGACACTCTTCCGGCATTCCGAGCTGAGATGAAGCAATACCGCGCCGACCTCGCCACTCCCTACATGACGGATTCACTTTATCTGAACTCCCTCGTCAAGGAAGCATACGACCTCAGCCGGCAGGAGGCGGAGGCCATCCACATTATGCTCCTGAAAGGAGGCACGGAAGAAGAGAGCAAGCTGTCGCGCGCCAAAGCCGACTCGCTGCATGCCGAACTGCTGAACGGCGCGGACTTCGCTGAGCTCGCCGCCCAATATTCCGTAGACCGTGCCAGCAGCAATGCGGGCGGAAGGATGGGATATATAGTAGCCGGACGTTTCCCCTACGATTTTGAGAAGGCTGCCTTCACCCTCGCACCCGGACAGATCTCCGAGGTAGTGGAGTCGCCGCAGGGCTGGCATATCCTCAAGGGAGGCAACAAGCGCCCTGCCAGAGGAACGGTGCTTGTCGAGCATATCATGAAGATGGTGCCTCCGACATCTACAGCCGAACAGCAGGCAGCCGCCAAAGCGAGCATCGACAGCATCTATAATGCAGTGGTCGCCAACCCCGACATCTTCGAAGATCTCGCACGCCAGCTCAGCGACGACAAGGGTTCCGGACGCCAGGGTGGCAAACTCAACTGGTTTGGCGCGGGTATGATGGTGGAGCCCTTCGACTCCGCGGCGTTCGCCATCCAGGTCAATGAGATCTCCCGTCCGGTCAGAAGCCAATACGGATGGCACGTGATCCGAAAGCTCGACGCCAAAGGTCCGGCCTCTCTCGAGGAAATGAAGCCCGGCATCCTAAAGCGCATCGCCAATCCGCAGGATGAGAGATATGCGCTTGTAGAGAAGAACCTCATCGATGGTCTCCGCAAGAAACACAAGAAAACGATCGGTAAAAGAGACCTTGACGACGATGCAGTAAAGGAGATAGAATACGAATGGCTGTATGCCAACGAACCCGACTACCGCAACCTGCTCAACGAATACCGCGAGGGATCGCTGCTCTACGAGGCCAGCCTCCGAGAGGTATGGGACAAGGCCGCCAAAGACGAGCAGGGCCTGAACGACTACTTCGAGGCTCACCGCGCAGACTACAAATGGACAAAGCCGCACGTAAAGGGAATCCTCGTGCAGGCAGCCAATGACTCGGTAGCCGATCTCGTCCGTACCGCCCTCAAGGAAGCCGATACTGACGATGCAGTCAAGGCCGTCCGCAAGCAGTTTGTAGGCAAGGCAGCCATCGACCGCATACTTATGGAGGAGGGTCAGAACGCCATGGTAGACAACGCGGTCTTCAATGGAGCACCCGTCCAGCCCAACAATAAGAAATATACCGTATATTTCGTCTATGAGCCCAAGATGCTCACCGCGCCCGAGACCATGACCGATGTGCGTAGCCTCGTGACCGGCGACTATCAGAACCAGCTGGAGCGTGACTGGGTGGAACGACTGAAATCACGATATCCGGTCACCGTCAACGAGAAAGTACTCCGCAAAGTGAAATAGGAAGGAGGCTTAAACGGTTTAAAAATGTTTAATACGCCTGGCCCGCTTATACGGCCAGGCGTGTCGTTTTATTAGCAAAACGCAGAACGTAAAAAGGTAAAACGCAAAACATTTTGCAATATCGGAATTTTTTTGTAACTTTGCTCGTTAGATGAAAAAAACCGCGCTAATACTTATGAGCAGCATCGCAGTGACGGTCGGATGCGGACGGGACAGCAACAACTCCGCAGCTTCCGACCATGACTTCGTAGCTCAATACCGCGACTCGGTGCTACTGATGCCCGACATAGTGCGTCGGCTCCCGGCAGGCATCACAGCGGCCGACAGCGCGGCTCTTATAAGCAAGATAGCCGATCAGTGGATCGAGAGTTTCCTGATTGAAGATCTGGCAGCGAGCCAGATCGACGACATGGACCGTATCGATGCTCTGACGGCTGCCTACAGGCGAAGCCTGATAGCAGACTCCTACCGGCGCAAGATGCGCCACAACGGAGTGCAGCCCGTAGATATGGAGGTAGTGAAGGCCTACTACAGGGATCATGCTTCCGAGCTTAGGCTCGAACGCCCTATAGTGAAGGGTCTCTACATAAGGGTCCCGGCATCGTCGCTCCATCTCGACGAAATACGCCAATGGATGCGTCAGGCCGATCCGGACTCCTACGACGCACTTGAGAATACCGGGCGGCGCGAAGCCACGGCATTCCGTTATTTCGCCGATCAATGGACTGATTTCGACGTGATAGCAGGCGAGATTCCGAGTCGCCTCGGAGACGGCGACCGGTTCGTCGAGTCTACCGTTGACTACGAGACCGAGTTGAACGGGACAGTCTATATGCTGCATCTGACCGACTTCAGGAAGAGCGGGGCGACTATGCCCGAGGAGTACGCAGCCCCGCTGATCGAAGACCGGATGAAGTCGCAGCATCTTGCCGACTACGAGGCCGGACTGATAAAGGCACTCCGGGCCTCAGCCATAGAGAAGCAGATACTCAAGGAAGGGAAGGCCATGAAGGCGAAGGATGAACAATGAATTAAGTAAAGATCGAAAGATCAAGCATCATATACATCAGATGAAAAAGACAGTAATGACCATAGGGCTCGCAGCCGCAGCCCTCATCGCCATAGGAAGCGCGGCGAAGGCAGACACGCCTTCAGGCCCGAAGAAGAACGTGATCGACGAAGTAGCATGGATTGTAGGAGACAATGCCATCTACAAGTCGGAGATCGAAGACGAATACGCCCAGATGCGAGGCATGGGCGTAAGCCCCGGAGGCGACCCATACTGCGTCATACCGGAGCAGCTCGCCGTGGAGAAGCTCTACCTGCATCAGGGCAAGCTCGACACTATCGAGGCGCCCGTCAGCCAGCTGGCATCGCGTGTCGACATGCAGCTCAATTATTTCGTCAAGGGTCTCGGAAGCCGCGAGAAGGTGGAGGAATATTTCCGCAAGCCCTGGAACGCGCTGCGCGAGGAAGTGATGGATAAGATGAAGGCAAACTACATCAAGGAGCAGGTGCAGGACAACCTTACAAAGAACGTAAAGGCTACCCCAAACGACGTGAAGAAATACTTCGCGAAGCTTCCGGCCGATTCTATTCCTTACGTCCCGATGCAGGTGGAGGTGCAGATCATGCAGCTCAACCCCATCATCCCCAAGCAGGAGATAGAGGATGTCAAGGCCCGCCTCCGTGAATTTACCGACCGCGTCAATAAGGGAGAGTCTGACTTCTCCACACTGGCGGTGATGTATAGCGAAGACCCAGGAAGCGCGATGAAGGGTGGTGAGCTCGGCTACGCGACCCGGGCAACATATGTGCCTGAATTCGCCAATGTCGCGTTCAACCTCAACGACCCCAAGAAAGTGAGCCGAATCGTAGAAACGGAGTTCGGCTACCACATCATCCAGTTTATCGACCGAAAGGGTGACGAGGTCAATGTGCGCCACATCCTCCTAAAGCCAAAGGTAAGCTCCAAAGACCTGAGGGACGCGACAATGCGACTCGACTCCATTCGAAAGGAGATTGTGGCTGGTACTGTTCCCTTTGACTATGCCGTGCGCATGATAAGCCAGGACAAGGACTCACGCAACAATAAGGGACTCATGATCAATTCCAATCAGGACAGCGAACGCTTCGGCACCACCCGCTTCGAAATGCAGGATCTTCCGGCGGACATAGCGCGACGCATCGAAAGCATGCAGCCGGGCGACATCAGCGAGCCTTTCATAATGACCGACCCAAAGAAGAATCAGGACGTTGCGGTCATAGTGCGTCTGCAGACCCGCGTTCCCGGCCACAGCGCCAATCTGGCGGAAGACTATAATATGCTCAAGCGAATGTATGAGGCTGCAGAAAAAGAGCGTATCATCAAAGACTGGGTGGAGAAGAAGATAAAAGACACCTACGTTCATATCTCCGACGGCTGGAACAACTGTGAGTTCCGCTACGACGGCTGGGAAAAGGAGAAATAACCCTTTAACCCTTAAGTTGAGCTTACGAAACTTAAATAGAAAATGACTCGCTATCAGAAGGGACTGCTATTGATATTGGCTGCGGTGTCGCTCGTTTTCATAGGCGACATCGCTT
Source organism: Muribaculaceae bacterium (assembly GCA_029061225.1). GTDB lineage: Bacteria > Bacteroidota > Bacteroidia > Bacteroidales > Muribaculaceae > Lepagella. Next base: position 6,626 of record JAIDSM010000002.1, read on the forward strand.
TCAGTGCTTATGCCCAGCAGGTCAACAAGAATGCGGCAAAGAAGAAAGAAGAGACCTTCACTCGCCCTGCGCCTACCCGACCGATCAAGCCGGAGATTCCCGACCAGAACCGATTCCAGAGCGACAAGGTCTTCCTCGAAAACGCCGACAGCCTCTATAAGCTCCAGCCGGCATGGAACGACACGACGGAGAAACAGATTGTATCCGGCAACGTAAAGTTCCGGCATGGCTCGATGTGGATGTTCTGCGACTCGGCATATTACTATCCCGAAAGGAACTCACTCGACGCATTCGGCCATGTCAGGATGGAACAGGGCGACACGCTTTTCGTATGGGCCGACCAGCTTTACTATAACGGCGATGCAAAGCTTGCCAAACTCACCCACGGACCTTCGGAACCTAAGGTTCGCCTTAAGGATCCTTCCGGCGAGCTGCTGACAGACACGCTCGACTATGACGTAGAACAGGAGATAGGATTCTACGGATGCGGAGGCCTGCTGAAAGACGACGTCAATACACTGACATCAATCTTCGGCCAATACAACAGCCGCACCAAAGACTCGGAGTTCTTCTATGACGTGGAGCTCATAAACCATAAGGACAATTACTCGCTGCTCAGCGACACCCTCTACTACAACACCGCCACCCACATGGCGAGGATAGAGAGCCCTACCGACATATACGGACCTACAGACACTATCTACACGAGCAAGGGATGGTATAACACGCAGCTTGGCAACCTCGAGATGCTCAACCGCTCCACAATCATCCACAAGGATTCGCTGGGACGCGCCACCACCCTCGAAGGAGACTCCATAGTCTACGACAACGCCACGCGCATCAGCCGAGCATACCAGTACCGCGACATAAGGAAGATCTCGCAGCCAACAGTCATCACAGACACGGCCAACAAGCTGATACTCATAAGCTCTTATGGCATGTATAACGACATGACGAAAGAGGCTTTCGCCACAGGATATCCGCTACTCAAGGAATATTCACGCGCCGATACGCTATTCCTCCGCGCCGACTCGATCTTCACGTACATACGTCAGGATACTATACGTGAGCCTAAGTTCTACCCTGAGAAATTCGTAGCTGAGCCCTTCAGCGCACAGAACTTCAAGTATCTCGAGGTAAGCTTCGGAGATGACGAGGATCTTCTTCCGCCTATCACGAAAAGCGAGATGACCGGACTTCTGACGGCGATGCTAGCTCAGATCAAGGCCGAGCATACGCCGCCTGAGCCTGAACAGTCAGATTCTGCCGAACCTTCGGAACAACAGGAGCCGTCTGAGTCGCCGGAACAACCGGAGTCATCAGAGTCTTCGGAGACCTCAGACAGCATACCAAGTGTCATTCCCGACAGTATTCCATCTGAACGCCAAGACTCATTACCGGACATCGGCGAGGGGCTGGAGGGTCTGTCGATGTCCTCCATAGGCGGGAACCGAGGACCACGCCAGCCTGAGGCGCAGCCGGAGAAGAAGGAACCGGAGATTGAAATGATCATAAAGGAGATCAGAGACTACCATGTGGCCAAGGCTTATCCACGCGCTCGCTTCTTCAACCAGGATATACAGGGAGTGGCAGACACCCTCGAGATATATGAAAACGATTCGCTGATGTTCATGAAGCGTAAGCCTGTGGTCTGGAACGATGAGCGTCAGGTCAACGGCGAGGAGATCATCCTGCATTTCAATGACACGACTGTCGACCACGCCCTGCTCCCTAAATCGGGATTCATGGCCGAGTATGTCGACGAGGACTTCTACAACCAGCTTTCGGGAAAGAAGATGGAGGCATGGTTTGAAGACAGCTACCTGAAGCGACTCTACGTTGACGGCAATGTCCAGGTGATCATGCTCCCGATGGAGAACGATTCCACCTTCAACAAACTTGTAGACGCGGAGAGCAGCTACATGACCGTAGACCTTAAGGACAAGCAGGTGGAGAAGATCAAGATGTGGCCGGAAGTGACAGGCAACACCACTCCCCTCTTCATGGT
>JAIDSM010000020.1 GCA_029061225.1 Muribaculaceae bacterium
GGCTTCTTCTGCCATTGAGTTTTCCTCAAAGCGGAAGTACTCTTCAAAAGAACGCCCTTCCTTAAGGAGAAGTTCAAAATTATATTTTGATATCATGATGGGTCGGACTCCTTCCGGGAGTTGGAAATCTCTGTTCACCATCACCTTGCGGTAGTTTTCCAATTCTCGAAGATTGCTAAACCCTTTGATGACGAGGATACCTACATTGTCAAAACTCATAGGCTCAAGGTCAAAATCCTTCACTACGAAACTCGAGAAGTTGAAGCGGGCTACGTCATATAGCAGAAGATTGCCGTTGATTTCATCTCTCGGGTAGGCAAGCACCAGATATTGTGGAGAATTTGGATCACGCTCGAAGTTAGCAGGCTGCCCGTCAGATGCAACGGGTGAGTCGGAAGCAGATAGACGTATATCCCATATCATACCGCGAGTGTTTGAGGCTCCGGAGTTAGGTTTCCTACCTTCGTTGATTCCCTTGAGCATTGCGCCTGCCACATCAGTCATATCCGTATCGGGCCATTTTCGTAGCAGTTCAGTCAACCGCTCCTTAAACATATCGTAGTCACCTTCCGTGAGATATGATAGCGCATCGATGAATACAAACTTTGGCATAATGGCAGAAAGCGGATAGTCAGCCTCCATCTGCTTTGTGATGGCATGCACATCGGCGTTGCGGTTGTCCAAATAATCGGCATATGCATTGGCATACATCTGCTGCTCCACTTCATGCATTCGTTTCAGACGATCGAAATAGTCAGGATCCGTCATTGCTTTTCCATAAGGGCTTTCAGGAAAATCAGCGATAATCTTGTCTCTCCACATTTCCATACCCTTTTGGTCGCCACTGCGGGCTGCCATCAGATACATGTTATAGTAAATGTCGAGTCTATATACGTTATCCGGGTAATCTTTCAATAAGGTGTCAAATTCCTTTGTGGCAGCCGGAAAATCTTCAAGCTTGTCTTTTAAAATCACACCCATATTGTAGAGTCCCTCCTGGATCACATCCTCTGCAGTCGCTTTCTGCTCTTCAGATAGCGGAAGCTGGGCGAGATAGTATTCCGGGAAGTGCGGATCTGTCTCGTGGTTTGGTTTCCCTTCCTTACTTTCCTTAGAAGATTCTCCTTCCCCGGTTCCTTCAGCTGACACTTCGCCTTCCTCCTCATCTTCCGGTTGCTCATCTTCAAAAGAGAAAGAAGTCTTGTTGCGGCGGCGCCAGTCATCTTCAAGCTTACGCGCACCCCAACGGCGCTGGAACTCGGTCTTTCCGGCAGATTTAGTGGTGTTATTGTAGAAATACCATGACTTGTCAGAATTGAATTGCAGTCCGGTGTTGCCAGCTTGCTGGTCGATGGGGGAATTGCCCTGTGGTCTGTTGGCCATTGCTTCTTCCCGTGCGGCTGCTTCAGCCTCTTCCTTTTCCAGTTGCTTAAGTTTTTCCACTTGCTCTTCAGCCCATTCCATCTGCTTTTCTTCAGAAAGCCCTGCAATGGTGAGCAATGAGTCTTGCAGTTCCACGTTGCCGGCATAGACGGCGAGCTGGTCGAGCACATCGGATCGCTTGGCTATCTGTTTATAACCGGGGTATGTCTGGGGAAGCTGCGGAAGAGCCTCGGAATAGCATGGCTGTGCCTTTGTGTATTCACGGTCGTCAAAATAGATAGCTCCAAGCGCGAGTTTTGCCATGGCTTTGTCAACTCCATTTCGAGTGGACTTCTCCACTGCGAGCCTATAGTTGGCCTTTGCTTGAGCCGTGTCTTTTCTTGAAAGATAGAGGTTGCCTATGGCATAATATATCTGGTCGAGATAGTCGTTGTTGCGCTGATAGTGGGTCAGGCTCTTGAGGGCTGCCACCTCTTTCGAGATATCAGCTCCACGGAAAACCTCGCTCTGCTTGATCCGCGCGTTGAATTTCAGCCGGTAGGGGGTTGACACGCCACTGCCTGCCTTTCGGAAAGCCTCATAAGCTTCGTCGTCTTTCCCTACCTGTCGGCACGCCTGCCCGAGAAGAAAATATAGTCGGTGTTTCTGTACTCCTCCGGCACTTCTGGCAGCCTCGCGCAGAAACGGTATTGCTTCCTGGTAGCGGCCTGCCTTAAGCAGGTAGGATGCCTCTACAAGCTCGTAGAGCTGCCGGAGTGTCTTGTTGGTCAGGTCTTTGTCTTTGATTTTTACAAGTATGTTCTCAGCCTCATATGTCCAGTCGAGAGCCGCATAGCATCTTGCTTGCCAGAGCATAGCTTCAGTGACTACTTCCGGAAGCCACAGGAAGTGGCGGGATATATACATGAATGTGGCAGCAGCTCCCATGAAGTCGCCGTTGAAATACTGCCCCTTGCCAAGCATAAGCCATGCGTTATGGAGAAACGGATTAAACTCATCGCGGGCACGGAACGCCTTTTCTTTGGCAGATCCTGATTTCTTAGGGGGCTTTTTCTTGATGGAATGCAATTGTATTGCCTTCTGCATCTTCTCAATGGTGCGTTTGAAGTCTCCTTTAGGCTTGGGCATTGTCTCGTCTGCCCTGGCATCGGCAGGATGAGTGAGGAGCATTCTGGTGAAGTCATCTTCATAGTCATCTTCCATGGCCTTAAGGGTTTCTTTATAATGCTCATTGCCATTGAAATAGACGTTATATCGCGTGTTGAAAGCCTGCCAGTTGCGTGAAATGGCAGTATTCTTCTTCGTTCCGCAAGCGGCAAGCGTCATAAGCATCGCAAAGAAGAGCAATATCCGTATATGTCTGAATCCAGTGCTCAATTATTCAAAACTTTTTATCCTTCTCCCCCTCAACCCTTAACTCTTAACTCTTAACAACATATTCCGCCGCAATCTTTGAAGCATCGGTAGTGCCGAGGCGTTTCTTCATGTTGCGATATCCTGATAGCTGCCAGTCTCTTTGCGGTGAGGGCTGAAGCAATGGTCCTAATGCGCGGGCTATCCTGTCGGAAGTGCAATTGTGAAGAAGAAGTTCTGTGACGATGGAATTGCCTACTATCAGATTTGGAAGCGACACATATTTCACTTTAAGTATCTTCTTCATGATCTCATAAGTGAGACGCGATCCGTTGCCACGGTAGCATACCACCTGTGGTGTGCCTATCACAGCTGTCTCCAGCGTGGCTGTCCCGGAAGTGACGATGGCGGCTGTGGAATACTTCAGCAGAGTGTGTGTAGCTCCGAATGCAAGCTGCAGTCCGGTATCCTGGGCTATGGAACGGTAGAATTTCTCAGGCACTGATGGGGCAGCAGCGATGATGTATTGATAATCCGGGAAGCGCTTGGCTGCCTCGATCATCAGTGGAAGGTTGTTGCGAATCTCGGCTCTACGTGATCCGGGCAGAATCGCAATTATTGGTCTGGTGTCAGAGATTCCTTGACGCTCAAGGAAATGCTTTTTCGGCGGGATGTGACCTAACGATTCCTCCACTTCCTTCACAGTGGGATTGCCCACATATCGCACATCCATACCATGTCGCTTGAAGTAAGCTGTCTCAAAAGGTAGTATGCTGTAAAGGTTGGTCAGGTATTTCTTAAGCTTTGGAATGCGCCATTCTTTCCATGCCCAAACCTTAGGGGCAATAAGCCAATCGACTCGGATCCCATGTTTATGTGCATATGCTGCCAGTTTCAGGTTGAATGATGGGTAGTCTACCAGCACAAGCACATCAGGATGAAACTCCTTTACCAAAGCTTTTGCCCGCTTTAGATTTGACAGCACAGTTGGCAAAGAACGTATCACCTCAGTGAATCCCATCACGTTCATTTTTTCGATATGTATCTCCGGCTGGCGTCCGGCTGCGCGGGCCATCAGATCGCCCCCAAGAAACCGGAAGTCGGCATTGCTGTCAGCATTCTTTATTTCTTCCATTAGCCTTGAGGCATGGAGGTCGCCCGACGCCTCTCCGGCCACTAACATATACTTCATATAATAAATACGTTATAAAAGACGTTTTTCGTATATGAAAACAATGCGAATTCTCTTTTTTTTCTTCATATCGCTTATAGTCTCGGCTCTATGGCAGGGATGCATTTCGGATGATTTCACAGATTCCCCATCCGACTTGCTGACATTTTCAACCGACACACTGAGATTTGACACAGTCTTCACTGATCTCGGTACCCCTACGGCGCGCCTTAAAGTCTTCAACAAGGCATCAAAAGCAGTCAACATTTCAAGCATCCGTATGCGTTCTGACGACGGCATTTTCTCAATGAATGTCGACGGACAGTCCGGTAAAGTGTTTGAGAATGTCGAGATACGTGCCAATGATTCAATATTCGTATTCGTGGAGTGCCTGATTGAAGAAAATGAGGATCCTCGTCCGTTCAAGGTGGAGGGAATGCTGGATTTTATTACAAACGGCGTGACCCAGACTGTGACCCTTGAGGCCTATGGCCAGAACGTAAGGCGTCTGCGTGGTGTCACCCTTGATTCAGATGTCACTTTTACGGATGAAATGCCCTATGTGGTATTTGATACCCTTCGCGTGGCTGAGGGGGCAACTCTAACACTTAGTCCTGGCACGAAGCTCCTTTTCCATGATAAAGGGATGCTGCAGGTAGATGGCAGGCTGCTCGCACTTGGAGAGCCCGGCAAAATGGTGGCGCTGCGGGGTGATCGCCTCGATGATGTGCTCCCCGATACAGGATATGAGATACTTGCAGGCCAATGGCAGGGCGTAAGGTTTGGTGCCGGATCTTTTGACAACCGCATGGAATATGTAGAGATGCAGTCTACGGTGGAAGGCGTGGTAGTAGACAGTTGTGGAGTGACTGATCGCAACAAGTTGACACTCATAAATTCATGGCTGCATAATTCTCAGGGGAATGTGCTGCGGTCGGAGCATTCGAAAGTGGATGCATACGGGTGCTGCTTTTCTGATGGCGGAGAGGCTGTGGTGTGGCTTCGTGGTGGGGAGCATAATTTCGTGCAATGCACGATGGCAAACTACTATCTATTTGCCATTTCTCCTGAATCAATACTTACGCTTTCTTATCTTACGAGAGAAGAAAGCTCAGGCATTACCAATCCTTTGATGAAAGCTGATTTCAGCAACTGCATTATTTATGGCATCACCTCTCCAATTACTCCGGGAGACCTAAAGGATACGAATGTATATTTGCGCAATGTATTGCTTGGAGTCGATGGCTCTGACGATGAGCATTTCATCTCGTGCCTTTGGGGGGAGAACCCGGAGTTTGAGACTGTGCGCGATGAGTATATATTCAACTATCGCCTTAAGGAGGATTCTCCTGCTATCAGTGCCGGAAATCCGGAATACGTCACTCCGGAATGTCTATTTGATATGGATGGGGTAGATCGCCTTGAATGGGGAAATCCGGCGCTCGGTGCTTATGCCAGATGAATTGTCAATACTCAGAGAATAGTGTGGGCCGGATAAGGATTCCAAACCGCAGTCGGTTGTGGAATTGTTTAAATGCGAGAAGCCCTTCTCCATATCCGTTGTAGAAATCCAAGAAGAAATACTGGTTGGAAGCCTTGTGGATACGCCATCCAAACTGAATGTTGGTATTCCAGTTCATATTCCATCCTTGCCGCTTGACGAAGGTGGAGGCAAATGTGAAGCGATGGTCTTTTGAGTTAAGCTGAAAACCCATCTGGAAGATACCGCTGTATTTCAGGATATCCTTGTTGTTCTGCCCGTCTACGATTGGATACCAATATTTTGCATGTACGGATAGCCACTCGGTGACGTATGCGCTGCCGGCAAGCGACACCTTATTCCATGATCGGGACGCTTCTCCGTCGCGTCCGTTGCTCTCATGCTCCAAAATGAGAGTCATCTTGCCGCAATAGCGGTCTTTGATGAAGAATGGTTTCGACCATCCAATACCCGGGTTGAAGTTAAGGTCGCTCATTGGCATGGATTCCTGAAATATTTCCCAGAAAACCTTTTGAGTGAAAAAGAGGTAGAGATATGTGCCCCACGGGAGAGTTGCATTGGTGAGCCGCTGCGATATGGACAACTGGAATTTGATGCCCGAATTGGTGGCGTTGGGCTTATGAAAAGGATCAGTGCCCAAAGCGAAATAATTGTCTTTATAAAGGCCAAAGAAAGGGCCGATATCCATCGATTTCTTGATGGAGTCAGTGTTTTCCGTCACTCCTTCAGGCACAAGAATCTGGGCTTTGGCGCTTGTCGGGCATAAAATATATGTAAGGAGGGCTACAAAGAAGATAAGAAATGAGTAGCGTCGGGTTCTCATATCGTGTCGAATCAGGATGTAGTTCGCTCTTATGAAAAGCAATATGAATACGTGTATCCACCCTGCGGCGTTTTTGCCACAGGGCGGATTTTTCATTTAGCACGAATATATAGATTCATGCTGCCTTGATGTCTTATTTAAGCTCACCGTTTTCAGCGGCTTTTACCATATCGTCAGAAGGATAGATATAGATTTCTACGCGACGGTTTTGAGCGCGTCCTGCCTCAGTGTCGTTGCTTGCCACGTAGTCTTGCATGGGATATCCCTGAGCCTCGATGCGAGTGCCTGCCACACCCTGTCCTTCCAGAAAAACCTTCACGGCATTTGCGCGTGCGTCAGCCACCTTTGTGTTGGCAGCCATGCTTCCTGTATTGTCGGTATAGCCTCCGATTGCAACGTCTGTAAGTGGATTCTGCTTGAGAGACTCGGCGAACGACACGAGCTCATTCTGCGCTGCAGGCTGGATGTTTGATTTGCCTGTAGCGAAAAGGATGCCACCGGGGAAAGTCACCTTTATGGCTTGGGTACCGTTTACTTCTGTTTTTTCTACTGAAGCGGTCTTGAGTTCTTCTTCAAGTTTCTTCTGCTGGTTGTCCATATGCTTGCCGATGATAGCGCCTACCGCTGTGCCTACTGCGGCTCCAACGCCTGCGCCTATGCCGGCTCCCTTGCCTTTTCCGATGAGTGCGCCGATGCCGGCTCCAAGAGCGGCACCTCCGCCACCTCCTATTGCAGCGCCTTTTCCAAGATTTGTGGTGTTACATCCTGCCACGAGCATCAGCACTGCAAGGAATACACAAGATAATGCTTTGATTTTCATTGTCTTTTCGGTGTTTTAAATTATTGTTTGATATGTTTAAAGTATTGTCGAGAAAGCAAATTAATTAACATTTTTAGAAATTTATGCTTTATCATTATAACAATAAAAATTTGTGATTGTTTATAATTAAGGAATCCACTATAAATATCATATATCAAAATGAGTGAAAAAACGCAAACCGCAGGTGCAAAGGCTCCGACTGATGAGAGATTGAAAGAACTTTCGTCAGCTCCTATTGGAAAGATCCTGTGGAAATATAGCCTCCCGGCGGTGATAGGCACCGTTGTGATGGCATTATATAATATTATTGACTCAATTGTAATAGGCCATGCCATCGACGACCCTAATGTAGTGGCAGGTATTGCCGTCACATTCCCGGTTCAAAATCTCGGAACAGCATTCGGTATGCTGATTGGTGCCGGTGCTGCTACCAGAATTTCGATAGTGTTGGGGCAGAAAGACCATCACAGGGCAGCCGTGATACTTGGGAATTCAGTCCAGCTTACCATTCTTATCGGCGTGCTCTACACCACGGCTTTCGCAATCTTCCTCGAGCCTCTGCTGAGACTGTTTGGTGCCTCGGATGCCAGTATGCCCTACGCCAAGGAATTCCTGACTTGGGTGCTTCCGGGAATGGTGCTGATGAACCTTACATTCAGCTACAACAATGTGATGCGAGCTTCAGGCTATCCGAAAAAGGCAATGTGGACCAATATGATTGGTGCAGGGCTGAACTGTATCCTCGCTCCATTGTTCCTGTTTGGTTTCAAATGGGGCATCAAGGGGGCGGCAATTGCTACCGATATTTCAATGGTGATAACCGCCATTTTCGTAATGCAGCATTTCTTCAAGAAGGATGTTACCCTTCATTTCGAGCGTGGCACATTCAAGTTCAACTGGCGCGTTATAACCTCTATCCTCTACATCGGTATGTCGCCATTCTTGATAAATGTGGCGGGAAGCTGTGTCAATGCCGTGGTCAACACCTCTCTCCTGAAGTATGGAGGGGATGATGCCATAGCGGCAGTTGTGGTATTCAATCGTTTCGTGACCATATTTGTGTTTGTTGTGATCGGCATTTGTCAAGGTATGCAGCCCATTTTGGGCTACAATTACGGCGCAAGGAAATTTGATCGTCTCTTCCGCACGCTTAAGATGGCGGCCTTCACAGCAGTCTGCATCACCACTACAGGCTCTATTATCGGAGCCACTAATGCAGATATGATCGCCAAGCTGTTTATGCAGGATCCCGATCAGATCACGTGTGCCGTCAACTGTCTGCACATCACTACTGTCGGCTTCTGGATGGTCGGCTTCCAGGTAGTGGTCACCAACTATTTCCAGTCGCTCGGACAGGCTACTAAGTCAATCTTCCTGTCGCTTACCCGCCAGGTGATCTTCCTCATTCCTGCCCTGATGATATTGCCTCCTATGTTTGGCTTGGATGGAGTATGGTCATGTTTCCCAATCGGTGATTTCCTCTCCACTATTGTAGCAGGATTCATGCTCGCTTGGCAGATAAAGCATATAAAAAAGACACAGGAACTCCCTGTGCAAGCGAATTGACGCTTTATGACAGACAATACATATCATAAGATTCTTGATTATTTCCGGGAGATAAGCGAAGGCACAAAATGGGATGGCCATCTTTATGCCGTAGGAGGATGTGTGCGAGATGAGATACTGGGTGCTCCGATCCATGATGTGGATATCGCCGTGGATCTTCCCGATGGGGGCGTGAAGTTTGCCATGTGGCTTCTCCGGCATAAATACTTAGTGGAGATGCCGGTGCTTTTCCGCAAGTTTGGTACTGCCAAGCTTCGTCTCCGCAAGTTCCCGGAGGAGGAGATAGAGGTGGTGCAGACCAGGGCTGAGAAATACACTGAAAAGACAAGCCGTTGCCCGGAAGTGGTCAGCGGAACGATTGAGGAAGATTGTTTCCGCAGGGATTTCACTGTCAATACCCTCTACCGTAACATCAAGACGGGAGAGATCCTCGACATGACCGGGCGTGGGGTCCACGACATACGTGAGGGTGTGATACGTACACCCCTTGATCCCTATGAGACGTTTGACGATGATCCGGTGCGTATATTGCGGTGCCTCCGGTTTGCCGCCCGCTTCGGTTGGAAGATAGATGAGGCCACTATGGAGGCTCTGAAAGCCAGTGTGGAAAGGTTGGCGATTGTCTCGCGTGAGCGCTGGAGTGCGGAATTCCGTAAGATGCTTTTTGGAAGAAATGTTCGTGATTCGCTTGGGACTTTAGTTGAGATCGGCGGATTGAAATATATGAACCAGCTGATGCGTGAGATGTCGGAGACAACGCCCGAACCGGGCGATAAGACCCTGCTTGAGCTGGGCATTGATGCCGTCTGCAAGCTTGAGGAAGAGGGAGTGGAGGATGAGGCTCAGCGACTTGCTGCTTTCTTCGGCAATGTCGGTATGCTTCGGGCTGCTGTGCGCGACAAATCCGGCACGATGCGCTATCCTCGCCACGAGCATATAGGAGGACTCATGACCGGTCGTCTACTCAAACATCTGGGTATGGATAAGGCTCTTGCAGAGGATGTCAAGGCTATCATACAGGGGAGGGGAGAGGTGCGTCGTAAGAAGGAGAAGCAGCTCAGGGTTGAGATGCACCAAGCGCATCAAGATCAGCAGCAGGCAGAGCGCATTGAGCGTAGAAAGGAGCGCGCCGCACGCCACCGCGCTATGCTTGAGGAACACCGCAAGCGCATCGCCCGTCGCCGCAGACGCAAAGCAAAACAGACTCCCCCGCAGGAATAATCCATCGGTTATCCTATCTCCGTAGTCTAAAATTACGCGTTACGCGTTACGCATCACGCATTCCGCCCGAATCCAATCAGCCGGAGTGTCCAGGTCTACCGACCGCTCCGCAGGCATGACGTAAGGTCGGCGTACGGGAAACTCCGACATTGGCATTCGCCAAAGCGATGCGGCATCCATCACATAGACAGCTCCATTGTATTCCCAAACTTTTGGCGCATCCTGGCGGCGCGTATAGTGTCCGTCACCCTTGCTTATGTGGAGGTTTCCCTTGTCATCCGTCTCGAATGCATTATAGTACGGATTGGTGGCAGCTTCGCATACGCTTACCACCATATCGATGCCCGGCTTCCATGCCTCAATGGCACCGACGATGTCTTCCGGGCGGCGTAGGGGAGAGGTAGTCTGCAGAAGCACCACCCGGTCATATTCCACTCCATGCTCCAGATACCATTCAAGCGCATGAAGTATGACTCCGTAAGTCCCTGCAGTATCAGTCGCCAGGCTGTCTGGCCGCATGAACGGCACTTTCAGTCCGTAATCCTCCACGACTTTCCGAATCTCCTCCGAATCCGTACTGACGCAGATATCCGCGTCATCCGCGCCTGCCGCCCTCGCCTGGTCAATGGTATGGCATATCAGCGCCTTCCCCAAGAACGGCTTGATATTCTTCCCCGGAATCCCCTTGCTTCCTCCCCGCGCCGGTATCAGATATAATGTCTTCATTTGGTTAAAAAAGAATTTCAAGGTTTATAGATATCTATCTCATACATCAGCCCGCGTTGCTCCTTCTTCTCTTCGTAGTTAACTCCGATGAGAAAGACGGTACGGGGATCGAGGGCAAATCGGCCTGCATAGTCCCGGGAATGAATTTGAGCCATAGCGTCTTCAATGCTTTTATTATATTTAAACTCAAAAACATAAATATATTCCCTGGTGAAGACCTCAAGATCACTCCTTCCCTTATATCCATGATGCTCTGCCAAGGTAAGATTACCGCTTAATACGGTCAGAAGAAACGTGGAAGCACGGTAGACTGACTCGTTGTGATCCTCTCCAGGAAGATCCTTCAATAGTGTAGCCATCCTCTCCATGAAATCCTTTGGTCTGCCCTCTGCAAGATCTTTTCTGAACTCATGGAAACTGAATGGACTGAAAGGATCAGCAGTTTCCGGAATATATATAGGGAGCAACTCCTCATAGAAGGCAGTCTCAACCTCTCGGTTGGGGAACCGGAGTTCATATAGGCTGACCTCCTCCTTGTATTCCCATATGGTGAGGTAACCGGTCTGGAACATCAAAGGGAGGGGATTCTTGTCATAAAGACCCACAGCAGTGAGTTCCTTCCTTGTGCAGGTCTTGCCGTTTATGTCAGGGGGAAACGTTCCGTTAGCCTTGATACGTCTCGCGAGAAATGTTGGTGTGCCCGTTCCGAACCAGTATGTGTCAATTTCCTTCAAATCCAAAGCATTGAGGACGCTGTAGGGATTATATAGTCGCGAACCGCCCGAAGCGAAGAGGTATCCGTCATAATAATCGCGAAGAGCATCCAGCGTTTTGTTGAAATTCTCCTTACGCTTATTTGCAAGTGCTTCGATACCAGGCTGGAAGTAGCTCACAAGTTCATTCTCTGTCCATCCGCAAATGTCGGCGTATTCATCTGCTAAGGATATATCCTTGAGGTTGTTGAAATCACTGAAGATGCTTACCCTGTTGAATCTCGCGACTCCCGTGATGAAGACGAAGCGAATGTACTCATCCATTGATTTCAAATTGCCGAAAAAGCTTTTCAATGTGCGTTGATGATGGTCAAACAGATGTTTGTCTTCCTCAACTTCAAGCAAGGGCTTATCGTATTCGTCTACAAGTATTACAACTTCCTTTCCTGACTGCCTATAGGCATTCTCTATAAGAGCTTTGAATCGTTGGGATATGGTAATGTCATGGGAATCCCTGCCGTATATTTTCTCATAACTCCTAAGATAGCCTTCGATAAGGAGCACCACAGCATCCTCACGTCTGAAATCCTCAGCATTTAGGTCGAAACGAAATACCGGAGAAGGTGTCCAATCCAAGTTCATGTTGTCTGCCGCCAATCCCTTGAATAGTTCTCGCCGACCCTCGAAATATGCTTTCAGGGTAGACAGCAGCAAGCTCTTCCCAAACCGGCGCGGACGACTTAGAAAAACGAATTTTCCTTGATTTAATAAAGGTTTTATATACTTGGTCTTATCTACGTACACATATCCCTTCTCGATAAGGTTTGAAAAGGTCTGCATCCCAATAGGATATTTCAATTCTTCCATTATTCTCAAACTTTCCGCAAATATAAATAAAATCCATCATATATGCAAGAAGCATTTGTGAATGTCTCGTCAGAAATATACAATCTATAAAAAAGTCCCGGCTGGGATGAAGCCGGGACGGGAGAGATAGCGTATGTAGAAAATTTATAGAGATTTTGCAGCCCCCACTCCGCGTTCCCGGCACCTCCGTCTCTTCGCGTGTGAATTATAATACTCCCCCTACGTATAATACGAATTTTCATATTATACAAATTATCATACAAAAAAGTTCAATTTTTTTCGGAATCCGAGGTTATAGAAAAAATATGGTGAAAGACTCATCGAAAAACGCTATTACATGGAGGACAAGGTCTAACCTAAGTGGAGTAAAATTCTACCTACTCTGGATTTCTTCCAAAGAGATTCAAGGTCGGAATGTTTAGCAAAAATCCGAATCTCTTGCCAAGAGATACCTATTTTCTCCACAAAGATAGAGAAAATATCCCAAATATGAAAGTTTATGTGCCAAAATAGCCAATTTTTTTGATTCAAAATTGAAATTTGTTTAGCAATTTAATAATTTATTCTTGGTTTAGTTCTAATAATCATTAATTTACAATAAAATAGGTATCTCTTGGCAAGAGATACCTGAAACAGCCAATAACAACACAATTAATAATCTAAAAATGAGTAGACTGAATTCACTACTACTTTTTCTTGTCATGCTGCTGGCATTGCCGGCATTCGGACAAAAACTGACTGTCCGCGACTTCGAGGCTCGACCCCAAGACATGGATGCACAGAGCAATACGCTTGAGAAGCGAGACCGAAACGGCAAACGCGCCGCAATCATCAAGATTTACACTTCACTGCCGAGTTCCGAACTGACGTTTGGCGGTTCCGGCCAGGGCTTTGCCGGGCAGGAACAACATGGCCCGGGACAGGTATGGCTCTATGTGCCGCGTGCCTCGCAGAAGGTGACCATCTCTCACCCGAAATATGATCCTCTGACATTCTATTATCCCTCCGACATCAAGGAAGGACGCGTCTACTCAATGATCCTCTCCCCCCAAGGCAAGGAGGTGTCACTCTCCGCCTCTGCACGCAACGCCGAGATATGGATCGACGGCGACAGCGTCGGGGTGAGCCCGATCACCACATTCATTCCTTATGGTACCCATGCCGTGCGCGCAAAACTCGGTTCGCTTCTTTTTGACGATGACATCAATGTGGAGCGGGACGGACCGGTGCAGTTCAGCCTTCAGATGGAGGATGAGAACCTCAAATATGGCGACGTTGTCGTCGATGTCGACGGCGGTGCCGAACTCTGGTTTCAGGGTCGCCGCGAGGGTGTAGGGCAATATGCAGCGCATCTCCGTGGCGACGACTACGTGATCGAGGCAAGGAAGAAAGACCATGAACCTGCCACTACAACCTTCCGTGTAGTCCCGGGACAGGTGACCCACATACAGGCCAATGCCCCGACTCCGCATCTCGGCTACCTTAAGCTGGCCACTGAGCCTGAACATGGAGTGACCGTAACGCAGGCTGACACCATTATCGAGACGAACCCCGACATGCAGCTACCCGTGGCTAATTATGAATGGACATTCTCGCGTCGCGGTTATACCCCCGTCACCCGTCATTTCCACATCACGCGCGGAGAGACGCTTGTGGACACCGTGATACTGAAGAAAATCCAGTACGTGCCAAGCAACACAGTCTATGCATCGGTAGGCTTCATGGCTGCCTCCAACATGGGAGTGTCATTCACCATAGGCGGTATGTACAAGGGCATTGACCTATCAGCATCCTATAATCTCGGACTCGGGAAGTCGAAGGATGTCAACTGGTATAACGACACCGACAACATCTTCGACCAGGCAGTAGCCTACCGTGTAGACGAATGGGCAGTACGTGTCGGCTACGGCCTCCGCTTCGCCGAGCGATTCGGACTCACCCCGCAGGTCGGTTTCCTGCAGCAGCGTCTGATTGCCAAGGATAAGCCGGGCAACGGTTTTACGGTCAACAATGTGTCGGTAGGTGCCCGCCTTACATGGCATCCCGTGCCACACCTCGGCATCTTCGTAACCCCTGAATACGCCATCCCTATCGGCGACAAGGGCGACATCGTGAATGTATGCAATCTTGCCGGAATCACGCGCGGCGGTTTCCGCGCCTATATCGGTCTTTCCGTCAACCTCTAATTACTACAGATTATGAAACTATTCAATAAAGTTCGAAATACAGGCATTGCCATCATGGGTGGCATTGCCCTCCTGACTATATCGGCGGCCATGACCGGCTGCTCTGAAAACGTCGAAAGCGGCCTTTACGCTGCCGACGGCTCCAACATCGGCATCTCAATAGAGGCACTTGGTTTCCATAATGGTATGCTCGACATTGGTTCGGCACAATCCTCTACGGTTTTCACCGTAAACAGCAGCACCCGCTGGACTGTGGAAGTATCCAATTGTGAAGGTGCTTGGTGCCAGATTGTTTATGGCGAAGGTAATTCCGATGGAGCAGGACATATCGGTGACGGTACTTTTACTGTAGAGGCAGCTCCCAACCGTAGTGGCAATAGCCGCGAGTGTACCGTGACAGTCTACGCCATAGAGAGTGACGGCTCCCATATCGCGGGCAAGAGCGTGGAGATCGATGTAGTTCAGGACCGCCAGAGCATTCAGGTGGACTATGCGGGCGATGAGATATCATACAATGGCACCGGCAACGGGCCATTTCCTGTGGTTACTGTCAAAGCCAACCAGGCATGGGTGGCTTCTTCCTCCCACTCTTGGGTGAAGATCATTCCGGGTCCTGATATGGTGGGTGATGAATATAGGCCGGCAGATGGCTCTGCAGAAGAGAAGACTGTTACGTTTCAGATAAGCGTAGAGGCGAATCCTGGTACTTCGGTGCGTTATGCCGAGGTGTCGATAAGCAGCCCCACGTCAGCGTTTACGCCAATCCGCCTCAATGTGACTCAGGCAGCATCCACTGAGACGTTCTTCATTACTCCTACCCAGGTGCCTCAGGTGGCATCCGTCGGAGAGACCATAGAGTTCCAAGTGTATTCACCGCGTGAGTCATGGACTGTGTCAGCTATATCAGCAGGTGATTGGGTGACTCTTGACAAGACTTCAGGTGAGGCTTCAGCAGAACCTGTCACAATACGCGCAAGTATAGGTGCCAACAATACTTCTGTTGCTCGTCAGGCAAGCCTTGTCTTCACACGCAGTGGTGAGATGGGCACAACAGTCGTGTATATCAATCAGAACGCCAGCGCCGAGGCTCCCAATCCGGATGAGACCCCACAGGTGAGTGAGCCTTGGATTTCCAGCGGATGGACAGCCACATTTGCTCAAATTCATGCTTATTTCAGCAGCCCGTATACACAGATTACGGGAGCAGGTGTTGTCTATGCAAATCTTGATGATCCTGCTGATGAAGGAAGAATCACCGGGACAATCAGTGACAATAATTTGATAACTGCGGAGATGGTGAATCTCAAGCCCAACACGCGGTATGAAGTCTGGGCAGTCATAGAGTACTATAATGGCGATCAGTTGATGGGTTCGAGAAGTAATTCAATTACCTTCACGACCCCGGCCCTTAACGGCGATCCCGGTACCGGACTCCCCGGCCAGGATGACAACAACCCACCATCCCCCAACTGATAATTACACTGTCAAACTGATAATTACACTATCAAACGGTAGGGGCGCACGGCTCGTGCGTCCGCTATCCTTGATGGATATTTAAGTGTAAAGGTCAATCTTGGACATACATCCGTAGCCTTGGAAAGGCACTTCATGATAAATAAAGAAAATATACATGAAACATATAAAATCAATAATATTAACTCTACAGACAACGCTCCTCGCGCTGCCGATATCGGCTCAAGACTTCGAATTTGAAGGAATATTGTATACAGTTCTTGATGCCGAAGCCAAGACTTGCAAAACAAAAGAAAACTGGTATAGATATACTGATGGAATTGATGACGCAATCTTTACCGATGACTTCGAGATACCATCCATCGTGTCTGATGGATTTAACAATTATACTGTTGTAGAAATAGGTTATAGTACTTTTGAGGATTGTCAGGCAATTATATCGATTAAACTTCCTGAGACTCTAAAGGTCATTGGACATAGTGCATTCTCCGGTTGCAGTAATCTGGCTTATGTTGGGTTGTCAGATGGATTGGAGTCAATAGAACGTTATGCTTTTGCTTCTTGTCAATCCCTTACGTCAGTCTTTGTCCCAGCTTCAGTAGTGGAGATGCAAGAATATGTATTCCATAATTGTATGGCTCTTGCTAAGGTTGTGTTACCTGAATCTCTTACAGTGATTCCATTTGAAATGTTCTATGGGTGTTCATCTCTTTCAGAAGTAAATTTCCCTGAATCATTAGATATTATTAGAAGTAGTGCTTTTTGGGAATGCCGGTCTTTGACGTCTGTAAAACTTCCTGAATCCCTTAGAATTATTGAAGATGGGGCATTTTATGGATGTTCGAGTCTCACTGAGCTAATCCTTCCAAAGTCTCTTACAGAAATTGGAGAAAGAGCATTCCAGCGGTGTGATATTAGGGTTATTAACCTTCCCGGTACGATAGATTTGATTGGTTCTGCCGCATTTGAATACAATCAGAATATTGAAGAGATAACATATGAGGCTGTTAATCCAATCGAAGCGCCAATTGATATTTTTAATAACAATATACCAAATACTTTCAATGAAGCAATCCTCAAGACGCCCAATGCATCGCTGGCAGACGTGTTGTCTGTTTTACCATGGTATTGTTTCGATAGAATAAAAGCGAAAGACGGCTCTGTAGGTTTTGCTGAAGCTGGGACAGACTTCGAGTATAAGGGAGTGTGGTATACCGTACTGGATGCAGAGGCACAAACTTGTAGGACTAAGGCAGGGGAAGATTCTTTTTCGTCTGGTAATAATGTTACAGGAGATATAGTTATTCCGTCAATAGCGGTAGGTGAAGATATTGAATATTCCGTTGTGGAGATTGGCGATTATTCTTTTATGTCTAATCAGGATTTAAAATCTATTCAACTTCCAGAATCAATAACTTCTATTGGAACGTATGCTTTTGAAAATTGTATTAACTTGAGCTCAATTAATATTCCAGATTCTGTAAGTTCAATAGGTTCATATGCTTTTGCTAATTGTTGGATATTAAACTCCATACATATCCCGGAATCGCTAACTTCCATTGAGGACGGTCTCTTTTATTATTGTTTGGAATTGACATCGATCAATATACCTATGAATGTTGCTTATATAGGTAACAGCGCTTTTGAAGTTTGTCCTAAAATTACTTGTATTGACATTCCGGAGTCTGTGACTTCGATAGGAGATATGGCTTTTTATGACTGTAACGATCTTACATCAATTAGCCTTCCCGAAGGTTTGCTGACCATTGGAAAAAGGGTGTTTAACTCGGGACTCGATTATAGTGACACTGAAACTGTAAATTATTATGCATCTATCCCTCTTAGTGCGGATAGAGAATTATTTATAGATTCAGTCTACAATGTTGCAACACTACATATGCCCAATGCTTTACTCTCAGACATTAAAGCTGCGATACCTTGGAATCTCTTCAAGCATATCGTCGCTAAGGATGGCTATGAAGGATTCGGTGATCTTATTTTGGCAGGAGAAGAGTTTGAATATGAAGGAATATGGTATAAGGTACTCGATGTAGAGAATCGAACGTGTAGTGTCCTTGCTCCGTATATACGAGGAGAGGCACAAATAGCTCAAGAAAATTATACAATAATTCCTGAGAATGTTTATTATAAAGATGCTGTATTTACTGTTACAGAGCTTGGAGAGTATGCTTTTTACGGTGTCGAGAATCTTGTGTCGATAACGTTGCCAAAAACGATAGACAAAATTGGTAATAATGCACTTGCTAATTGTCCGCTTCTTTCGTCTCTTATGTGGCATGGTAATGAACGGTTGAATGTTGAAGTAGTGAAGTCAATAGGCAATCCCAACCTACTTGTGTATGTAGATGATAAGCAATACGCACCTGATGGACTTGATCATAACGTCGTTGCTAACGGTGTCTGCGATAGGCTTGTGCTGACCCCCGGCTATCCTTTCACTCCTGTTGCAGATTTTACTGCGAAGACAAGCATCATGAAGAAGGAATTCCTTCAGGCCACTGCCTATGATGGCTGTGCCGGTTGGGAGACGATAGTGGTTCCATTTGATGTCACAAGGGTTTCATCGCCTGAGGGACACGTGTTGCTGCCCTTTGCGGCTGTAAGTGATGTCAACAGTCAGCGTCCTTTCTGGCTCTATGAGGCAGACCCGGAAGGGGAGTGGATGGAGGCTGCCGAAATTAAGGCCGGAGTGCCCTACATCATCTCGATGCCTAATAACCCCCGTTACAATCCTGCATATAACATACATGGCACCGTGACCTTCTCAAATTCAACCTCGCAGAAAATAACGACTGAGACAACAACGCCATACGTGGCAACATGGGCTACGGGTCGCGAATTCCGTTCACTGTGGTTACCTCTCGACAAGGCGGAGGCTGAGGATGCGATGGGTCTTAATGTAGGAATGGATAATTTGACTGATGATAATGGTACGGTTCTTGCTCCCGGCTCAGCTTTCCATACAGATGTCCTTCCAAAACCTTTGGAGGCATATGTTCTCCGCAATGACAATGCGAATGCCTTCCGGATCCATGGCCTACAGTCGGCAGTGCTGGCGCTTCCCGACGAGGATGGTCTTAAGATAGCCCAAGAAGGCAACGGGGTGATATTGAAGAGCTCTGTAGACCGCACTATAGATGTCTACTCAGCCGACGGCACATTGCTCCGCAGGGTATCTCTTAAGGCCGGAGAACCGGTCTATGTTGATAATCTACCAAAGGGAGTCTGCCTGATTGCGGGCCATAAAGTAATGATAAAACACTAACATTTTCCATAGATGAAACAAATAAAATCAATAATACTGACATTGCTGACAGCACTCCTCGCGTTGCCGGCATCCGCGCAGGACTTCGAATACGAAGGCATATGGTATACCGTCCTTGATGCCAATGCGAAGACTGCCAGAACAAGGGCTGGAAGCGAATCCCAATCTGGCAATGATTGCGAGGGAGAAGTGACTATCCCGGCAACTGTGTCATATGGAACTAATGATTATGAGGTGGTTGAAATTGGAAAATATGGTTTTCGTAATTGTAAAAGCCTGACCTCGATAAACATCCCTGATGGCGTGACATCAATCGGTTTTTATGCTTTTTCACGGTGTTCAAGCCTTCTCTCGATAAATATTCCTGATGGTGTGACATCAATCGGTAGTGGTGCTTTTTCTGGTTGTTCAGGTCTGACCTCAATAGCCATTCCCGCTGGCTTGACATCAATAGAAAATTCTACTTTTTTTGATTGTTCAAGTCTGACCTCAATAACCATTCCTGATGGCGTGACATCAATAAAAGACAGAGCTTTTTCTGGTTGTTCAGGTCTGACCTCAATAAACATACCAGATGGCGTGACATCAATAGAATATTCGACTTTTTCTGGTTGTTCAAGCCTGA
>JAIDSM010000200.1 GCA_029061225.1 Muribaculaceae bacterium
CTACAAGATCAAGCATTTCAAACTCTCCCCTATCGGAATAAGCTGGAAAATCGCCCGGACGAAGCTCGACGACCATTCCGGAGTTCGCCCATATGCTGCTACGCGAGGAAGCCGACATGCCGTTGACGACAAGTTCCTCCGGACCGCTTCCGGCAGCCACCACTACCCCTCCGGGACACATGCAGAAACTATAGACGCCCCGGCCGTCGACCTGTGTGACGAAGTTATATTCTGCCGCCGGCAACCATCTTCCGCGTCCTGAAGGATTATGATACTGTATGCGATCTATCGACTGCTGGGGATGCTCAAGACGGACTCCGACTGCAAGACCCTTCGCTTCCATCCTGACACCGTCTTTGGCAAGACTGCGATAGACATCCCTTGCCGAGTGACCGGTAGCGAGGATAACGGCATCGCCGGAAATTTCAGTTCCATCTACAGTGACCACACCCTTCACTACACCGTCATGTATAAGCAGACGGTCGACCTTAGTCTGAAACAGAACTTCACCGCCACACTCGATTATGGTCTGGCGTATGCTCTTCATAATTCCGGGCAGACGGTCGCTTCCTATGTGAGGATGCGAGTCAATCAGTATTTCCTCTTTTGCCCCATGCTGCACAAGCAAAGAAAGCACTTCAGCCGGATTGCCGCGTTTCTTGCTTCTTGTGTAGAGCTTGCCGTCAGAGAAAGTGCCCGCACCTCCTTCACCGAAACAATAGTTGGATTCCGGATCGATCTTTCGCTCGCGGTTAAGCGTGGCTATGTCCAGACGACGTGAATCCACGTCCTTTCCCCTCTCAAGGACAATCGGACGCATACCGAGACGTATGCATTCAAGAGCAGCGAAAAGTCCTGCCGGACCTGCTCCGACTATTATCACCTTATCCTTTGCAGAAGACACATCGGGAAATTCGACGGGAACGAAGCCGGAGGGAACCTCCCTGTCTTCGCCGGATGCCACACGGACAGTAAGGTTGATGAATATGTCACGTTTTCGCGCATCGATAGAGCGTCTGACCACCTTCCAGTCATTAACCTTGCAACCGGATGCACCGAAGACTTTAGGAGCCAACAACTGGGAAGAAGAGGCAATTTCCGGCGATACACGAAGCGTAATGTCTTTTATCATTTTCTATCCAATAGAGTTATTCAAAACCCTGACAGCAGAAACAAAACTGCCCCCAGAATGTTTTTAACTACAAAGTTAATAAATATTTTTGGCACTTCATAAAAATTAAGTAATTTTGTGCATATGAAAGCAAATAACGACATAGCCTGCCTGTTTGACCTTGACGGTGTCCTGGTAGACAGCGAACGAATATATACAAAAATCTGGGAAGCGATCGAAAAGCAGTGGCCGAGGGGAATAGAGAATTTCGCATACAAGATCAAAGGAACAACTCTTGAGGATATCCTTGAGAGATACTTCCCTGAGGAAGTGAGAAAAGACGTGACAAACGAACTTATTCGTCTCGAGGGGATGATGATATATGGCCCGATGCCCGGCGCTATAGAGTTTCTTGATGCCCTAAAGGCCAAA
Source organism: Muribaculaceae bacterium (assembly GCA_029061225.1). Classification (GTDB taxonomy): domain Bacteria; phylum Bacteroidota; class Bacteroidia; order Bacteroidales; family Muribaculaceae; genus Lepagella. Next base: position 1,544 of record JAIDSM010000200.1, read on the forward strand.
GGTATACCTATAGCCTTGGTGACGAGCAGCAACGAGTTGAAGATGGACCACCTTTGGCATGACATGCCGGGCTTCAAGGAGAAATTCGATGTCATCATCACGGGCGATGAGGTCAACAACTCCAAACCTGATCCGGAAGGATACCTGGCAGCAGCCGCGGCTCTCGGCGTAGATCCCCGAAGATGCGCGGTATTTGAAGACTCACTGCAAGGTGTCAAGGCCGGCAAAGCCGCCGGAGCGTTCGTAATAGGAATTGCAGGCACTCTCAAGGCATCTGATATCCAACCGTTCAGCGACATTGTGGTCAACAGAGTGGCCGACATTTATCCTGAAAAACTTGAGGAAACTTTAAGGTTAAGGGTTAAGAGTTAAGGGTTAAGAGTTAAGGGTTAAGGGGTAAGGATGGAGTAGAGAATAAACAATCAATTAAAGCCAAATGAATAATTTCGAACCGCTTGCGGAGCGTCTTCGACCCAACACGCTCGATGACTACATCGGACAGAAACACCTTGTAGGCGACGGTGGGATCATACGCAACATGATAGAATCCGGAAAGGTGAACTCCTTTATCCTCTGGGGACCTCCGGGAGTGGGCAAGACAACCCTTGCGCGAATAATAGCAAACACTATAGACGCTCCGTTTTTTACCCTAAGTGCGGTTACATCCGGAGTGAAAGACGTGAGGGACGTGATCGACCGTTGCACACGCGAGGCATCGAGCATGTTTGCAAAGGCCCGACCGATTCTCTTCATAGATGAAATTCACCGCTTCAATAAAGCGCAGCAGGATTCCCTTTTGGGAGCCGTGGAGAAAGGCGTAGTGACGCTGATTGGAGCCACGACAGAGAATCCTTCTTTTGAAGTGATTCGTCCGCTGTTGAGTCGCGCCCAGGTGTATATCCTCAAGTCGCTCGAGGAGGAAGACCTGCAGATACTGCTGGACCGGGCGTTGAAAAATGACCGCGTCCTTTCTAAAAGGAATGTGGAAGTCAAGTCAACTAAAGCTTTATTCCGATTTGCCGGTGGAGATGCACGGAAACTTCTAAATATACTCGACCTTCTGGAGCAAAGTGTGCCGGAGGGATCACCGGTGGTGATCGACGATGAGTTCGTTACGAACTGTCTGCAGGTGAATCCCGCAGCTTACGACCGCAACGGAGAGATGCACTACGATATCATTTCGGCATTCATCAAGTCTGTGAGAGGAAGCGATCCTGACGCCGCCATATATTGGCTTGCCCGAATGGTGGCCGGAGGGGAAGATCCAAAGTTCATAGCGCGGCGTCTTGTCATTCTTGCAGCGGAAGATATAGGACTCGCCAATCCAAACGCACTTCTGCTCGCCAACGCCACTTTCGATGCGCTCGCGAAGATCGGATGGCCGGAGGGCAGGATAATTCTTGCAGAATGCACTATATATCTCGCGACTTCGCCAAAGAGCAATTCCGCCTATCTTTCTATAGACGACGCACTGGAGACGGTAAGGAAAACAGGAGATCTACCGGTCCCGTTGCATCTGCGCAACGCTCCTACATCGCTCATGAAGGAAATGGGATATGGCCATGACTATATGTATGCCCATGACTATAAGAACCATTATGCCGCGCAGCAGTATCTACCCGACGGACTCGTCGGGACTCGTTTCTGGACACCTCAGCAAAATCCGGCAGAGGCGAAGCTTGACGCTTATATGAAGGCGCTGCGCGCCAATGCATAATGCTTAATGCATAATTCATAATGCAGAGTTTGCTAAAACCTTACCATTCGAGGATGAAGGTGACGTTGTAGTTCCGTTCGGGATGCTCGGCGAGACTAAGGATGAAGCCTTGGCTCATAAGTACCTGACGAGAAAGGGAAAGTCCGATACCGGAGCCACCGGCTTTCGTAGTGAAGAATGGGATGAAGATCTCGCGGGCTACGTCGTCAGGTATTACATGGCCATCGTTGCTTATCAACAACGAAGAATCCTTATTGCGGATGCCTATCTTCCCGGCATCCGCTTCTTTTGCATTCTTTACTATATTGATGAAGACCTGACGGAGAAGGTCTTCATCAGCCCTCAGGGTCATATTCTCAGGTAAAGAAACTTCCCAGCTCATTTCAGGATAGAGCGAAGTGATTCCACTGCAGAAGGTATTGAAGTCGATATCCCGTAACACCGGCTCCTGAAGCTGAGTCATCTTGCGGTAGTTGCTGACGAATACGGCAAGTCCGGAACTCGAGTCAAGGATAGCACGCAGTCCTTCCTCATAGGGAGTCTCTTTTATATCCGGATCTTGAAGATAAGCCTGGCTGATGCTCTGTATCGGGGCCATGACATTCATTATCTCATGAGTCAATACACGGGTAAGGCGTTGCCAGGATTCCACTTCATTGTGGGCTTCCAGTTTTTCGATATCATGGCCCATTTCGTTCAAGGCTCTCTGCAGAGCACGCTCACCGAAGAGAAGTCCCTTGACAGGAAGCTTAAACGAGAAATCGCGATGGCGCATCGCATCGCGCATCAATGCCGCCCTATCCCGGAGCAGGCACTGATGGCGGTATATGACGACGGCAATAATAGCAGCCGCGATAATTATGGCGCCAGCTATGATCACGGCTGATACTTCCTATAAAGTGTCTGACGGGTTATGCCAAGCATGTCTGCAGCCTTGCTCATATTGCCATGACACTTGTCCACCACCTTCTTGATATGCTCACGCTCCATCTCATGAAGGGGCATCACTTCCTTCGACTTGTCTATGGCATCCTTAAGCACACGGATAAGTTCATCGTTATCCCAAGGTTTCGTGACAAAGTCCGCGGCGCCGTTTTTCAAACCCTTTACAGCAAGTTTGACATCTGCATACGCAGTGATGAGGACAACAGGTATGTCCGGATGCCGACGCTTGATGGATGAAAGCCATATCATTCCGTCCTGTCCGGAGTTTACTCCGTTAGAGAAATTCATGTCAAGGAGAATCACATCCACATGTTCCTGACGGAGAGTGATTAAGATGTTCTCCGGCTCGGTAAGAGTAAGAATCTTCTCGAACACCTTTCCGAGACATATCTTCAAGGCGGTCAGAATGGCAGGATTGTCATCGACAATGAGTATGGTACCGTAGTTCATTTTCTTTCTTTAATTCATAATTCATAATGCACAATGCAAAATTAATAAAAAACACTAATAATTTTAAACTCCATTCTCAATAAATCTCATTTTTATGAAAAGTGTATGATTTTCATACGGCAGAGTGTATGATTTTCATCCAATGTGCATTACAAGAACTCTGTTTTCATTGCTTATTCATATGAAGAAAGTATCTTTGCAGTATAAATGACAAAGCAATGAAGAATTTAATCATCATAATAGTTTTGATACTCGTCTGCGAGAACATGTCAGCTGTCGAGACCGATAGCTTGACATTGAACCTTGAGGGGGCGATCAGACTCGCGCATCAGAACTCGCCGTCAGTACAAAGTGCGCGTAATGCTTTTCTATCCGCCTATTGGAACTACCGCTACTACAAAGCTAACTATCTTCCTTCCGTCACCCTTACATCCTCGCCCTATATAAATAAGGAGATGAACAAAATTACACAGTCTGACGGAACCGCGATGTTTATCCGGCAGGATCAGTTTGGCGCAGACCTGACACTAAAGATCAATCAGAACGTAAGTCTTACGGGTGGCAGTTTCTTCTTGAAAAGCTCGCTTAACAGACTTGATGAGTTCCAGCAAGGCACCACAGCCTACAGCAGCCAGCCCCTTGTGATCGGTTATCAGCAAAGTCTCTTCGGTTATAATTCGCTGAAATGGGACCGTAAGAAAGAGCCTATCCGCTATAGCGAGGCAAAGAAGCAATATGCCGAGACCCTTGAATTGATTTCAGCTACAACCTGCAACCATTTCTTTTCTCTTGCATCAGCAAATAATGAATTAGAAATGGCGCGTCAGAACTTTGCTTCTGCCGATACACTCTACCGCATGGCGAAAGGGAGATATGAGATAGGAACAATTACTGAGAATGAGATGCTTCAGCTTGAAATAAACCGTCTTAATGAAGAGACAAATGTAATGGATGCTGAGATCAACCTCCGTGAGGCTCAACAAAGCATACGGTCGTTTCTCGGATTGGATGACAATGTGGAGATCGGTCTGACGGTTCCTGACAGCGTCCCTGATTTCGACGTGCCACTGGCATCAGCCATGGAACTTGCCTTGAGAAACAGTCCCGACCCTGAATACTACAACCGTATCGTGAAGCAGAGTGAGAGTAATCTCGCATATGCAAAAGCCAACGCCCGGATGAAGGCAGACCTATACGTACAGTTCGGGCTATCACAGACTGGCAAGGATATCGGACAGTCGCTGAGCAATCTCATGCATCAGGAATACGCGAGCGTAACACTCTCTGTGCCGATTCTTGACTGGGGTCGGGGCCGGGGTAAAGTGAAGGAGGCGAAATCACAACTTGCACTCGCAGAGACAACCGCCAGTCAGGGGATGAATGATTTCACACAGAATGTAGAGAAGCTTGTGATGCAATTCAACATGCAAGCCAGGAAAGTTAACATTGCTTCGCTGACGGAAAGAAGGGCTACGCAAAGACATTCGGTAGCGATGAAGCTGTTCGTAATGGGGCGTATCGGTATACTTGACCTCATGTCGGCAATAAGCGAAAAGAACAATGCAAAACGTGGAGTCATAAACGCCATGCGGACATACTGGAGCCTTTACTATACACTCCGAAGCATGACAGCGTATGACTTTGAGAATAATGTCGCATTGACCAATGAAGAATCATTAATGATGTAATCTCGAGTAAACGGGATTAATCGAGATTTTACTGGATTAATCTCGATTGAAAGAACAAACAAAGAATTAAACTATGGATATTCAACTGAAAAAGAAACCTTGGTATATTCGGTATATATCATATATCATAGCGGGAGCAGCATTTCTGGCACTAACAATATATGTCTGCATCCTTGCATTCGGGCCGCGCAAACTCAGAATCGAGTCAGAAGAATACAGAATAGCTGAAGCGGAGGAGACCCCATTTCTGGAATACTTAGATGTGGAGGGTATTGTCCAACCGATACAGACCATTCAGGTCAACGCCCTTGAAAGCGGATTTGTAGAGCGAATCGTAGCTGAAGAGGGCAGCATGCTCGAGGCGGGAGACACAATTCTTATTCTGACGAATATTGATCTTCTCCGTGCGATCGAGGACGAACGATCTGAATGGGAGAACCAGCAGCGTAACTATCAGGAGCAGGAAATAGAAATGGAGCAGCGATCAATTACACTCCGTCAGCAGGCACTCGATGCCGAACATCAAATATCATCAATGGAAAAGTCGATGGAACAGAGCCGTGAGGAGTTCCGGATGGGAATCAAGAGCAAAGCTGAACTGGAAGTAGCAGAAGAGGATTATGAATACCAGCATAAGAGGGCACAACTGCAGATGCAAAGTCTGAAGCATGATTCAGTAGCTACACACCTTAAGCGCGAGATGGTACATGCCAACCGTGAAGCATCTACTCGGAAACTCTCACGCACTGCTGACAGAACGGGCAACCTGATAGTCCGTGCTCCGGTGGCAGGTCAGCTGAGTTTCCTCAATGTCGCTTTGGGCCAGCAGGTCGGAGCAGGAAGTGGTATCGGGGAGATAAAGGTGATGAGCGAATATAAAATGCGCGTCTCGCTTCCGGAATATTATATTGACCGAATCGTGTCGGGTCTGCCGGCAAACATCCAATATCAGGATAATAAATATCCTTTACGAATAAGCAAGGTGGTGCCCGAGGTAAAGGACAGAAACTTCACATGTGATCTTCTTTTCACATCCGACAACCCTTCCAACATACGGCTTGGTAAAAGCTATCGTGTTCAGATAGAGCTGGCATCTCCTGAGACGGCACTTGTGATTCCACGCGGAGACTTCTATCAGGCTACTTCAGGCCACTGGATCTACCGGCTATCCTCCGACGGCAAGACGGCACTAAAGACAGAGATAGAGATCGGGCGCCAGAATCCGCAGCAATACGAGATAATCTCAGGATTACAACCGGGCGACAAGGTACTTCTGAGCGGATATGACAAGTTCGGAGATATCGAGGAGCTTGTTATAAAGTAAAGATTAAAGATTAAAGATTAAAGATTAAAAAAAAAGTAGCGATATGAGTCTAATACTGCATAATGTGAAGATGGCAGCGAGAAACCTGATGAAGTATAAGCTTCAGACAGCTATAAGCGTGCTGAGCATCGCCGTCGGTATCGTCACACTTTCATTTACCACTTCTCTGCTATCGAAATACCAGTTACCACCTCTTTTCGACGAGCCATATGCAGAGCAAGCATATCAAGTATATTTCAAGCCGGTCAGTGAGCAGGCTAAAGAAAAAGTCAACAATGACATGCAATTTTTCGGAACTATGATGGACAATACCTACGCTAAGATTGATGAGGATATCTTGCGTAATATAAAAGGAAACGGAGGCCTACGAAATGCCGATAAAATCGCTGTCCCTAATCTTATTATACCTTCACTGCAAGTCGAATTTCATCTTTCAGACTCAACCGTCCGCGCGGGGATGACAACAGGCAATTTAATAGACCCTGAGTATACGGACTATGCCGGTATTCGATCAGCAATAACAGGAAAGAAGATAGGACGATTAAAAAAAGGTGAGGCCATCATAAGTGAAGAAACGTCAGAAAGGATCTTTGGAGAAAAGAATCCTATAGGAGCCGTACAGACACTTACAGACATGTGGCAGACTATGCCTGTAACTATAACAGATGTATATGAATCATCTTCCATATTGGATCCTCAATTGAATCAGAGTGCTTTGTACTTCTGCCTCTCAGATTCCATTGAAGAGTACTTTCCATTCCAGTCAACCTTCGCTTCCTGGATATATATTGTTCTTAACGAGGGTTCTACCAAGGCTGAATTAAAAAAAGAGATTGATACGCGGATTGCACCTTTGGGATATGAATCGGTATTGACCATTGTATCTGAATATCCACAATATAAAAAGGTGCTTCCACTCCGTATGCTTATCCATGTCGGCGGAGCGCTTATCCTGCTTGCCGCAGTCATTGGATTTCTTCGTATAGAGATTCAACTCTTCCGCATTCGCCGGCGTGAACTGGCCTTAAGGATAACCAACGGAGCAAGTAAGCTGCAGGTGTTCGGATGCCTCTTTTCTGAGATAGCGATAGTGATCGTTTTTGCCATTGTATTAGCACTCATACTCGGAGTCTTCCTTCAGGACTTTGTTGTCGAGAATCTAAAACTCTTTTCAGAATATTTTAAACTTTATATCGGCTCTCTTTGGCATACCAGCATTTATACAGGAATCGTATTGCTTACATTATGCAGTGTCATCTCATGGGTAATACTAAAGCGCATATCGAAAACGACAAACGGCATCGCTTCCAACATGAGAAGAAGCAGATCGCATTTCTTTAGAAATGCCATGCTGTGTATTCAGATCATCATCTGCGTTGTTTTCGTAAGCTCTGCCTTGATACTTTTCAAGGGTGGTAATGTCATTCTCATGGCCAACAATGTGCCTGAAAAGGATGCAGAATTTTCCAAATACCTCTATCTGGACCTTTCTAATTCTTCTGATGCGAACCGACTTCTAAATGAAATTAGTCCACTATCCGATATAGACTGTATGATTTCGTTTAGTGCAACCTATACTGCTTTAAGCGAACTTGCGGATAATCCGGAAATACTTGACAAACTTAACGGGGACTCCTATTATAAATTCTATAATACAACAGACACCGTCATGCTTAATGTACTCGGACTGGATATTACATGGTTTAGAAAAGATATCGACAGAAACGCATGTTTCCTGCTTTCGGAAAAGACTTATTCAAAATTCAAGGAGCTCGGAATACTCAACAAAACGACATTGACTCAAAAATATTCAGGCATAACACTACCTGTTGGAGGAATTGTCCGTAATATGCCTTATGATGGAGAAGGAGAGTTTATCGTAAAGATCTTCACTGACAAAGAGAATTCCAATGATGAGTACATAATCATTCCTAAACCGGGACGATATAATAAACTTGCCCGGGATATAGAGAACACTATAAGGAAAACAGATCCACAGACCATCAACCAAATAGTCTATAACTTCAGAGACCGACAGAATATGTTTCCAGGTATGGTAGAAGCCGTTCGCTCCGCGGGCTTGATTCTTGGAATCGTAAGCCTTATTATCTGCGCAATGAGCATCTACAGTACCATAGCCCTCGACACCCGTGCCAGAAGGAAAGAAGTGGCGATCCGTAGGGTGAACGGAGCTAAAAGTAGGGATATATATCGCTTGTTCGGCAGGGTTTACATAGCAATGATAGTGATTTCACTTTTAGTCGCTGTTCCTTTGTGCGTTCTTTTCAATCAGATTGTGGAGAAGATGATTTGGTATTTGGCACCAGAAAGCCTTCATCTCTCCCCTGCCGGACCAATACTACTTGGAAGCGCCATCGTCATCGTGCTCATTTTCTCCATCGTCGTCTGGCAGATTCATAGAGTGATGCAGACTGATACAGCTAAAATCATCGCCAAAGAGTGATGTCATAGTTATAAGATCGCTTCGGAGTATTCCGGAGCGATTGTTCTTTATTGACATTTCACTTGCTTATTTGTATTTTTATTATTAAATTTGCAGTTACTAATTAAGAATCATAATCTTTGATTTAAGAAAGAATGAAGATACCGGAATATCACAGTATAGAAAACATAAAAAAACAATATTGTACTGGAGAAGAACCGGTATTGGCATTATGCTCTGACTTGAATGAATATGTATGTAAATACATGCGGTCTTCCTCGACTCCGTATAAGCTTATATGTGAGATTATCGGAGCAATATCTGCTAATATATGGGAATTGAAAATACCGGATTTTGCTCTGGTTAAACTTCTTCCAGAACATTGGACACCGTTTCGAAATGTTAATCTATCTGCTCCAGCTTTTGGAAGTAAGATTGAACAGACAGTTATCGATGTCAGCAGCACATGGAACAACGAAATAATACCCACGTCTGCAATTCAGCAACAAATCGCGAAAATTGCCTTATTCGATATCTGGATGGCAAACGAGGATCGCAATTGGAATAATGCCAACATGTTATATGATGTCACTACAAACGAGCTTTTAGTAATAGATCATGGATGTATTCTAAATACAGCAACATTTGATTTCGATCTCAGTCTGCTCACTCAAAACGAAACGATACTATATTCTGACCTGGCACATTTCATTCTATCCGATATCTCTGATAATACGTCGAATAAGTTGATATTCAATCTTGAAGTCTTTTTTAAAAGTCTTTTAGATAGGCGTGAAGAATTCATATCATGTGTATTGGATAATATTCCTGTAGCTTGGAATGTCAATCTTGACTTGGTAAGATTTAAATTGAACCAACTTTTTGAGAAAAAATGGATTGAGAATTGTTGGGAAACATTTGTTGAATATTATAATGAAAGTAAAAATGGATAGACTTCAATACAGTATAATTTATGCAGTAATTCGTCAGGACATATCCGAACGAATCAGTATCGGCATGATAATAATAGATGGGAGTGATATCAGTGTGCGTTATTCCGATAATAAACTAAAAGCCCTTAAATATCTCTTCCCGAAAAGTAAATATGATTTTATCAATCGTGCTGTCAGAGGATTGCCTCACAATAATACAATCACATCTAAGAAAGATATAGACTATCTTTCGAGGTATAGCAATAATCTTATAACATTTTCTCCATTGCAGACCATTAACATTGAGCCGACCGAGTCAAACAAGAAATGGCTTTTCGACAATTATGTTGAGTCATTGGTAGAAGTATAGTTATATCATCTAATCACATATTATGATTATGAAATGGTCTATCAGCATCCGGTGGCAGTCACAGTGGATGCGTCAGTCCAGAGAGGGGATCCAACCTGCATATATCGTATCAAATATTAAACGTAAAGCAATATCTGAATGAAAAATAAGCTTCATTAGCTTACAGATTCCATAAGGTGATGAAGGAAGATCCGGCCAAGATAATTGCGAATTTTTTAACCATACATAGAATGAAAAAACTTTTTTTGGCATTCGCGTTGGCGGCAGGAATTGCTATCAATGCATCGGCAGAAGCGAGGATTGTTGACTATCCGTTTATCAGCTACGCCAACACCAACATTATTGATGTAGCACGCGTCGAACTCACCGACACTGCCACTATCGTCAAGTTTGACGCAAGGTACCGTCCCAAATACTGGATTCAGATTGGGGAAGATGTAGTGCTTAAGGCAGACGGTAAGAAATACGCTCTCCGTTCTGCAAGGGATGTCACACCTGGAGAAAAACTATGGATGCCGGAAAGCGGCCAGACATCCTTCACCCTTATCTTTGACCCACTCCCTCTCTCTACAGAGAAATTTGATTTCTCGGAAGGTGACACTGATAATGACTGGCAGCTTGGCGATATACTCCTTTCAAGAGATGCGACTGCTCCCCGTAAGCTTCCTGTGGGATTACCAGACGGCATATTGAAGGATTTCACCGACGGACCATTGCCGATGCCGAGCCTTACAGTCGGAGAATCTACGGTGAATGTCCATTTATTAGGATACCGGCCGGAATTCGCGTCTAAGCTCAGCTTCATTATCGACGAGACCATATCCGGGCAGAAAGGTGCGGATATGAAATTTAACGAAGACGGGAACGCAACCGTAAAGTTCACACAATACGGACCTGCTTCAGTAGAGATTATAGACCGTGATTATTATACACCATACGCCATCTTCCACATTCAGCCCGGTGAAAACGTTGAGTGTTATATTGACGGAACTATAAGCGGTTTTAAGGCGATGCAGCAACGTGGCACCGAAGGTATTCCAAGAGATATGTTTATCATGCACGACGGAGCCCTGAGCAATTACGACCGTATGCTTGCCCAATCCATAAATAGTTATACTGATTGGCTTCAGAACGGAGAGAAAAAACTATATAGGCTCGACCGGGAAAGCTACATGAACGAATTGAAATCCGGATATCTCGCTTCGATAGACTCAATTCAGAATGCAAATATTCCGGAGATGGAGAAAGAGATTCAGAAAGTTAATCTCAGAGATCTTATTCTTCAAGCCGTAGCACGGCATAAGGAGATGATGAGATATCAGTATCTGACTACTACCGGCAGGTGGGATGAGGAATTCACATACGATTCGATTCCGGCAACATTGACCGATGATGACTTCAGGGAGGTGACTGCCTGGTTTGATGTCTCCGATCCGCATCTTCTTCTCACCGGAAGTAGCAACGGCCTTTCTTTGACTGACTGGAACGCCTATGGTGTGAAAGGTGATCTGTCAAAGTCTCTCTGCAGGCTTTCAGACCTAAGGGAAAAGGCGAACAACGCAACATTAACCAAAGAGGAAGTGGAGGGTATGAGATCGTTGTCCAATCCTTTCTTCGCCCAGGTAGCAGACTCGCTGTATGCTGAAATGAACCGGAAGATCGCGGCATTGGATGTGTCCGTAAAACCCGAACAGATTCCTGCGGTAGCTGATGATGAGATTTTCGATGCGATAGTGGCTCCCCACAAAGGAAAGGTAGTTGTTGTAGACTTGTGGAACACCTGGTGTGGACCTTGCCGAAGGGCAATAAAACAGAATGAGCCGCTTAAAGAAGGCGAACTCGCAGACGATGACATCGTCTGGATCTACATTGCAGACGAAACGTCTGACCATTTCCAGTATCTTGAAATGATTCCAAAGATCAAGGGAATCCATTATAAGCTGAATCGCGAACAGATCGAGAAAATCAGGGAACGATTTAAAGTCGACGGTATCCCCTACTATATTCTCATAGACAGAGAAGGAAATGCAAAAGGCCGACCTGACCTTCGCGACCATTCAAAATATGTGAAGGAAATAAAAGGTTTGCTCTGAACGACTGATCTTTACCTAAATACGCCCCGGGGAGAATGTCTTCCGGGGCGTTTTTCATTAATATGTAGAGTCATTGGTGAAGTATGACAAAGGAAAGTGTATGATTTTCATACGGAATATTGTATGATTTTCATCCAATATGCCTTTCAGAGGGATGAAACGCTTTGAGAATTCATCATATAGGAGTATCTTTGTATCATAAATCAAGGATGACTCTAAATGAAAATTATTCTCCACAATCTCAAGGTAGCCGTCAGGAACCTGATGAAGTATAAGCTCCAGACACTCATCAATGTGCTGAGCATTGCCGTCGGCATACTCACTATATCTCTCGCACACTCCTACCTGACCGGAGTAAAACTCAACGCACTCTACGACCTTCCTTTCATTGAGAGGACATACAACGTGACTTTCAAGAAATGTATCAGTGGAGAAGACGCCAACATCAACATGGACATCATCCGCGCGTTGAAGAGCGACAATGGACCTAAGAGCGCGGAGCAGGTAGTAGTCCCAATCTCCGGAATGTACGGAGTGAGCACTGAATTCAATCTACCGGATTCAACAGTACGTAGGGGAAACGTAACTGCAGAATGCATCGATCCTGATTACCTTGCCTTCGCCGGTTTCAAATCCGCTATAACCGGGCAACCAATAACGGAACTGAAGAGGGGGGAAGCCATAATCGGCGAGAAACTCGCTAAAAAGATCTTTCGGGACAAGTCTCCGATCGGAAGCATCCAGGAGCAGACCGGCCCTGTGCAACCTATTCCGGTAAGGATCGTGGATATCTATAAAAGCATATATACTGTAGGCACATATATGAATAAGACAATGGGTATCCAAGACGAGCTTCTCTTCAGTCTTGCCGACCGGGTTATCGACCAGGAAGAAGATATGTTCTTCCTAATTCCTTGGATCCACGTCGTCATGAAAGAAGGATCCAATGAGCACCAGCTGACTAAGGAAATCAACGAACTGGTCAAACCCTTCGGAGTAGAGGCCCGGATGGCCAGTACACTCGACAAGAGAGAAGTAAGCCGCTACTATTCCTACAAGACGCTGATCTATATAATCAGTTCACTGATCCTTATAGCTGCCATCATAGGATTTCTCCGTACTCAGATTCAGCTGTTCCGGATGCGCAGTGGGGAAATATCGCTACGTATCGTCAACGGAGCATATCGCCGAGACCTATTTATGATGCTGGCATCTGAACCCATCATCATAAGCAGCATGGGTGTTCTGATCGCAGTTCTCCTTGGTTTCCCGCTTCAGGAGTTCTTTAGTTCAAACAGGATGAATATCATTAGATATGAGGATATCTCAATCTCCCGACTCTGGCTTTACAGTGTTGAGATCGGCGCAGTACTTCTGGTGATTGTTTCCCTTATTACCTGGTTTGTCCTAAATAGAATTTGCAAGTCCAACGATGGTCTTGCCGCAAACATGCGGCGAAGCCGTAGCCATATCTTCCGCAACGTGATGCTTGGATTTCAGATCACTGTTTGTCTGATTTTCGTATGCTGTACGCTCATTCTGGTCAATACGGGAAGAAACATGCTTAAAAACTGCAACATACCGGAAAAAGACGACCTGTACGCGCAGTGTCTCTTCCTGAATACCCGATTTATGAATACGCATTCCATAGATGACGAGGAGAGGATTGAGCGGGTATGTACTGAGATCAGAGATCTGCCGGAAGTGGACCGTGTAGAGATGTATTGTTCAGATAATGGTTTTGATATTCTTGAATTAAAGAACAATCCGGAGGCTATGGCAAAAATGGATAATCAGAGTCGCTTCCGGTCTATATCAACAACCGATAAGGATCTCCCATCTTTCTTCGGAATGGAAGTGGAATGGTTTTCGGGAAATGTGGATCGGAATGAATGCCTCCTCATAGGAGAGGATCTATACAGAAGGCTTAAAGATGCCGGTGTGCTCAACGGCAATACCCTTTCAACCTACTGCGGTGGGCCACGTAATATGATTACGTTGCCGGTAGGAGGAATAATAAAGAACATTCCATACACGACAGAGCTTGATCAAATCGTGGCTATAACTCCCTATTGGAAGGAAAATTACATGAACATGACCCATGTAGTAATTCCCAAGAAGGGACGGGGGAAAGGCCTTGACAAGAAAATAGCCCAACTGCTGCTGACGATAACCCCTGAGAACATCTCGAATGAATCAATGATAAGTAACTACCGAGACATGATCAACTGGATTCCAGGAGCTGTAAAAGCGGTCTATGTGGCATGTCTTGTACTCGGAGCCGTCAGTCTACTGATATGCGCCATGGGAATCTTCAGCGCGATCGCGCTCGACACGCGGGGTCGGAGAAAAGAGGTTGCGATCCGTAAAGTCAATGGGGCAAAGGACCGTGATATCTACAAGATGTTCGGACAGCTCTATATCGTTCTGATTGTAGTGGCCTTGATAATCGCCATTCCTGTCTGTGTCTTCTTCTCCAGATATTTAAGCGAATTGGAGATAGGAAGCATCTCAAGCTCAGTTTCCACTTACTTCCCAATTATTTTTGGTAGCATGATTGTGACTGTCCTGATATTACTCATTGTGTCTTGGCAAATCCGCGAACTCCTACGGACAGATACATCAACTATCATCTCAAAAGAATGAATACGATAATAGGCAGGCTGATCCAACGTATGAAGGAGATTAAGCCTATAAAATTATCACAAAGTATGATAGAAATCAATTATACTATATGAAATTGATTCAACATAATCTCAAGGTCGCTGTCAGGAATCTGATGAAGTACAAGCTGCAGACGCTAATCAGCATACTGAGCATAGCTGTCGGTATCGTCACACTCGCCTTCACTCAATCAGTAATGAAGAACGGCGACCTTCCGGCACTCTACGACATGCCATATGCAGACAGAGTATATACCATCGCCTTCAAGTCGCCAAACGCTGATTTCAATACGACGATAAACATCGATATCATAAGAACACTGAAACGGAACGGCGAATTGAAATGTACCGAAACGATAGCAATACCTACAGTAGGGAGATCACTCCTCCCCACAGCTTTCATACTGCAGGATTCGACCCAAAGGAAAGGTCAGGTCACCGGTGAGTTTATTGATCCCGAATATCTACGTCTTACTGAGTTCATATCGGCTATCGACGGCAAAAGAATATCCAAATTGAAACCGGGAGAGGCAATAATCGGAGAAAGACTCGCCAAGAAGGTTTTCGGCGACAGGAATCCAATCGGGGCAGTCCAGGTTCAGACCGGACCATTACAGCCGATTCCGGTCACTGTGGTGGACGTCTACAGGCATATGCCGTCGTTTGACAATTCATCAAGCAAGGATGCGCTTCTCTTTTGCTTGGCGGAATGCATCGAAGATCAGGAACAGGATATCATCTATATGGCACGGCAAGCTTACGTTATACTTAAGGAGGGATACAAGGAATCCCAACTCATTGATGAACTCAACGACCGGATGAGGCCTTTGGGTATGGAGGCTACAGTCGACAAAACGGTAGACCAGAAGCGACTACAGGTCTATTATTCCGAAAAAAGCTTGGCTTACACCATCGGGACCCTGATACTTTTAGCTGCCATCATAGGATTTCTCAGGATTCAATCACAGATGTTCACACTACGACAGCGCGAACTTACACTCCGCATCATCAATGGCGCAACCCTTACTGACCTTTTCCGCGTTCTCTTCACAGAGTTAGCCATAACGATAGTCGCATCAATCGCTATCTCAATCGGATTCGGAGTCATCCTTCAAGATTTCCTTTGCACGAAACTTGACATAATCTTCAAGAATTCAAATGTATATATCTCCGATCTCTGGCCGTACAGCCTTTCGATAGGTGCGGGACTGCTGATGCTATGCGGTATAATAGCTTTTCTTCGGCTAATCCGTATCCGACATCAGCGCGACGGACTGGCACTGAATCTGCGCAAAAGGAGACACCACATCTTCCGCAGCGTGATGCTTGCCCTGCAGATCGCCATCTGCATTCTCTTTGTCAGCGCCACATTCCTGTGCTTCTGGTGCGGAAAACTACTGATCGAGGTGAACAACATACCCGACAATGACGAGATATATGACGAGAGCCTGCTGTTGCAAAGCCATTATGCCTTGAATCCGGAAGCTTTGCTTAATGAACTCAGACGGCTTCCGGATCTTGACAGGCTGATAATGTGTGACGCCCACTATTCCGGATATAAGGAGATAATGTCAAACCAAGAACTGATGGACAGGCTTCACTTCAGGGGTTTCATGACCTACTGCTCCACAGATACTACCCTACTATCATTCTTTGGGATAGACGTGGATTGGCTCGACGGCAATAAGAAGGACAAGGATTTCCTTTTAATAGGAGAAACCCTCTACCATCAGCTTGAGGAGGCAGGACTTTCCGGAACCTATCCATTGACAATGAATTATCAGCGTGCCCCGACCTTAACAGTAGCCGGTAAGTTCAGAAATATGCCTTATGACAAATACAATGAGTCCATCATCGCCATCACTGACCAATTCAACAGCAACAAGGCCGACTATGTACTCGTAGCAAGAGAGGGAAGGGCGAAAGAACTGACACGCAGCGTGCAGCAGACCATTGACAGGATAGAATCGGAAAATATTTATAAGGACAGCCTGATATCAAATTTCAGAAACCATCTTTCCACCCTCCCAGCAATGGTGGAGACCTTAGGCACTATAATAAGCATTCTTGCGGTCATAAGTCTGCTGATCAGCTCCATGAGCATATTCAGTTCCATCGCTCTCGAGACGAGGTCAAGACTTAAGGAAGTAGCAATCCGAAAGGTGAACGGAGCAAAGAGCCGAGATATCTACCGGTTGTTCGGTAGAATCTATGCAGTCATCATACCCATGGCATTGGCGATTGCGATTCCGGCATACGTATCACTGACGCGAGGCTTCAACATATTCATGTGCCAGGAGGTGTCGGAAGACGTATATTTCTCCCCTTTAATTCCCCTTGCACTCGGCATACTGACGGTCATTCTTCTTATAGCCGCCATCGTATGGCGTCAGATCAATCTGGTGATGCGTGCCGACCCCGCCTCTATCATCGCGAAGGAATAATCCATAGAATAATTCAACAAACGAAATATTATGATAAAATTAGAAAACGTAAAGAAAGTATTCCGTACGGAAGAAGTGGAGACATGGGCTCTCCGTGAGGTGAATCTCGAAGTGAAGGAAGGTGAATTCGTGGCGATCATGGGTCCTTCAGGCTGCGGTAAGTCTACCCTTCTAAACATCCTTGGCCTGCTTGACAACCCTACTGAGGGCACATACATTCTCAACGGTAAGGATGTAAGCAAGCTGAAGGAGAACGACCGTACGGACATCCGGAAGGGAACAATCGGTTTCGTATTCCAGAGCTTCAACCTCATCGATGAACTCAACGTCTACGAGAACATCGAGCTCCCTCTCCTCTATATGAACACACCGAACAAGGAACGTAAGGAGCGCATTGAAGCCGTAATGGACCGTATGGCAATATCCCATCGACGCAAACATTTCCCCAATCAGCTATCCGGCGGTCAGCAGCAACGTGTAGCCATCGCGCGCGCGGTACTCCCCAACCCTAAGATCATTCTTGCCGACGAACCGACAGGTAACCTCGACTCCCAAAATGGCAAAGAAGTGATGAATCTTCTGAGTGAACTCAACAAGGAGGGTACCACCATCATCATGGTGACGCACTCCCAGCATGACGCGGCATATGCCGACCGCATCATCAACCTCTACGACGGCCAAATTGTGGATCAAGTTGAGTTATAATGAAAAATGGACGCTACTTTGGCAGCGTCCATTTTTCATTACAACTCTTCTCTAAGAAAGCGGGAGGTTGGGGTGTCGAGGAGCGACATTTCCTCGGGAGTGCCGCAGGCTACAAGTTGTCCGCCAGCCTTTCCCCCTTCCGGTCCCATCTCGATGAGCCAGTCAGCCGATTTGATCACATCAAGGTTGTGCTCTATGACTACCATCGTGTTTCCTTTATCGACAAGCTTGTTGATTACTCCGAGAAGAACCTTGATGTCCTGGAAATGAAGACCGGTCGTAGGTTCGTCAAGAACGAAAAGGGTGCGTCCGGTATCCTTCTTCGCAAGCTCTGTAGCGAGTTTCACGCGCTGGTTCTCGCCTCCGCTAAGTGTGCTTGACGGTTGGCCAAGCTTGATATATCCAAGGCCTATTTCCTGAAGCACCTTTATCTTCTTAAGGATAGATGGAACATTCTCGAAAAACTCAACCGCTTGGTTGACGGTCATCTCCAGAACGTCGGCGATAGACTTGCCTTTATATCGCACCTCCAGTGTCTCGCGGTTATACCTCTTGCCATGACATTCCTCACATGGTACAAGAACATCGGGAAGGAAATTCATCTCGATGGTGCGGTAGCCGTTGCCCTTGCAGGTCTCGCATCTGCCGCCGCTTACATTGAAGGAGAACCGGCCGGGCTTGTATCCACGAATCTTAGATTCAGGAAGCTCCATGAAAAGCTTTCGGATATCCGTGAAGACACCGGTGTAAGTCGCAGGGTTCGAGCGCGGTGAGCGTCCGAGAGGGGACTGATCGACAGTTACTATCTTGTCAACATTCTCAATACCCTCGATCGACTTATATGGAAGAGGCTGAGTATTCGAGCGATAAAACTTTTGGCTGAGAATCGGCTGCAGAGTACCGTTGACGAGACTGGACTTGCCACTGCCGGAAACACCGGTCACGCAAATGAACTTCCCAAGAGGAAACTCCACATCAACATTCTTGAGGTTATGACCTGTCGCTCCTTTGATAGTAAGTGTCTTGCCATTACCTTTCCTTCTTTCCGTAGGAATTTCGATGGAGTTCTCACCATTAAGATAAGTAGCGGTCAGCGTATGGGTCTTCTTCATTTCGTCAGGAGTGCCCTGAAAAACGACGTTTCCACCCTTCCGCCCTGCACCTGGACCAATGTCGACAATATAGTCCGCCTCATTCATGATATCCTTGTCATGCTCTACCACTATGATTGAGTTGCCGTTGTCGCGCAACTGTTTAAGACTGTTGATGAGTCGTTCATTATCACGCTGATGAAGTCCGATAGAGGGTTCGTCAAGAATATAAAGCACATTGACAAGCTGGCTTCCGATCTGTGTAGCCAATCGGATACGTTGGCTCTCCCCTCCCGAAAGCGACGCACTCGGACGGTTGAGGGACAGATAGTCGAGACCGACATCAAGGAGGAATTTCAATCTCGAGCGGATCTCTTTCATGATCTCCACCGCCACCAGACGACGCTGGCTGTCGACCCGATCCTCAAGACCTTGCGTCCATTCGTATAGCTCCTTGATGTCCATGTTGGCCACATCGGCGATGTTCTTGCCGTCGATATAGTAATGAAGTGAGATCTTATTCAGACGTTGCCCATTGCATTCCGGACAAACCGAACGGGTATAGAACTGCTCACTCCATTTCTTCGCCTCGCTTCCGAAATCGTCGCTCTGCTGGGCCTCGATATATTTCACAAGTCCCTCGTAGCTTGACTCATAAGAATAAGTCTGAAGGCTCGTGATGGCAAGGCGAGCATCTGTGCCGTTGAGTATATCGTCAAGAGCTTCTTCCGAAAGATTCTTTATAGGAGTCTTGAGGGTAGCGCCATGTAGCTTGCATATCGCCTCGATCTGCATGAAGACCATGCTGTTCTTGTATTTACCGAGCGGCACTATACCCCCTTCATAGATCGACTTGTTTCGGTCAAGGATAATCTTGTCTACGTCGACTATGTTCACCTCTCCCAGTCCCTTGCAACGACGGCATGCGCCCTGCGGGGAATTGAAAGAGAAATTATGCGGAGCCGGTTCCGGATAAGAGAGACCGTTTTCCGAATCCATAAGCAGGAGTGAGAAGTGATGGAGCTTTCCGGTCTCCATATCAATGACCATCATCTGCTTATCACCTTGCTTGAGAGCCTCTTCCACAGCTTTCTTCAGACGGTCCTGTTCGTTCTCACGCACCTTCATGCGATCGATCACAAGCTCAATGTCATGGTTGCGGTATCGGTCGGTCTTCATGCCGAATGCAAGTTCCTTGAGTTCGCCGTCGACACGCACATTGAGATAACCTTTCTTGCGGAGATTTTCGAAGAGCTCCTTGTAATGTCCCTTACGATTCCTTACAAGCGGCGCAAGCACATAGATCTTCCGGTCGGCAAATGTCTTGCTGACCATCTCCACGATTTTTTCTTTCGTGTACTTCACCATCGGTTTTCCGCTTATGTAGCTGCGCGGTTCTCCAAGGCGAGCGAAGAGTAGTCGGAAAAAGTCGTATATTTCCGTTGTGGTGCCGATAGTAGATCGGGGATTGTTGTTAGTCGTCTTCTGCTCAATACTTATCACAGGGTTGAGACCTGTAATCTTGTCTACGTCAGGTCGCTCCATGCTTCCAAGAAGATTGCGGGCATAGGCGGAGAAAGTCTCAATGTAGCGGCGCTGACCTTCGGCGAAGATAGTGTCGAAAGCCAACGAAGATTTCCCACAACCACTAAGTCCGGTTATGACGCTAAGCGAGTTGTGGGGTATCGTCACATCTATATTTTTGAGGTTGTGGACTCTCGCACCGGAAACTTCGATGCAGTCCGCAGCCTTTACCATGTCTTCCATATCGTCAAATTTGCTATTCAATGTATTATAACAAATAGCATGCCATTATTGCTCAGGCTGCGTAGAGCTGCCGGCATTACCTACGAATTTAACGATATTTATGTCTCCGCTCTTCTTGTACTTTTTTCCATCTGTGCCAGTGGCTTCCACTACATAGAAGAACACTCCTGACTCCACGGTCTTTCCTCCTACCTTTCCATCCCAACCTTGATCAGGTGAAGTGAGGTGCGCCACTTGATGACCCTGTCGGTCGAAGATATAGCACTGGAAGTTGAGAAGCGACCTATAGGCAACCTTCCACTCGTCGTTTACCCCGTCTCCGTTGGGAGAGAAGGCATTCGGAATCTTGAGCACACTCTCTCCTATATTCACCTCATAGACTTCACCTATGTATTCACAACTTCCATCGGCGTTGCTGCCTATATAACGGAGATAATGTGTTCCTTCCTCTAAAAACGTATAGTCAAGGTCCTGTTGCGTGAAACGATAGTCGATCTCCTCAAAAGTAGCGTCTCTCGTAAGCTGCCACTCGTGATGAATGATGCCGTCTGTGACATATGCTTCGAATTGTATCTCACATGGAGCCGATCCACCCAGACCACCATCATTACCGCTTCCTATCTGGTTGCTGCCGGTAGCGTCAGCTTCCCCTTCAACACTCGAAGAATCGGTAAGCTGGGTCGCGAAGGTTCTGGCATCTACTGAGGTATGATCAACGGCGGCTGTCTCGACAGACTCTTCCCAGTTCCACGCCTTGAGGTATTTATCGCCGGTGACCCTGAAAGTAGACCGGCAATAGTTCGGAGGAGAAAGTCGGTACTGCGATTGAAGACTTTCGAATTTCCTTGATGTCTCAGTGTCCTGAAAATTGGCTGGGTTCAGGTTATCGTTCCATTCCTGAGTAGTGTACTCAACGGTTATCTCCTGATTTAGGGTCTTCTGCATTCCGTTGATAGTGAAATATCTTATCGGATCTCCGGAACCTGTGACATTTATGACTGACACTCCACATTCCAGATCGGGAGCCGGAGCCGCTGACTGAAGCTTAAGACGATGAGGCAGATAATCGGTTATCCAGAAACAGTATCTTCTGTCGCCGTCTTCGACGATATATCCTTTGTCGCCCTCGAGAGTAGCGAGCGTACTCGTGTTGCCATCCTGTGAAGAAGCAACTTCCTCAGCATGACCTCCCCCAAGATTGCCATATTTCAGCCAGTTGATCCGATTGCCGGACGCGGATGTATACGATGCAGTGACACCTTCCGTAGAATAGAGCACGTATATTTTTTCAAGGCCCGTCGATTTCTCCGGTGTCTCTTCGAGCACTCTCAGAGAATTGCCGGAAAAAGACAGAGACTGGGCCGATGCCGACACTGCGAGGCATCCGGACATGAAGCAAAAAAGAAATGTTTCCCGTATCATATTACTATAACGGAAAACATTACTCTTAAAGTATGAAAACAGTGGAATCACTATGTGAATAGATTTGATATATTGAAGGCTACGACGGCAAGTATCCAGGCGAGCGCGGTATTATAGACGAGGGAAAATAGACCGTAGCGCCAGCTTCCCGTTTCCCTGACGGTTGCAGTCAGAGTAGCTATACATGGGAAATACAGGAGCACAAACACAAGGAATGCTATGGCCGAGGCAGTAGTAAACGGAGCCTGTCCGGTCAAAGGCGACGGAGTTCTAAGACGCACGCTTAAGGCATCCGCATCATCATCTCCAACGTAGAGCACACCCATTGTGGAGACTACTACTTCCTTCGCTGCCATTCCTGCGATCAGAGACACGCATGACTGCCAGCCAAGTTCCATCGGACGCACAACAGGTTCGCAGAATTTACCGATGCTTCCCAAAATAGAGTGCTCCTGCTGATATGAATGCAGCACGAGTGCCTTGACATCCTCATCAGTCTTATCGGCACGTTCACCCTCGGGCATCTCGGCAAGGGTCGACTCTATATATGACTCGGGAACGTCTTCAAAATCATATTGAGGAAAATAGGACAACGCCCATATTATGATGGAAGCCACAAGAATAAGGCCACCCATCTTCTGAAGATACTGCTTGGCTTTAGACCACATGCTTCTGACGACAGACTTATATGTCGGCACACGATACGGTGGTAGTTCCATGACAAACGGAGTCTCGTCGTCCTTAAACCAGAACTTCCTAAGCATTTTCGCCGTGAGTATTGCGACAATAATTCCCAAGAGGTATAATCCGAAGAAAACGAGGGCCCCATGCCGGGGAAAGAACGCACCTGCCAGCAGCACGTAGATCGGCAATCTTGCCGAGCAGGACATAAACGGGAGAATAAGAATGGTGATAAGTCTGCTTGATGTGCTTTCGATGATTCGTGTGGACATGATCGCAGGGACATTGCAGCCGAACCCCGTCACAAGAGGTATGAAACTCTTGCCGTGCAGTCCCATCTTGTGCATAAGCTTATCCATTATGAACGCTACACGCGCCATGTAGCCGGAATCTTCCATAAAGGATATGAAGAAGTATAGAATTAGAATGTTAGGCAGAAAGACTATAACTCCGCCTACACCTCCTATTATGCCATCTACGATAAGGTCTTTCAAAGGCCCGGGGGTCATGAATCGGTTTGCGAGCTTTGATATCAATGCCACGAGATCCTCGATCCATTCCATAGGATATGAACCCAACTGAAATGTACACCAGAATATAAAGAACATAGCCAGAAGGAAAATAGGGAAACCAAACAGCTTATTGGTGACGAGTGCATCGATAATCTTTGTCGTCTTTTCATCATGAACGAGATCGCCTTCCAGAGTCTCGGCAAGTGCTCCCTGGATAAACCCGTACTTGTTAGCCGCTATGGCTGTCTGGACATCCTCGTTAATTTTCTGTTTTATTTCTCCGGCTACCCTGTCACGGTCTGCGATGATACTTTCAAAGTCCGGAGCATTCCTTATAAGCAGTTCAGCCTCCGGATCCCCTTCAAGAAGCTTGATGGCGAGATAACGCGTAGCGAAATGCTGAGGAATATTTGTGGCAGCCTTGAGGTCGGAGCGAAGCACATCTACGCCCGACTCTATCTCCGGACTCATCTTGACGTGAATGTGCCTTATATCAGGATGTTTCATCTCATATACCTCTATGATGGTGTCTAAGAGATTATTCACTCCTCTTCCTGTAGCGGCGACCGTAGGAACAATCGGCACACCCAGCATAGCCCCGAGTTCCTTATATTTCAGATTTGCACCTGACTTCTCAAGCTCGTCATACATATTGAGAGCAATCACCATCGGACGGTTCATGTCTATGAGTTCTGTTGTCATGTACAGGTTTCGCTCTATGTTTGAAGCCACAATGACGTTGACCATTACATCAGGCGTCTCATCGCGAAGGTATCTCACCACATATTGCTCCTCCGGACTATAGGCTGAAAGGGAATATGTGCCGGGCAGGTCTACGATATTGATGCGGTATCCCTTATAATTAAGGTGTCCCTTCTTGGCGTCGACTGTAACCCCGGCATAGTTACCTACATGCTCGTTAGCACCGCTCACGATATTAAAAAGAGAAGTTTTACCGCAGTTAGGATTCCCAAGCAGAGCTACATTTATGATTTTGTCATGACGCACGGCATGAGATGCATCCTCATCATGCAGAGCAGTTGCTTTTTTCTCGGCTTTGTCAGCGTCGGGCTCATGCTCATGCCATTCCTGCACCGGCATTATTTCAATCATCGACGCTTCATTGCGACGCAGAGACACCTCATAATCCATCAAGGCATACTTGACGGGATCCTGAAGGGGGGCATTGAGCATGCATGTCACTTCCCTTCCTCTGACAAAACCCATCTCCATCACCCGCTTGCGGAAAGCACCGTGTCCAAGTATCTTGGTTATCACGCCGGTCTCACCCGGCTGAAGATTGACTAATCTCATCTTGTTATATAGACTGATTCTAAATTATTGCAAAATTACAAAAATTTTTCCACTCAGTCAATACCCGAAGACGAGAATAGCAGGTTTTAAGTGAATTTCGTACTTTCTTACGATTCCATTGAGTCAATTATGAATTTTGTATTGGTTAAGCCAGTTCGATTACCTCACAATCACGCAAATCGGAGCCATCTATCGTCAGCTTAACGAGCGTTCTGACGCTATGCCACCCGTATTTTCCTGCCGCGCCGGGATTTATGTGGAGCAACTGGAGCTCTTTGTCGTATATAACCTTAAGTATGTGGGAATGGCCGTCGACCATCAGACCGATTCCTTCCTGCTTTAGCAGTGACCTCATACCCTTGCTCCATTTACCGGGGTAACCACCTATATGCGTAAGAAGAACCTTCACTCCTTCAACCTCGAAGATTTCAAGCTCCTGGCACTTGCGACGCACCATCCCATGGTCGATGTTGCCCCTTACGGCCCTGACTACGGGGCAGAGATCCTGCAGCCGCTCCACTATTGCGTAGTCTCCGATATCACCGGCGTGCCAGATCTCGTCGCAATCTTTGAAATGCTCGGCATAGCGATCGTCCCAACATCCATGAGTATCACTTAATATTCCTATTCTTTTCATCGGGATTCAATTTTAAAGACAAAAATACTAAAAATTTTAGGTATAATCGAATGAAATTGTCACTAATTAGAAAAAAAATCGTCTTAATATTTGGAGGATTCAAAATTTTATCATAATTTTGCAGTGTATTACTACACTGATACACCACTACAGTAATAGTTGTTATTAATTAAAGATAAAAAATTATGATTTCACTGACCAACGTCTCCTACCGTTACTCCGGAAGCAAGAGGGATTCCATTGCTGACTTCAGCATGGTGCTCTCTTCCGGAAAGATCGTAGGGCTGCTCGGCGCCAACGGAGCCGGCAAGAGCACACTGCTCTATCTCATCTCCGGACTATTGAAACCGACTTCCGGCATAGTAAATGTAAACGGATTCAATCCTTGGGACAGAAAACCGGAGTTTCTTAGTCAGATATTCCTCGTGCCTGAGGAAATCGACGTTCCACCTATATCGCTGGAAGCCTATGTAAAGGCCTACTCCCCGTTTTATCCAAATTTTTCAGAGGAATCGATGAATGAAGCCCTATTCCACTTCAATCTCTCTCCCGATATCCACCTCGGAGCACTCTCTATGGGGCAGCGCAAGAAGGCGTTTCTTGCTTTCGCACTCGCTTGCCACACACCAGTCCTTCTCATGGACGAGCCTACAAACGGATTGGATATTCCCGGAAAGAGCGAGTTCCGTAAGGCGGTGGTAAAGACAATGAACGACGAACGCACCATCATCATATCTACCCATCAGGTACGCGACCTCGACCAGCTGCTCGACCATGTCACCATCATGGACAATTCCGGTATACAACTTGACGAGTCAATCGCCGCGCTGCAGGAGAAGTTTGTTTTCGGTCTTGCACCGGTGCTTCCAGACAACGGCGTCATATGGAGTGAACCGGTCATGGGCGGCTACGCATACATGAAGATGCGAACGCCTGACCAGACTGAAACTGAGGTAAATCTCGAGGCTTTATTCAACTATATCTATTCTAAACCATCAAGGATGTAAAACTACCGTATTACGGATAAAAGTTATGGAAAAAATCATGCAATCGGATAATTTACGTTTCTCTTGGCCAAGATTTCAGGCCTTGATGAGATCTGATTTCCTCGTAAACAAGGGCACATATATAAAGCTTGCCGCCACAGCGATAGGATGCTTCATAGCTCTGGCCATTCTCATCAGCATCATAGCGATGAATGACATCAACAGCTTTTTTAAACTTAATGAATCATCTTTCAGTAAATCTGCTTTAGAGGGGCTTATTCAATCGAGGAGATATTCATATTCATCTATTCTTCTCACGCTGTGCTTTTGGATAGTAAGCATTGCAATGACGGTTTTCGGCTCACTTACTTTCAGCAGCCTCAGCAGCAAGAAACGAAGAATCACTACATTTATGCTTCCGGCTTCGCTCAGCGAGAAATATTTTCAGCGGATGCTTGTATATCTTGTCGGAGGCACACTGACTCTTCTGATCGGATGCATGTTTGCTATCCTGATAGCGCAGATCACCTTTGCGGGCTCAGCTTTTCTGGAGATCTTAAAAGACTGGAATCATATATGGGACGGTGAATCCTTCTACATCACGATGTTGGGGTGCGTCTCAGTTATTCTCGGTAATGCTATCTATACGCTTGGAAGTTCCTTATGGCCAAAACTGTCATGGATTAAGACATGGCTGGTAGTAATGGTGATCCAATGGATAGGTGGAATATTCCTTATCACCGGTTTATTCTCAGGAATAGATTTCGCATATTTAGTGAAAATCTTCGACAGTGGCGAGGTTTTATTCTGGTGCATCACATCGATTATGGCCATAATGATAATTGTCTGCTGGTATTTCGCATGGAGAAGATTCCATAACACCCAGATCATCCAGCGATTCATGACAAAATAAAGAATATGATACAGACTGATAACAGACCTATATATGTAAGACTCGCCGATCAGATATGCGACCGCATATTGCTCGAAGAATACCGACCACTCGAGAGAATCCCGAGTGTAAGGGAATATGCGGTGACGCAGCAGGTGAACCCGGCTACGGCTGCCAGGGCTTTCGAGATTCTTGAGCGGCAGGGAGTGATCTTCAACAAACGCGGACTGGGATTTTTCGTTGCTGAGGGTGCTTTGGAGACCATTCGTAAGATTCGCCTTGAAACCCTTCTCGGCGAAGAAAGCGAACTCTTTTTCTCCCGTCTCGCTGTACTTGAAGTGAGTCCCGACCAGCTAAAGGAGATGTACATCGTCTATCTTACAAAAGAGCAGAATAATCAATAACACAATATTTTCCGACATGAAGACAAAAGTTTTCTCATGCTTCGCTGTGCTGGCCTTGATGCTCTCGGGCTGCATGGTCGCAACAGGCAACAACGGCGTATCCGTCAACAACGGAAAAGACTCCGAAGCAACCGTTAAGAAAGAAATCAAGGTGAGTGCCTTCAATGAGGTGAAGGCATCACAAGGTATCAAAGTAATTGTTTCCCAAGGGAAGTTTCCCGGAAAGGTATCAGTGGCAACAACTCCTTCTGCCGAAGAATACCTCCAGGTGAACGTGACCGACGGGACACTCAAAGTCTTCTACGACAACAAGGCTAAGGAAGACAAGAAGATCAAAGGGCCATCCATAATCACCGTTACAGTTCCTGAACTTGAGGAAGCAGATCTTTCATCAGGAGCAAATCTTCTGCTTAAGGG
>JAIDSM010000201.1 GCA_029061225.1 Muribaculaceae bacterium
CCCATCAAGCGCGACCTCGTGACAGGTGCTCCCTTCATGAAAGAAGGCGATATCGTGGAAGTGGTTCGCGACGCTTCTACCGACACTGTTCTCTTCGCCGAGATGCCTATCAAGACAAAACTCGAAGTGACATATACCGAACCCGGCCTCAAGGGCGACACAGCCACCAACACCCTCAAGCCCGCCACTGTTGAGACAGGCGCTGAGGTTCGCGTGCCTCTCTTCATCAACGTAGGTGAAATCATCGAGATCGACACCCGCGACGGTTCTTACGTTGGTCGTGTGAAAGCATGATATTTTCCATTATCGTACCGGTCTACAACCGGCCTGATGAAGTCAAGGAACTCATGGCGAGCCTCGCTTGCCAGACCGACCACGGATTTGAGGCTGTGATTGTGGAAGACGGAAGCACGATACCATGCAAGGCGGAAGCCGAGGCGTATGCCCCGGCGGTCGCCTTGCAGTATTTTTATAAAGACAACGAAGGCCGCTCCCCGGCTCGCAATTTCGGCATGGACCATGCCAAGGGCGACTACTTCATTTTCGTTGACTCCGACTGCATCCTCCCCCCAGACTATATAGAGAAGCTGCGAAAGGCCCTCTTTGAAAGATGGAGAGACTGCTTCGGCGGCCCTGACGATGCCCACGCATCATTCACCGACACCCAGAAAGCCATAAACTTTGCAATGACATCTTTCCTCACCACCGGTGGAATCCGTGGAGGAAAGGTGCAGATGGAAAAGTTTGTCCCGCGTACATTTAATATGGGATTCTCGCGCGAAGTCTACCAGAAAGTGGGAGGCTTCCGAGAAATGTTTAGCGAAGACATCGACATGTCTACGCGTATCCGGCTTGCCGGGTATTCTCCCGAGCTTATACGCGACGTGAAGGTCTACCATAAGCGCCGCGGTAGCCTTGCCAAATTCTGGCGACAGGTGCATGTTTTCGGCATGTCGCGCATCACGCTCCAGCTTCTCTATCCGGGAAGCATGAAGGCAGTGCATTGGGCTCCGGCGATATTCGTGATAGGAGCAGTGGCAATGATCATCCTGGCTTTCTTCAATCCGCTATGGCTGCTCCCTCTTGCCGCCTATATTCTTGCCCTCTGGATATCCGCCTGCATCTCCACGCGCAGCATCAAGGTCGGCACAATGGCGGTAGCCGCATCAATGGTGCAGCTTTGGGGCTATGGGACAGGCTTCATACGGGCCTACGTTTGGAAAATTCTCCTGCGTCACGGACGAGACGAAGAGCAGGAAATAAAAATGAGAAAAGGAAAATGACACGGGAAGATTTCGGATTAGAGGCTCACGAACCGGAACCACAGACTGCAGAGACTGCAGTACGCACGATCAAGGAAATGGCAAAAGATGTGCGTCCCATTGAGCGAGTCATCAACCACGGCATCGGCGCTCTCACCA
>JAIDSM010000202.1 GCA_029061225.1 Muribaculaceae bacterium
GACAAACCAAATAATAGATCGGTTGAGTTTAGCTGAATTCATATCAGACCTTCCTAAAGATGCCAATAAATCTGTGGCTTCATTCAACTTCTCAATTGATGGCAAACAAATATTTGTTGGCATGAGAGCGTTCAACGAGCTTCTGAAACTTGGCCTCGATGATGATTATAGGTTTATCAAAGACAGCATTTTGTCTCTATCAGCGGATCAAATCAATGTAGATAAGATTTCGGATAACTACAATTACTTTGCTTTCATAAGCGGAGGGAAAGACAATGTGCTTGCTCAGTATTATGGAAGAAAAGCGAAGGAATTGCAACCGTTTCCCATAAACATCAACGGAAGTAATCTCAAATACGACCTGATAGTGCTCGATGATAATCTCACTCCCCTTCACCTATATCAGACTGACAGCAATATCCTCCGTGCTATTATGGATGAAAAAAGAAAGAGAATCTACCTCATCGAAGCATTTGAGGATTTCGACACCCTTAAATATATCGAATACGACAAATAGATAAAACAAGAGAGTCCCTGCATTTAGCTCAGACCGGTCTCCTCGATGGCCTTTCTCACTGCATGATGCGTACATGATGGCCTCTATCTTCCTCGATGACTGGCCTTCAGCTTTATATAGTGCAATCAGGCATCTTTTCTGCATGAATTCCATAGAGTCAAAGTGCAAGGTGTACTCCAGCTCCACATGTTGGTCGACATAGTGAATGGAACGGAGTCTTCCAGCCTCCGCATTCCGACAATAGACTAATTTTCTTCATAAGACATGAACAGAATATTCCTCATACCTATCATTACCGTGTCTATCCTGACAGCGGGTTGCGCAAATAAAGTCTCAGAAGGCTCCAGTGAAAACACTGCTACCAATGCAATCTCCGATAGCCCTGACAAGACGGCAGAGGTAACGGTCATCCGTCTTGAGCCGACCGTATTCAGCCACGAGATAGTCAGCAACGGCAAGGCGTCGGCACGGGAGAAGGTGGACGTAAACTTCCAGACTCCCGGAATCATCTCCGACATCTATGTCAAGAACGGCCAGCGCGTAGCCAAAGGTCAGCGTATCGCTACCCTTGACACATACAAGCTCGAAAACCAGCTTCAGAAAGACCGTAACGCCGTAGCCTCCGCCAGACTTGAGATGCAGGACGTGCTGATAGGACAGGGCTATGACCCGGAGCATCCCGAACAGGTGCCGGAAGAGGTGATGCGTCTCGCACGCCTCCGTAGCGGACTCGGACAGGCTGAACTCGCGTTCGCCGCTTCGAAGCGCAGCCTCGACGAGGCTACGCTGACGGCTCCGGTGAGCGGCGTGGTGGCAAACCTCAAGCTCAACGCCCACAACCTATCCGGCTCCGAACCCCTCTGCCGCATCATCAACGACGGGTGGATGGATGTGGAGTTCAGCGTGATCGAAAGCGAACTCGCATTGCTCTCCATAGACGATGCGGTAAGCGTATCCCCTTTCTCCGACCCCTCGAATAGCACCACCGGACGAATCACCGAGATCAATCCGATGGTGGATGAAAACGGAATGGTGAAGGTATGGGCATCGGTAGAGGGGGGCAAGGACCTGCTCGACGGAATGAACGTGCGTGTGCGCGTGAAGCGCAAAGTGGATGAAGCGTTAGTGGTGCCCAAGAGCGCCGTAGTGCTCCGCTCAGGACGTCAGGTTGTATTCACACTTCAAGATAGCAAAGCCATATGGAACTATGTCGCCACAGGACTCGAAAACCTCGACCAGTATACGATAACGGAGGGATTGACGGCGGGGGATTCCGTAATAGTCACGGGAAACCTAAACCTTGCACATGAAGCACCGGTGGTTTTAAGAGTTAAGAATGAAGGGTTAAGAGTCAAGGGGGAAGAGTGAAGCTATGATCAAATATCTTCTTCAACATAGGATAGCGACCGTCATGGCTTTCCTGGCCCTGACGATCATCGGCTGCGTGACATACGGGACACTGCCGGTGTCGCTTCTGCCCGACATCGCCATCCCACACATAACGGTGCAGGTGGCGGCAGAAAACGTCTCGGCACGCGAACTTGAGAACACCGCAACGGCACCCCTGCGCCGGCAGCTGATGCAGACCGAGGGACTCAGCGAGATCACCAGCCGGACACGCGACGGATCCGCCGTAATCTCCATGACGATGGACTACGGTGTGGACACCGACCTCGCCTTCATAGAAGTCAACGAGAAGATAGACGCGGCCATGAACTCGCTCCCCAAGACCATGCGCCGACCCAAGGCCATGAAGGCGAGCGCTACCGATATCCCGGTCCTTTTTCTTCAGCTAACACCCTCTCATAATTCACAATTAAACACTGACTCGCAGTTTATTGAATTGGCAGAGGTAGCGGAGAACATCATCCGGAGGCGGCTCGAGCAGATGCCGGAGATCGCCATGGCCGACATCACAGGAGTGCCGCAGCAAACCATCCGCATCACACCCATAACCGAAAAGACGTCCCAGGCCGGAATCACGACGGAAGACATAGAGAACGCCGTCAGTTCCAACAACGTGGAGCCCGGAAGCATGACCGTAAAGGACGGACACTACGAATACAGCATCCACGTAAGCAACCTCCTCCGTACCCTCGACGATATACGGGACATCCGAATCCGCAAGGGAGACCGTCTTTTGCGTCTCGGCGACTTCGCGGAGGTGGAGGCGTCGACCCGCCAGCCACAGGGTTATTCCCTCTTCAACGGTAAGAGAGCCGTGACGATCGCCATTATAAAGCATTCAGACGAGAGCATGGACGCGATGAAAAAGGCCCTTGAGGCGGCAGTGGCCGACTTCTCGGAGAAATACCCAGACATCGAGTTCACCGTCACACGCGATCAGACCGCCCTGCTCGACTTCACCATCTCAAACCTGGAGCAAAACCTCATCCTTGGCCTGATACTGGTATTCATCGTCTGCATCCTCTTTATGGGCAACGCACTGACATCAGTGGTGATAGGCATCAGCATAGCGGTGAGCGTTGTCATAACGTTCCTCCTATTCTACCTCTTCCATGTCTCAATCAACATCATATCGATGTCCGGTCTGATCCTTGCGGTTGGAATGATGATCGACAACTCGGTGATAGTGACTGAAAACATACAGCAGTACCGCCAGCGCGGCCTCCCGCTGATGGAAAGCTGCGTGAAAGGAACCGCCGAGATGATCACCCCTATGCTGTCGTCTTCACTGACGACGGTGGCCGTATTCGTGCCTCCCGTCTTCATGAGCGGCATAGCGGGATCGATCTTCTCCGACCAGGCATTCGCCATCACGGCCGGACTTGCCGCCAGCTATGTGGTCGGTATCGCGCTCCTACCGGTGATTTTCTTTCTAATCCATAATTCACAATGCATAATTCATAATTCCAACTCTGAGAAAAACAACTCGCGTGGACAGGCAATGTTTCGGATTTATGATATGGCGATGGATTTCTGCCTCCGGCACCAGGTCCTTCTCATCACGCTGACACTGCTTACCATTCCGCTCTGCGTCGTTCTCTTCATCCGTATGCCTAAGGAACGCATGCCGGAAATCGACTCCGACGAGACAATCGCGCGCATCGACTGGAACGAAAACATCACCCTTGATGAAAACCGTAACCGGGTCGAAAATTTAAATATTAAAGATAAAATATTAAAGATTGAAGAAGTGAGCGCTTTCGTAGGAGCGCAGGACTATATGACCGGCGACGGTAAAGACCTTACCACCTCGGAGGCAGAGTTATATTTCAAGGTCTCCGATCCCTCCATGACAGAACCGCTGCAGAAGGTGATAGCGGCCTTGATTCGGGAGGAATACCCCAATGCTACATTATCTTTCTCTAAGGCAGACAACATATTCGAGAGGATATTCTCCTCTGACGAACCCAACATCGAGGCACGCCTGCGCTGCAATCAAGGCGTCTCTGACATTCAGGAACTCATTCAGCTGCATGGACGGATAGCGAAAGCAACAGGGGAAGACCTCGACCCGATCCCTACCTCGCAGCAGATAGAACTGATGATCGACCGGGAACGGCTCGCCCTCTATAATGTGGACTACTCAGAGACAGAGCGCGTGCTCAAGACGGCCTTCAAGGGAACTGAGGCCTCTACGCTCAGAAGCTACAGCCGATACACTCCGATCGAGATTTCTGACGGTGAGCATACCGTAGGGGATGCGATCGCGACTCTCTTCGTCCGCTCGCGTCCCGACCGTCAGGGACTGCGCACCGAGATTCCGCTTCGCGAACTCGTCAGGACAGGTCGCAACTCAGGCCTGAAGACCATCACAGCAGGGGCGGCCGGAGAATACATTCCGATCGCCCTTGACGGCACCGGAAGGGAGAAGGAGACTATGACGGAGATAAGAAGTGTTACGGATGAGTCAGGAAAATTCGACGTGGACTTCGCCGGATCATTCTTCTCGAACTCACGTATGATGAAGGAAATGACAGTCATCCTGCTCGTTTCGGTGATGCTGATGTATTTCATCCTCTGCGCGCAGTTCGAGAGTTTCGTGCAGCCACTGATAGTGCTTGTGGAAATTCCGATCGACACCGCCTTCGCACTGCTGACGCTCATGGCCTGCGGACAGACGCTCAACCTGATGTCAGCCATTGGTATTATCGTGACCTGTGGCATCATCGTCAACGACTCCATCCTTAAGCTCGACGCCATCAACGAGCTCCGGAAGGAGGGCATGCCCTTGATGGAGGCCATACACACTGCCGGCCACCGCCGGCTGACCGCCATAATCATGACCTCGCTGACCACTATCTTTGCGATGGTGCCGACGCTCTTCACATCTGATATGGGTTCGGAACTCCAACGTCCGCTCGCAATCGCAATGATCGGCTCCATGACGGTCGGAACTTTAGTGAGCATCTTCATAATACCATTATTCTACAGAGCAATCTATCGGAGAAATGAAAACAATTAGGATATTCTCGCTTTTACTCATGATGCTTCTTTGCACACAGTTCGCCTCAGCTGTGAAGCTTACCTTACAGAAGACAATCGAGATGGCCAACGACTCTTCACTGACAGCCTTCCGCTACCGCAACATGTATCAGGCAAGTTATTGGCAATACGTCAGTTTCAGGGCCGGACGACTTCCGAGCCTCTCGCTCCACCTGACTCCGGCCAGCTACAACCGATACATGACTCAGCGTTACGATTCGGAAAACAACATCGATGTCTTCCGACAGCAACAGATGTTCAGCGCGGCAGGTTCACTGGAGGTAGCGCAGAACTTCGATCTCCTCGGCGGCTCCTTCTATCTTGAGACCGGACTGGAATACATGCGCAACTTCGGAGCAAACAGTTTCACACAGTTTTCATCCGTCCCCGTCCGTCTCGGATACCGCCAGAGCCTTATCGGATTCAACGCCTTCAAATGGGAGCGCAAGATAGAGCCGCTGAAATTCGAGAAGGCGAAGAAGGAATTGGCCTACAACATGGAGGCCGTAAGCGAACAGGCCGTAGGATACTTCTTCGCACTTGCCCTCGCGCAGGCCGAACACCGGCTTGCGGAAGAGAATGTGGCATCTTCCGACACCCTCTACGCCATCGCGGAGCGACGCTTCAGGATAGCATCAATCTCCAAGGCGGAACTTCTGACCCTCGAACTCGACAGAGTCAACGCCAGAAATACGCTCGAGAACGCCCGCATAGCATTGAAACGAGCCATGTTCTCACTTGCCACATACCTCGGAATGGACAAGAACAGCGAGATAGAGCTGGAACTTCCGGCACGTCCGGACATCACCGTAATTCCATCAGAGACGGCCCTCTCTATGGCCAAGGCCAACAACCCCACACTACTCGGCCACCGACAGACCATACTCGAGGGGGAACGTGAACTGAGCCGAGCGAAGACTGAGTCCCGATTCAATGCGTCGGTAAATGCCTCCGTGGGTTTCAACCAGGTGGCTGACCGCCTTTCGGGCGCATACCGCGATCCATTGCGGCAGGACATCGTGGCGGTGCAGCTGACTGTGCCCCTCGTGGACTGGGGCGTGAGGAAGGGAAAGGTTAACATGGCACGAAACAATCTCAACGTTTCCGAGATAGCCGCCCGGCAGGAGGAACTGACGGTGGAGGAAGACATACTGATGACGCTAAGCGACTACAACGCCCGCCAGAAATTGATAGCCTCAGCCGCCGAGGCACTCGACCTCGCTGAGATGGCTTACGGACAGACCATGCAGCGCTTCATCATCGGAAAAGCAGATCTCAACACCATCACCCTCTCGCTCCAGCGCCGTCAGGAAGCCTCTAAGAACTATATCTCCGCCCTCCAGAACTTCTGGCTCAGCCACTACAAGATCCGCCGCCTTACCCTCTACGACTTCGACCGCGGGCTACCCATCGTAGACGCGCTGGAGCTTTAAGTTGCAGGTTGTAAGTTATAGGATTTATAGGACTGAAATAATTGATCATTAATAATTAATCATTTATCATTGGATTGAAGTCTTTCAGCATAATAGTCATATTCATCGCGATCGCCCTCGTCGGGTGCGCTCTGCTTCCGCTGCTTCCCGTGAAGCTGATGCCGTCGCAGACGCTTCCCTCAATCAATGTCGGCTACTCGATGCAAGGAGCATCCCCCGCCACGGTGGAGGCGGAGGTGACATCGCGCCTTGAGTCGGCATTAGCTACGATGAGCGGAGTGAAGGGACTCTCCTCCAGATCCTATTCCGGCGGGGGACGGATCTCCGTGGAACTCGACCGCCATGCCGACATCGAGAAAAAAAGATTCGAAGTGTCTGCCATCGTCCGCCAGATATGGAGCGAGCTTCCCGAGGGGGTAAGCTATCCCTCGATCTCCGTCCGCACCGCATCCAAGGAAGGGAGCGGTCCCTTCATGGCTTTCACCCTCAACGCCCACGCCAACCCCGCTGACATACTCGCTTACGGCGAGGAAAACCTCCGTCCGCTGCTCGCCGGCATAGACGGAGTCGCTGATGTGAGCCTCAACGGTGCACGACCGATGGAATGGAAGCTGACTTACGACTTCGACCGCCTCTCGGCACTTGGACTCACACCTTCCGACCTCCGCACCGTTATATCCACCCACCTCGGAAACCGGCATCTCGGAATGTCGGAGATAGAAGGGGATGGATATTTAGGAGTGGTGCTCAGATCAGATGAAGACGACGGGATCTTCAATCCGTCAGACATAGCCGTTCCTCTGAAGACCGGAGGATACGTCAGTCTGGACAAACTCGTCGAGGCTGTCCACACGGAGGCAAGGGCGAAGAGCCATTTCCGCATCAACGGACTCAACTCCATCTACGTCTACATCACCGCAGAGGAAACCGCAAACCAGCTCGAGCTCGCAAACAGTATCGAGGATGAAATAGCTGGATTCAAGACCACCGTTCCCCGGGGCTATATGATCTCCAAGGCCTTCGACTCCACTGAAAACATCCGCGAGGAACTCGACAAGATATATTTCCGGACAGGGCTGACAGTCGTCATTCTGTTGCTTTTCGTAGCACTCGTATCCCTCAGCCTCCGCTATATGCTGCTCATTACGATAAGCCTCGCAATAAATCTTGCCGTGGCATTTGCCTTCTACTGGTTGGCAGGTATAGAGATACAGCTCTACTCGCTTGCCGGAATCACTATCTCGCTCAACCTCATCATCGACAACCTCATAGTGATGACCGATCACTTCACGCGCCACCGAGACCGGAGGGCCTTCACGTCTATCTTGGCGGCAACGCTGACCACCATCGGCGCACTCTCCGTAGTATTCTTCCTCGACGAGCGCACCCGCCTAAGCCTCGTTGACTTCGTCAACGTCATCATTATCAACCTCTCAGTTTCGCTGGCGGTGGCTTTGTTTCTGGTTCCGGCCCTTGCGGAGCGGCTTGGAGTTGTACGAAAGCAGAAATCCCGCCACATGAAGGGATTACGTCGGCGCATATCCGTCGCCCTTTCGCGCGGCTATGCATGGACGCTGCGCATGACTCTGCGCTTCCGGGTGCTCTTCATCATCCTTGTGGCCGGCGCATTCGGATGGAGCGTCTACATATTCGCTACGAAGGTATACAACGGCGAATACTGGGACCGCGATCATGGAGAACCCGTATTGCAGATCTACGCTACCTTGCCCAATGGCGCGACCATAGAGCAGATGGACGCCCTTATCCGAAAAATGGAGGGGTTTCTCACAGGATTCAAGGAGATAAGACAGTTCCAGACCAACGTTCAGAGCGCGCGCCGTGCAAGCATCTCCGTCTACTTCACCAAGGAGAACCGCACGAACGGTTTTCCATACCGACTCAAAAGCGAGGTTGTCGGCAAGGCCCTGACCTTAGGCGGTGGAAGCTGGTCGGTCTTCGGACTCGACGACATGGGCTTCAGCAACGACGTCCGCGAGGGGGCGGGAAGCTACCGCGTGAAACTGACCGGCTACAACTACGATGACCTCTCGGAGTGGGCCTACAGGTTGCGCGATACGCTCCTGACACACCGTCGGATAAAGGAAGTGACGGTGGCTTCCGAATTCTCCAACTGGAAGGACGACTACACGGAGTTCGAGATACGGATAGACCGCGAGCGACTTGCAGCCCTCGGAGTCTCCGCAACTCAGCTCTTTGCGGCAGTGCAGCCTACGTTCGGAGTGGAGATGCATGCCGGGACACTTGCGACCGACAGAGGTAGCGAACGGATATGCCTCTATTCGGCTCAGGGATCTCGTTACGACATCTTCACGCTTATGCACCAGCCCTTTGAGGCCGGAGGACACACGTTCACCTTAAGCGACGTAGGCACGTTCGAGAAGCACCAGGCACCGAAGGAGATCGTGAAGCGCAATCAGGAATATGAAATGTGCCTTCAGTATGAATATATCGGCTCCCCGAAACAGGGTGAGAGGGTACTGACACGTGACCTCGAGACCATCAATGCGCTGATGCCTGCCGGATACAAAGCGACAGACGAGAAGCAGCAGTGGAGAGAGAAAGATGATAAGGAGAAATACTGGCTTTTAGGACTTGTGGCCGCCATCATTTTTTTCATCTCCGCCATACTCTTCAATTCGCTGCGACAGCCCTTCGCCATCATCTTCATGATACCGATATCGCTGATCGGTGTGTTCTTTACCTTCTATGCATTCCGTCTGAAGTTCGACCAGGGAGGTTTCGCCTCGATGATCCTGCTCGCCGGCATCACGGTCAACGCCGCCATTTACCTGATAAGCGAATACAACTCCCTGCGCCGTCGCTTTCCCAAGGCAGCCCGGCTGAGGCTTTATCTGCGGGCCACCCGCATCAAGATAGTTCCTATACTGCTTACGGTGATCTCAACGGTCCTCGGCTTCATTCCTTTCCTGATCGGTACCTCAAAGGAATCATTCTGGTATCCTCTGGCGGCAGGCACCATAGGAGGTCTCTCCGTATCCATTCTCGCAGTTCTCCTCTTCCTTCCCATCCTACTGTTACCTCGAGGAAAATGAATGCTTCTATTAATATTAATATTCATTCTTTTCAAAATATTATGATTTCCCGGTATAAATTATATGGATATTCGCCGCCTGTTGGAAAACCCAGTCACGCGTTACTGGGTTTTCCTGTGACATAATGCAAGCTTAGTAAATGAAAAATTGATTAGGTAGCATAACGCCCATGTTGGGATTGGTTCTATAGAAAATTCCATAGTATATGATGTTAGTTGTAGATGTTGCCCTCAATCGTGATTTTCTCTTGTCTGTTTCTCTGTTTCATATCGTTTGGAGTTAATTTTTCTCCCTTTTGCGATGCTCGGACAGTTGCAATGGAAAAGCCGTCTTACTTACCGGCTTGCCTGTTGGAACTATCCAGTCAAGACAAGGTTTACAGAACAGCGACACCGACACGGAAGCCGATACTTGTGAGGCTCTGGTGTCGGTGCCGCTTCCGGCTATGCCGGGCAATATTCCGATATGTTGCCCGAATTTTTCTCGGTGAGTCCCTCACGGAGAAAATTCGGGCTGTCTATAATCCGTTGATTTATATTGAGTCAGTCATCTAACAGCCTGTTAGACAGTGAAACTGACTTTCATATTTTAGAAATTTTTAGTAACTTTGCAATCTAATTAATTTCAGTACGCACGATGAAAAGCAGTAAAATAAAAGGTTTCTTCTATCCCGGAAACGCCGTGCATGGCGAACCCGATTACGGGCTCGCTGATAATTTCGTGCGTACAGCCGAGGCATTTGCCAACACCACTTATCAGAGTGTCTATATCATCGACTATTTCCGCAAGAACTTCCTGTATGTGTCGCCCAATCCCCTTTTTCTTTGTGGAATGTCAGCTGACGCTGTTAAAAGTGAGGGCTATCAGTTCTATATAGATCATGTTCCGGCTGATGAAGTGGATATGCTGCTTGAGATAAACAAGGCAGGATTTTCGTTTATAAATGATGTTCCTTTAGAGGAAAAGAGCAAATACACAATCTCCTATGATTTCCACATGCTAAACGGGCATGAGAAAATACTCATCAACCATAAGCTGACAGCCCTTGCGTGTCAGTCTGACGGAGCTGTAT
Source organism: Muribaculaceae bacterium (assembly GCA_029061225.1). Lineage (GTDB taxonomy): Bacteria > Bacteroidota > Bacteroidia > Bacteroidales > Muribaculaceae > Lepagella. Next base: position 10,546 of record JAIDSM010000202.1, read on the forward strand.
GGCTTGGACTGTCTGTTGTTTCGCTTTCGTCACATTCCGAAGCCGGACACATTACCATGCACTGCCGGGATAAATCGGAATATTGGGAATACGACCTGTCAGGCCATACATGGGAGAGGCGTTCCGTCCCGGCTTTGAACGAAACAGAGAAGGCAATCATCACCCTGTCAATTCAGGGTCTCACCATGAATGCGATTGCCGAGAAGATACATATAACGTTGGACTCGGTGAAGACTGCCCGTCGTCGATTGTATGAAAAACTCGGAGTGAGCAACATTTCCGAGGCTATATCATACGCAACCAACTATAAGCTTGTCTAATTTATATCGTTTGCTATTGTCGAGAGGTAGAACTTCGGATAGGTCTTGACCTTGTTTCCTGCTACAACAGCGATAAGCAGATGTGCCGCCATTGCCGTCATGGTATTCTCACCTATTGAGACGCATAGTTCCTCTGCCTCCATCCATTTATTCGCATATTCTACCCAGCCGTTTTCTGATATTAACCAGAATTTGCTGTATCCGTCTGTATATTTCAGCATGGACTCCACTACATTGTCTCCATACTTATCCTCGATAAAATGAGGAGGTGATGACGCTGGATCAAACACCGAGACGCAAGCACCGATACCGAAATTGAAGGCACCGATAACTGAAACGCCTGATGCTTTGTAATGTATCAGCACATTCTTATAGTCATCTTTTGTTGTCGAAGTACAGATTACAACATCACATTCCGGCAAATTTGAATACTCTGTTGAGATAACAGTATCTCTAAAGCCCATTCGTTTTATAGCGAATTCTATCAAATCAACCGCTTTGTTGCCGATGATGGCAACTTTTGTTTCTGCGATTTTCTCTTTCAGTTCTTCAGACAGTCCTCCTTGTATTTCCATAAATCAGATAGTTTGATACAAAATTAGTGCTTGTCTATAAAAACCACTGTACACTTTTGTGTACAAATGCACCCCAGAACTGTAATTGTACACTTTAGTGTACAGGGAGTATGGTGAGAGTTAAGTAATTTTGTAATTGAAATGTCGATGATAATTCAAATTATCAGGAAACGTTATGTTTATCCTTTATAGTAGATTGGATAAATATAGTTGGCTCACGTTTTCAATTAAAAATTAATGTCTCTCGGGCCAACGAGATACCCGTAATAATTATGAATAGAAATATCATCATATCTATGGTGGCTCTTACGTTTGGATTGCCAACTAATGTATTTGCCGACACACCTCAACCGCCCGCACCGAGTGAGCCGGACGGAATCATCGGAGGGCATGAGTATGTTGATCTCGGCCTCCCCAGTGGCACGTTATGGGCAACCTACAATGTAGGAGCAACTTCCCCCTATGAAAAGGGACAGTACTTCGCATGGGGAGAAGTGGAGTCGCACGAGGATTTCTCTTGGGAAAGTTACGAGTTCTTTGAAGGGTATGAGTTGGATCCTAACAATGGGTCATGGGTTGTGCTTGAAAATATAGGCACGGACATCAGCGGCACCGAATATGATGCGGCACGACATCAATGGGGCAGCGGATGGAGGCTTCCCAACGAGCAGGAACGCTACGAGTTACGGATGTTGTGCTGGAACAATGGATTATCTGAAGAAAATGGAGTTCGTGGTGTAAGGATATATGGTCCCAATGAACACAGCATATTCTTGCCTGTATGCGGATTTGGTTTATGGAATGGTGAAGAGGATCCGTTCCACAATACCGATGGCGCTTATTGGACAGGTGTCGAAGAACCAGACTTTGGTTATAACGGCAGACCTATTGACCCAAGCAACTATGCAAAATCTTTATTGGTTGATTTGAGTGGATTCACAGGAGCTAAATCAAGAAAAGCCGCCGGACTGAACATCCGCGCGGTAGTCAATCCAAAAGAAGCTGGAATTGATAACGTCATATCAGACAGTAATACTATAGCACTTTCATATATGGATGGTAAAATCCACATTATTGGAGATTGTCCTGAAGGATTGATGACCATGTGCGACCTATCTGGACGTGTTATATTTTCAGAGCCTGTTACTGAAGGTATCTGCCAATTACCGACTCTTTCCAGTGGTATCTACATTGTTTCCTACTCCGACAAAGGACTTACATTAGTGACTCAAAAAATAATAATCAAATAGCGTGGGTATGAGTATCCGATGCAACTGCAACTTCTTATTGTGGATTATTTTGCTTGTGAGCGCAAATGACGTTATGGCTCTCACCAAAAAAAATCCTCAAATAATATCATCTGGGTTCGGTGAAAACGAAAACACAGGTTGTCCAAGACTTCAGGTCATAGACAATATGCTTTATGCTCCTGGTCCCGATGGTATAAAACGTCATAGCAAGGGAAATACTGCGTCATGGGAGCCGTTCGCCATGCAAGGGATGAATGTCATTGACTTCCGAATATATGACGAAGACATAATCGCTGTCATTATACCTGAGGAATATTCACAGATTCCCGGTACGGATATGCGTGACATAGCACGATTGGTAAAAGGAAAGGTTACAGGTTCATCTTTTGTTGACATTACTCCCCCAAAAATGGAATATATCTATCACGGTGAGATTTTAACCGGTCTTTCTGCAATAGCACAGCATCCCGGATATAGGGAACGAGTTATGGTAATGGGACAAGGCGGTATTTTCCAATCAAAAGACTTCGGAGAAACATGGGAGAAAATTTCAGATTACCGTGCCACATATAATCAACACTCGTTCTTAGGCTGGCATCCGCAGCATCCCGAAATTATGTATCTGACCTCTGAATCAGCGTTTTTTGTCGGAATAGTTTATCGAAGCACAGACGGCGGTATGACATGGGAATCGTTTGAACCGGATCCTTACAGTGAGAGCAGTTGCCACTATATAGCCTTTGATCCTGATGATGCAAATCATTTGTTGATCAGCGGAGAATACAAGATTTATGAATCTTTTGATTGTGGTGAATCATGGATGACCGTGTTTGAAGACCACAATAACGATAACCCTATTCTTGGCTATGCTTATAACATTATATATGATCCGAAAGACACCACTAATTCAACCGTATATGCAGTTGGACACGCTAACGGAGGCACGGCTCGCAATGTTGTTAGATCCACCGACAAAGGAAAGACGTGGCAGCAATGCATGACATACGATTTTGACGAGGAATTTAACTTCATCTACGATGCCGCGCTTTTCGATGGCAAGATATGGATTTACGATTATAAGGATATTGTTTACTGGGATATAGATGGGACTTCAGGAATGGAGCCTGCTGTGTTCGATAATATTCAACCGACTATATATTATGACCTGACTGGAAAAAGGCTCAATTCTCGACCTGCTTCCGGAATCGTAAAAGAAAAACGTGGCGAAAGCTCAAAAAAGATTGTACTATGAAGCAAATATTGTTTGTCGTGACATTAATCTGTGGCTATTTGTTTTCACAGGGGACTGTTCTCGGTATTTTTGAGAGTACAAATTTTCCTGCCGGAATTACAGGGTCTGGTGATGGAGTGTGTCGTCTTGAAATTATTGATAATGAACTTTACGCAGCGACTGAGAAGGGTATTTACAAATATTCAGAAGCTGATAACTCGTGGAGCTGTTGGGGGTTAGAAAATATTAATGTACTTGATTTCAAAGTCTGTAGAGATGAAATCGTGGCGATAATAGTACCTACTGATCAGAAAGGTCATGAAGCAGAAGCTGTTGCTGAGTTGATAAGACTCAAACGCAACCAAGATGATTGGGAAAATATCATGGATGAGGAAATGGGATACCTTCTTTATGATCAATTCCTTTCATATATCATGCGGATAGCCCAGCATCCGACTGATCCATGTGTTCTGATGGTTGCTGCCTATCCCGGCATCTGGATTTCGGAAGACTTCGGCACTTCATGGGATTTTAAGTTTGAATATCTTTACGCTTATAATAAGCATCAATTTTTGGGATGGCATCCCACACAAAACAATGTATTGTTTTATACATCCGAGGGTGATAATTTTAATTCACAGATTCTCAGAAGTGCAGATAATGGTGATAACTGGGAAATCATAAATCCTGACCGGATGGGTGATAACTCATGTCACCATCTCGCATTTGACTCTAAAGATTCCGACCATATCCTTTATTCCGGAGAGGGATGTATTTTTGAATCCAATGACTGTGGCAAGACATGGCATTGTGTTTATCGACAAGATAGTTTGGACCCTGCCACAAGTATAGGTTATGCCTACAATATTATGTTTGACGAAAGAAACAATAATGATGTTTATGCGGTTGGCTGCATAAGTGTAAATGAAGAACTCTGTATTTTCAAATCATCAGACAATGGATATAGCTGGAAATGTATCGCAAGAAGTGATAAATTTGAAAATAGGGAATTCTGGATAAATGAGTCAGTGATGTTTAACGGCAAAATTTACTTATATACCCGTCAGGGAGTGTTGGCGTATAATCCCGATAATAATTCTGCAAGTGTTGAAGTTATTCATGCTGATAATAAGGCTACCACAGGGATGATTTATGACCTATCAGGTCGTAAAGTCAAAAACCCACAACACGGAACAATCATAATCCAAGATGGTAAGAAAATCTTTGTTAGGGATAATGAATAAAACTGTTATAATCCTCATTCAGATATCCTCGGATAACTGAAATTACATCTTACGGAGATATTGCCTCCTCCCTTAATATCTCACATGGTCTGGCTTAAAG
>JAIDSM010000203.1 GCA_029061225.1 Muribaculaceae bacterium
AAACTTGATTTTTCCACCCCGGTCGCTGAATTTTTCAAATTTATTGCTTAATTTTGCACTTGCAGTTAGAATCTACGCTTCAGTCTTAAGTCTTCAGTCTTAAGAGATGAGCTATCAGCGGTCAGTTGTAAGTTTTAAGTTTTAAGAGGGGACGAGCATGCTCGTCGACTATCTCAGACCCTGACGGCAAAACTTTTTTTACCGTGACTGCTAAGTGGAACTGGCAGATTGGCGCAGAGGAGAATTTTTATCGGTGTGCGAGCGGAGCGAGAGCAACCCTTAACTCTTAATCCTTTCGATCTCGTATTCGAGTCCCCGCTCCTTCTTACTCTCGTTGAAGTTGGCTCCTATGAGGTATACTGGACGGGAATCGAGGGCGTAGCGTCCGGCATAGTCGCGCGAGCGGATCTGTTCCATGGCCTCGCTGACGCTCCTGTCATACTTGAACTCGAAGACGTAGATGAATCTCCTCGTGAATACCTCGAGGTCGCTGCGCCCCTTGTAGCCGTGGTGCTCGGCGAGGGCCGGAGTGCCGGAGAGCACGGCGATCAGGAATGTGACGGCCCTGTAGGTCGACTCGTGATGGTCATCATAAGGCATGGCCTTGAGCAGAGTGGCGAGACGCTTCATGAAGTCTTCGGGACGACCTTCCATCAGGTCCTCCTGAAACAGTGCGAAGCTGAACGGACTGAACGGATCGTAAGTGTCCGGGAGAAAGACCTGAAGCAGTTCCTCGTAGAATCCCGACTCCACCTCCTGATTCGGAAACCTCAGGCGGTAGCGGTTAGTCTCGGGAATATAATCGCCGATAGTCAGGTATCCGGTCTGGAACATCAGGGGGATGGGCTTGCGGTCGTTGAGTCCTACGGCGATGAGCTCCTTCCTTGAGCATGTCTTTCCGTTGATGTCAGGGGGAAATATCCTCATGTTCTTTATCCGGCGCGCCAGAAAGGTAGGCGTTCCGCTGTCGAACCAATAGGGGTCGATCCTCTTGTTTGTCAGGGCCTTCAGTATGCTGTACGGGTTGTAGAGGCGCGACCCCTCGTCTGTGAACATGTATCCGTCATAGTAGCCACGCAGTTCCCTGAGGGTCGTGTCGAAGTCCTCCTTCCTTTTTTCGGCGAGCGTCCTGATACCGGGTGTGAAATAGTCTGTCAGCTCCTTCTCGCTCCATCCGCATATGTCGGCGTACTCATCGACGAGGGATATGTCGTTGAGATTGTTGAGGTCGCTGAAGATGCTGACCTTGCTGAAGCGTGCGACGCCGGTTATGAAGGCGAAGCGGATGTATCGGTCCATGCTCTTGAGGTCGCCGAAGAAACTCTTGAGAATGCGCTGGTTCTTCTCAAAAAGATCCTTGTATTCCTCGATATCAAGCAACGGCTTGTTGTATTCATCAATTAGGATCACGACCTTCCGGCCTGTCTTTAGATAAGCCGCTTCTATCACATTCTTGAAGCGTTGGGATAGAGAAGCGTCTTCTGTATTTTTTCCATAAATTCGTTCATGTCTCCTCAGGTATGAGTCAAGAAGGAGTTCCAGCCCATTCTCGAGGCTGAAGTTCTCGGCGTTGAAGTCGAAATGCAGGACGGGAGAAGGTGTCCAGTCGAGGCCGTCGGTGTCTGCGGCGAGTCCCTTGAAGAGGTCTCGTCGTCCCTCGAAGTAAGCCTCGAGAGTCGACAGCAGGAGGCTCTTTCCGAACCGTCTGGGGCGGCTCAGGAAGATGAACTGTCCCTGGCTGAGCAGGGGTTTTATATAGTGTGTCTTATCGACATATACATAACCCTCCTCAATGATCTTCGAGAAGGTCTGCATTCCCACGGGGTATCTCAGTTGGTCCATAATCCTCATTTTTTTGCAAATATACACAAAATTCCCGGGATATGCAAATTAGTCTTGAGTCTTGAGTCTTCAGTCTTGAGTCTTGAGTCTTAAGTCTTGAGTCTTAAGTCTTAAGTCTTGAGTCTTAAGTCTTAAGTCTTGAGTCTTAAGTCTTAAGTCTTGAGTCTTGAGTCTTCAGTCTTAAGGTCGAGTCCAACGTCAAACGTCCAACTTACAACTCATTCAGTATCTTAGCGATGGCAAAGTCGAGGATGGGATCGATGCCCTGGATAAGCAGGGAGTCTGGCGCGTGGACTTCGCAGCCGGGGGAAGGGTCAATACCAAACTCCGTGATGCCGCCTCCCGGCGACGTCATTGGACTCGCTGAAAAACGTACCCCCCATCCTATCGGCATCTCCGAATTGAAGGGGAGTCCGCCACCACCCCCGGTACGGGCACCGATGATGCTCACGTTGGGCAGCGACTTCATGACGGAGACAAAGTCATTCGCCGCGCTGAAACAGCTGCGGTTAGTGAGCACGGCCACCGGTTTGTTGAGGTACGCGATACGTTGGTTGGTGTCGCACGGTTCGTAGAAAATCTCGTAAGGCTCTGAGAAGTCGTCATGTCCGGGTCCCGTCTTGTGGCGTATCGATCCTCCCGACACCTTATGGTCGATAAGGCGGCTCACGAGCGTCTTGATGTTGGTGAGGTTACCGCCGCCGTTGTCCCGGATGTCTATGATGAGTCCCTTGCTTTGGTAGAGAATCGCGAGGATATAGTCGAGGTTCAGGTTGCCGATATCGTAGGCGAACGAGGGATAATACATGTATCCGATGGTGTCGGGAAGCATCTTGTAGGAGATACCGGATGTCGAGAGATAGTTGAAGTCGAGATAGTTCTCCTGTATGGTGCGCAGGCGGAAATCCTGCGGATAGTCGCTCCACCATTTACGATAGTAAGACGTATTGAACGACGATATCAGGTTGACATGGCCGTCCTTCAGTTCGTCGAGCATCGCGGCGCAGATGCTGAAAAGCTCGAGATACTGCGTGTCGTCCTTTACGAGGGGACGGTATTTCATATAGACTGAATCCCAGTCGATTCCCTTCTCGCGGAAGAAGCAGTAGTGGTTGTCTATTGTCCGCCATAGCATGTCGAAGTTGCCGACAGGGTCTGAGACCGGGATACGGTCTTCGTCGACGCATGAGACGGCAATTCCTGTCAGAAGCAGGAATGAGGCGATTATGGGAAGTATATTCAGTTTATTCATAATAAGTATTCAGTCTTGAGTCTTGAGTCTTAAGTCTTAAGAAGCGTAAGGCAATCAGCGATTAGTTTAAGTCTTGAGTCTTAAGTCTTGAGTCTTAAGTCTTGAGTCTTAAGAAACAATCAGTTTTTTGCCAAGCAGAACATAACCCTTTAACCCTATAACCTTATAACCCTCAACTTTCGCGTAAGCGAAAGTTGAATAATTTAATCATTGAATTCGAAGAGGGTACCTTCGATTATCGTCGGACCTGCGGGTTCTTCCGGCTGGTCGGTGTCTTCGTCTGTGTCTTCGGCAATGGTCTCGGTCTGCGCGGGCTGTTCCGGTTCGGGCTGGCGCAGTGGTTCCAGCTCGGTGATCTCGCCGAGCTGGTATGTCGTGATCCTTTTTCCCTTGGCCTTGAATCCCTTTACGGCTATGAATTCCTCGGCCTCTATCTCCATCGCCGGGCGTACGGAGTCATTACCTCCGAAAGTCACCTGCAGACGCGGATAGGGGGTATCCGTAAGGAGTATCATGCTTGATTCCGGACCGTTGCCTACGAAACGCTGCGGATTTCTCGAGGGTTCGAACTCAAAACGCTTCAGGTAGGGATAGCCGAGTTCCGCGTCGTTGAGAGCCAGCGTCCATACCTTCCCCTTGATGTATTTCTCAATCCGGAGGATATTGTCCTCATAATGGTTCTCTTCCGAGAAACTGGTGGTGTAGAACTCGCCGTCTTTCGTGATGACAAGCACCAGATCCTCTCCGAGGAACGATCCGAGGTAGTCGCCTCGACCGTCGTAGTTGAGACGCAACACGTCGCGGTCAAACCAGACATCGCGACCTCCAAGCGTGGAAGTGCCTTTCTTGTCGAGTGTCACCGACTGTATGGTAAACTTCGTCACGAGGTTTCCGAGCGATTCCTTCCCCTTAATGTCGAGCGCGGCGAAATCACACATCACCTCGCGGTTGCGCGGACGCCGTCCGTCGGGTCCCGGATCATCCTTAAGTAGCACCTTCACTGTCTCCGCCTCCCCGTTGGGATTGACGGTCATCCATTCGATACGGCTGCCGGGCTCACCCTTCGTCATGTTGTACTCCTTGTCGCGCGTCAGGCCGGTTATGAAGAAGCGTTTCTTATAGTAGATGCCTCCCTTGCCGTTGCGATAGATGACGTTGTAGATAGTGCGCTTGTCGTTTTTCTTGAAAAGTCCCACATGGATCACCTTCTTTCCGACATATAGTTTCTCCTGCACCTTCGAAATCTTGTAGGTGCCGTCGCGGTAGACGATCAGCACGTCGTCGATGTCGGAGCATGTGAACTTGAACTCAGCGTCCTTGAGACCGGTGCCGATGAAGCCACCCTCCTTGTCGTAGTAGAGACGCTTGTTGGCCTCCGCTACCTTAGTAGCCACGATCGAGTCGAAACCCCTGATGACGGTGCGACGCGGGAAGGCATGGCCGTACTTCTCCTTGAGGTGCTGATACCAGCGGATGGTATAGTCTACTATCTGCTCGAGGTCTTTGCGCAGTTCTGCTATCTGGCGGTCGAGAAGAGCTATCTTTTCGTCGGCTTTCTCGGAGTTGAACTTCAGTATGCGTCCCATCTTGATCTCCCATAGGCGCATATAGTCGTCGCGTGTTATCTCGCGGAAGAATGATGCCTTGTATGGCTCGAATAGTTCCGAGAGACGGCCGAGCGCGGCGTCCATATCGGCGGCACGCTCTATCTTCTCGTCCTTATACATCCGCTCCTCGATGAAGATCTTCTCAAGGCTTGCGAAGAGCTGGCTCTCGAGAGCCTCGCCGAGCTTTATCTCAAGTTCGCGGTGCAGGATGGCCTGAGTGCGGTCTACCGAGAACCGGAGCACATCGCTGACAGTGAGGAAGCGGGGCTTCTTGTCCCAGATCACGCAACAGTTGGGAGATATCGACACCTCGCAGTCGGTGAAGCTGTAAAGCGCGTCGATGGTCTTGTCGCTTGACGCGCCTGGGGCAAGATACACGACAATCTCGGCGTTGGCAGAGGTGTTGTCGTCGACCTTGCGCACCTTTATCTTCCCCTTTTCCATCGCCTTCAGGATGGTATCGATGAGGGTAGCGGTGGTCTTGCCGAAAGGTATCTCGCGGATGGCGAGAGTCTTGTTGTCGATCTTCTCTATCTTCGCTCGCACCTTTATCTGGCCGCCGCGCGCACCGTCGTTGTAGCGCGACACGTCCATGAGTCCACCGGTCTGGAAGTCGGGGTAGAGGGAGAAGGGTTTACCCTGGAGGTAGGCTATGGCGGCTTCGGCTATCTCGTTGAAGTTGTGCGGCAGTATCTTGCTGTTGAGGCCCACGGCGATTCCCTCCACGCCCTGGGCGAGTAGGAGCGGAAACTTGGCGGGGAGCGTCACCGGTTCCTTCTTGCGTCCGTCGTAGCTCGGCTGCCACTCGGTGATCTTCGGAGAGAAGAGTATCTCGAGGGCGAGCTCACTGAGGCGCGCCTCGATATATCGCGGTGCAGCCGCTGAGTCGCCTGTCAGTATGTTGCCCCAGTTTCCCTGGGTATCGATCAGCATCTCCTTCTGGCCGAGCTGCACGAGGGCGTCGCCGATCGAGGCGTCGCCGTGAGGGTGGTAGCTCATGGTGCTACCCACTATGTTGGCCACCTTGTTGAAGCGTCCGTCGTCGAGTGTCTCCATCGTGTGCAGGATACGACGCTGCACGGGTTTGAGACCATCCTCGATGTGGGGCACTGCACGTTCAAGGATTACGTAGCTGGCATATTCAAGATACCAGTTCTTGAACATGCCGGAGAGCTGGTGCTTCTTGTCGGAAGCTCCGGGTATGCGGTAGGTGGGAGCGGCCTCCTGCGGGATGTCCGCGGCGGCCTCCTCCTCGAGGACTAAGTCTTCGGGAGTCTCCACGATTCCGGCTTCGCCGCTTTCGATGAGTTGCTCAGTCGTTGGATTCTCTGTAGTATTTTGGTTTTCGAAGTTAAGGTTATCCTCTTCGATGATTTTGTCGTCGTTGTTGTCGATATCGGCCATAATTATGCTTTTTGCGCAATTTGCACAAAAATACAAAAAAAATCAGGATAATGCAAATTTTTTTGAGATGTTTGGTAGGGACGCACGGCTCGTGCGTCCGGTGTCGGCATTGAGATGTCACCTGGGCCGTGCTGCGAGTGGACGCACGAGCCGTGCGTCCCTACTTTTTGCCCATTACACCGAACGAATCAGGATTACGGTCATAAAGATTGAAGCAGTCCTCTTGCCATTTCTGAACATTGTTTTCAATATATTCCCATATCCTTTGACCATCCCTGATATTTCTTATCTTATGGTCATGATAACGAGTCTGCCATCCGAATTGTTGACAGTTTCTTCTTGCATACATTGTCACTGCTCTCTTCATTCCCCCTATGACTACACCTATTCATAGAAAGACGCTCGAGATGATTTTCGGTGGGGGAGGTCGTTTGCCATGGTTATTAAATTATTGGTATGAAGACAAAATTACGCATAATAATTTGAAAAGGCAAATTATTATGCGTAATTTTTTGAGATGTTAAGTAGTGACGCACGAGCCGTGCGTCCCTACTGGGTCAATTAATAATTGATCTTGATCGTTTCGGTGGCGGTTGCTGACTGGAGGCGGAGCATGTAGAGGCCTGAGCGGAGACGGAACTGACGCTTGGCGGCTGCCGCAGCTTCGGCCTTGGTGGTCTCGAACGATCCGATGTAGATGCCGGCAGTGTCGTATACCTTGCATACTACCGGTTCGCCCGCGCTGATCATGCTTACGGCATCACCGGCTACTACCTTAAGGATACCGGTGGCGTCCTTAAGTCCTGAGAAGTCCCATGCCAGTCCTGCGGGAAGTTCCGGAAGAATGATGTTGGGAGTGCCAGCGAAGCTACCGGTGATCCAAAGCTGGAACTGGTCGCCTGCTGCCGGGACATAATCAGGATTCATGGTGACCTTCACATCTCCGTCGATCTTCAACATGCCTTTGACGTTGAGATAGGAGCAGTCGTTGCTCTTCCCTGCCACGCGGAGGTAGAGGCTGAGTGTGCCGCCCTGCGCGATGTTGACGTTGCCGGTAGCGAAGATCGGTCCGTAGTGGTGTGGGCTGGAATCTGAATAGGTTCCCGGTTCAACAGTTCCACCTTCGAGTACGTTAAGGTTGGCGACCGCGCCGCGGCCGCGAAGTTTTGCATTGCCCTCGATGGTCAAGGGAGCATCGAGATACTGGGTATTGTAAGGAGTCTTGGATGCCTGGAGCGAGACAGTTCCATCGTTGGCCGTAACACTTCTGATTCCTGTCATCTTGCGTCCCATGTAGAGGTCGCATGCTCCTGTCTTGACAAATGCGGGATCTCCTGCGAAAGAGCCGGGATAGTTGATCGATGTGTTGTCGTTGCCGACAGTGATGCTGCCGGTCGTGTTGATGGTTCCCATGCCCTTGATGTTGCCGAAAGCGAGGTTGTGGCTTCCGGCGTTGAAGGAAACTCCGTTGAGCACATTGAGGGTTGCCTTGGGCATTCCGAAATCGTTGTCCCATAGGAAGTCGGGATCGTAGGTAGCGCGCTTCATGCAGGCAGCCGTGAGGTCGCCTTCGAATGCCGACCAGTTGCCCTGCAGATAGTTGCGGACTCCTGCTGCGTAGACCGTGAACGAACCCTTTCCGGTAAGGGTTCCCTTGTAGTTGCTGCGCGGGTCGCAGTAGAGTGAGCCGCTGTTGCCTTCATCCACCACAAAGTTGATGGAGTTGGTGCTGTACGAACCCTGGGTGTTGGGATCATAAAGAGCTCCCTTGATGAATTCAACCGTCTTGGGAAGCGACACCTGATCTCCTGATTCGGAAGCGTTGACTGCGCCCTCCTCAATGACGAACTTGTTCATCGTGTTGCCGATGCCGAGATTCAGGGTTCCCTTGCCACGCTTGTAAAGTGTCTGGCCGAGACCGCCCGCTGATATGCCGTTGCTTACAGTGAGTGTCACGCCTTCGTTGACCTCAATCACCGCGTGGCCGCTGAGCATCGAAATCTTCTGGCCGAGGGTTCCGCTTGCATTGACCGCGAGTGTGGCGCCGTTGCTGATGTTGATGCGGGTGTTGACATCGGAAAGAGCGCCGAGGTCGTTGCCGATAGTGTTTGAGAAGACACCGGCGGTCAGCTTGCCGGCTTTGATGTCGGTGCCTCCGGTGTAGCTGTTGATGTTGCTGATAGTGAGGTTGCCACTGCCTTCCTTGACGAGCTTGGTGTCGCCTACTATCTGGCCTTCACCGGAAAGAGTGTAGTCTTTCTCATTGTTCCTGAAGGTCACGCTTTCAGGCTGGAGACGTCCGGAGATCATTACGTCGGTATTTGCGGCGGAGTCATCGAAAATGACGTGGTCGCCCGGCACGAACACTTCGTTCTCACCGTTCTCAACGTTAGTGAAAGCCACCGAAGCTCCAAGATCCCAGATGCCATCCTCGATGCCGGCCCATGTCTTGGTACCGGCTACATATGCTGAAAGATCTACATAGAGTTTTCCGTCTTCATAGACGAGTTCCTTCTTCATGTTCTCGATGCCGAGCAGGATGAGGTCGTCAAGGTTTCCATTGATTTCACCGATCTCGCCGATGAGATAACGGCCCTGAGGGAGTGTAGCGGCGTCTGCCTCCGGATGTGCGGTGAAGCGGACGATCGGCTGTAGGTATTCAGGACCGTTGGTCCAGTCTTTCTTCTCGATGGTCAGTTTAGAGGCGTTCACTCGGTCCATGGTCTGGTCGGCGAAAGCGTCGATCTCCACGATAGCTCCGAAACCGAGTTTCAGGTCGCCTGTCGAGAGAGTTCCGGCCTGAGAGTCGGTACCGAGCTTGAGCACTGATGCGTAGTGCATGTCGAGCCCTTTCGGAAGATTGAGGCTGTTAGTCTCGATCATGCCGAAGCGGTTGAGCCATACCGGGCTGTTGGTCAGTTCGCCGTCGAGGGCGAGTGTACCTGCCCATACTTCGGTCTTACCGCTGTAGGGATGGTTGCCTGCTGGCAAAACGAGCTTTCCGTCGCCCTGCTTGATGAGTTTCATATCTCCGCCGAAGGTGCCGGAGGATATTGTATGCGTGAAGGTCTGGGTGGTGATATAGTTATTGTTGTTATGACCTTCCACCCATGTCGGAGTGTTGACGGTCAGTACAGATGGAGCGACTCCATCAGCCGCCGAAAGTGTCATGTCGTTTGTCTCGCATACTATCACGTGCTTGCCGTTGAGCGATGCGTCGATCGAGCCGTTGTTTGCCACTTCGGTCCTTCCTGTCATTGTCAGCGGTGCAGGTGGAACGGTTATATCCTCGAATACGCTGAGCCAGAAGCTGATGTGAGGAGGCTGATTGTAGCCGCACATCTGCCAGTTCATCGCGTTGCGGTACTGATGGTCATACCAAAGCGAGTAGATGCGGTGCTCTGTCGGGAAATCTGTCGAGAAGATACGGATGTTGTTGTCGCCGTCGCGCATGATGTATTCCTCACGCCAGTCGCCGAGGATGTCTCCCTGGAAGCATGGAGTGCCTTTGGTGTCGTTGTTGGTCTTGCTTCCTTCAAGGACAGCGATCTTACCTCCCTTGGCCTTATAGATCGCGCCCTGTGTGTTCTTGCCGCTGTTGTAGTCAAACGATTCATCGCAGAGGTCACCGTCCCAGTATACTCGGAAGTTCTGTGTGATGGAGACGGTGTTTTTGCTGTCGCCCTCGATAGCCTTGTGTGACGCGCCGCCTACGAGTGCTCCATCACGCGATGACAGACCTTCGGCGCCGGGATATTCATCGATGAAGTTGCCCATGTTGGAGCGTCCGTCATCGTTTCCCCCGGTCGTGCGGTAGTAGATTTTAGAGGTAGTGGCGTCGCGGTAATTGTTATTGGGGCTGTCCTCGTTGCAGGCGAAGATCTCCTGTCCGTGGGTATAGGGGTCAAAGTCGCCGCAGTGCTGGGCGTCGCCATGGCCGAGACCTGTGGTGGATAGTCCGTTGCCGTTGTCGTCGATCACCATCGAGCCGTATACGATCTCGTCGCGGCCGTCCCAGTCGACGTCAGCGATTCCGAAGTTGTGGTAGCCTTGACCCTCCCATGGCCAGCCGAAGCTGTTCCAACGCCAGCGTTCCACGAGCTTGTGGGTCTCCGGATCTATATCGTAGGCGATCATCTTATGCTTGGTGTAGATGCCTCGGGCGAGGAAGAGGCTCGGCTTTCTGCCGTCGAGGTAGGGGGCGCCGAAGAAATATTTGGAGGAGCGGTGACCGTAGCCGTCGCCCCATTCATTGTTGACGAGAGAGTCGTAGGCTCCGCCTTCAAGCAGACCTTGTGGATTGTTTTGCGGTTCCACACGCATTAGAGGATAGTCGATGCATTCGTAGGGCTTGCATGTCTCGCCGTTTGCATAGATGAGATATTCCTTGCCCCAGTGCATGAACCACTGACCGGAAGGGAAACCGTCGCCTGTGCCACGGTAATTAATAGAAGCATCGCCTACCGTAAAGGTGCTTCCGTCGGCTTGATGGATTACGGTGCCGTCAGCTGCACGGAAAACTACTTCCGCTTTGCCGTCGCCGTCCCAGTCTGTAGCGATTATGTTGATCTCATTGTTTTGGAAATCACCGATGTTAGGACCGAAATTGATCCACCATTTCACGCTGCCGTCCATCTCAAGGCATTCCACAACAGTGAAGATTCCGTTGTCGCCTTTACCATAGCTGGGAGCTTGATTGTCATACTTCATGATGATCTCAAGTTCACCGTCGCCGTCGACATCGGCAGCCGTAGCGTCGTTAGGCACGAGTCCGGCCTTTATCTCGGGAGCATGCTGAGGCTTTATGATAGTGTAGTTCTTCTCCCATACTTTAACCGGCGCGCAGGCGTCTGCTTCAACGCCATTGACAACCGGACGGATTGTGTAGGTGGCGTCCGTAGAGCCGGAGGTGTCGGTGAAGTTGGAGACTGATAGGGGAGTGCTGTTGAGTTTTGTTGAGCCCCGGTAGATGTTGAAGAGCGTGCCGTCATCCCATTCGTTGGCGTTAATGCGCCATGAACAGAATACTCCGGCATCGGTCTTCATGGCCACGAGGCCACGTCCGAGCGCATCGGTGACTCGCTGGGCTGTCATCGTCGGAGCGATGGCAAGGGTCATTCCCAAGGCGAGTAGGGTCTTTTTGTTCATAATGTCAAGCTTGATATGTTAGTTATTAGTATTTGCTTATACGCTTTCAGCTTTTTTAGCGGTCAGTATTGGTAGGGACGCACGGCCCGTGCGTCCGGTTCAGGCGATGTGATGGCTAAGACAAAGACTCGGTTCCTACGCACGCTGACGCATGAGCTATGCGTCTCTTCTTGACAGGTACTCGGGGTTGTCCGTTTTAGCTTTCAGCGGTTAGGTTGCTGTAAAATGCAAAATTACGATAATTTAATTAAAACCGCAACATATTTTTAGTTAAAATTATAAAAAATAGGATTATATAATTGCATCTAATAATAGACTAAATTTTTCTAATCCCCAAATTTCATATGATTTTAGTGATTATAATCCCCAAATTCATATGGAATTTGGGGATTAGCGTTCATTCTGAATTGCAAAAAAGGACGCACGGTTAGGTGCGTCCTTCTAATTTATCGTGATTCGAGCGGATGCACGAGCCGTGCGTCCCTACCGTCAATTATGATTTACTTCACGATGACCTTCTTACCGTTGTGGATGTAGAGGCCGGCCTGGGTGGGAGCGGCGATCTGAACACCCTGGAGATTATACCACTTGCCTTCTGCGTTGGCTGCCTCAACAGCATTCACTGCAGAACCGCCACCATTGACAGTGCCAGTGATGAGGATGTAGTCAAGAGGTCTGCTGGATGTCGCGCCTTCGAACGTCAGGGTTGTTTCAGCGGTTAGAGTAAATTCAGTTCCAACTTCCTCAAACCACCATCCCTGGGTAGCAGCCGTACATACGGTCTCTTCACCGGCCTTCACTGTGAATGTCTCGCCGCCATTGCCCCAGACACCCATTCTCACTACGTAAGTACCGGGCTTGAGTGTATAGACTTCAACAGCTTCCTCTGCAAAACCGCCAGCTGAGTTTGAGCAACGGATGTTGGCATTTGATCCGGTAGCTACTGTCATGCCTTTGATATCCTCACCTTCAACGAAGTAGATACCATCTGTAATTTCAGTAGCGGAGTATTCCAATGTAGTCTCGTAGTTGTCTACATCGGGAGTGAAAGTGTAGTTGTATTCCTTGTTGGTGGCGTCTTTCATCCATACTGTGCCGTCGGAAGCAAGGATGTAGCGGCTGTAAGGAACAGTTGCGCTCAGTCCTTCAAGGCAAGTGCCTGTCTTGACTTCGTCATTTACATTGTTCTTTACAGTATAGTTCCAGCTTGCTTTCGGAGACATTGTGAATTCAACATTCAGGTTGGCTCCTGCCACTGTGAATTCACCTTTGTAATCCTGGTAGCCGGTTGCAGTTGCAGTGTAAGAATATGTACCGTCTGCGAGAGAGATTCCCTTAGTCACGTCTTTGCCATCCATAGTCACTGTAGCGGCGATACCGTTGGTTTCAGTGAAAGTGATGTCGTAAGTTGCATCGGTTGTCCATTCTACTTCAACTTTGGGATTCTTGATGTAGCCGCCTGCCGCTGCTGTCTCATATACGAGGATGGTTGCGATTCCCCTATCGGCTTTTTTGAGAGCCTCAGCTATGTCGAATGAAAATTCTTCGAATGTTTCGGCAGATTTTGTAGTAGTCCACTTTACATCTCCCAATATGATGATGCCCCTTGTGGCGGTGTCGTAGGTCATAGTGCTTGACCAGGTAGAACTGTTGTAGCCGACTCCCCATCCGGTCGTGCGCTTGCTGTCAGTCGAGCCGGAAGCCTCGAATGTAAGAGTAGCAGACTTGATGTTTCCTTTTATTGCCGATGCGTTTACCTGAAGATAGGTGATATAGTTGACGCCCCAGCCGGTATTGCCGAAATCTACAACGTCACCTCTTCCACTGCTGACGATCTTGTTAAAGCCGGACTTTGCAACTTCGCCTTCTGCGATTTCACCGTAAGACTGGGAAGGTTCATCCATATTGACGTAGGTCATCTTCACGGGAACGCTGGTTGTTCCCTCTTCTGCACGGACATTGGTTGCAGCGCAAAGCAGCGATGCCAATGCCATAAAGTAAATTTTTTTCATGAAGAAAAATGATTTTAGGTTGATATTTGGGTTAATTTATACGGTCAGTTCAATTGTTTTGGTAATGTAGGGACGTACGGCTCGTGCGTCCACACACAGTCACCGGATACTTAGGTATCTTTGGGATGCAAAATTACTAAATTTTTTGATATATTCAAATTTTTTACAAAGTTTTGTTAAATACGTTCGTGCAGTCTATAATCTAAGGCTTTCAATTTCGTATTCCAAACCTCGGTTTTCTTCTTTCGATACGTAATTGGCGGCTATGAGATAGATCTTGCGGGAGTCAAGCTCGTATTTCCCGATGTAGTCGCGGGAATGGATCTGTTCAATTGCTTCCTCCACGCTTTTGTTGTATTTGAATTCAAAGATATAGACGTTTCCACCTGCGAAAACCTCCAGGTCGCTTCGACCCTTGTAGCTGTGCCACTCAGCGATAGCCGGTGTGCCACTGAGTACGACGAGTAGGAATGTGACGGCGCGGTAGGTGGACTCGTTGTTGTCATCATATGGCAGATTCTTCAGAAGCGTGGCAATACGTTTCATGAAGTCTTCCGGATGTCCTTCGATAAGACTTTTCTGAAACTTGTAGAAATAGAATTGGCTGAACGGATCGCTGACTTCGGGAACGTAAAGAGGAAGTAATTCCTGATAGAAACCTTTCTCTACCTCGCGGTTGGGGAAACGGAGTTCGTAGAAGTTCTCCTCCAGGAGTTTACCGATTGTCAGGTAACCTGTCTGGAACATTAATGGTATGGGGTTGCGGTCGTTGAGTCCTATTGAAATAAGCTCATCCCTTGAGCATGTCTGTCCATTTATTGCGGGTGGGAAAATCCTTAGATTCTTGATGCGTCGCGCCAAGAACGTCGGGGTTCCGCTGTCGAACCAATACGGATCTATCCTCATCTTCTTAAGAGCCTTCAGTATGCTGAATGGGTTATATTGCCTCGAACCTTCCTCTGTAAATAGATAACCGTCATAATAGTCACGCAGTTCGTTCAGGGTGGTTGCGAAATCCTCCTTGCGTTTGTCAGCAAGTGCCTGGATACCGGGGGAGAAATTATCTATCAATTCCTTTTCATTCCATCCGCAGATATCTGCAAAGGAATCTTCAAGTGAAATGTCATCGAGGTTGTTTAAGTCGCTGAATATACTGACCTTATTGAATCTGGCTACACCCGTAATGAAAGCGAAGCGAATATAACTGTCCATACTCTTAAGATTGCCGAAGAAGCTCTTGAGAATGCGTTGGTTCTGTTCAAATAGCGTCCTGTTTTCCTCGATGTCAAGCAGGGGCTTATCGTATTCGTCGATCAATATTACTACCTCTTGGCCTGTGGTTTCAAAAATGCTTCTTATGAGGCTCTCAAAACGCAGTGCCATGTCGTCTTCAAAACGCGGGGAGATATTGTATTTACGTTCAAGGTTTTCAAGATGAAGGCGGAGCCTGTTTTCAAGCCCCATCGGGTCGTCATACTTACCTGTATTCAGATCGAAGTGAAGCACCGGAGAGGGAGTCCAATCCAGATCCATGGAGTCGGCTGCGAGTCCCTTGAAGAGTTCGCGATGTCCTTCGAAGTAGGCCTCGAGCGTAGACAGCAGTAGACTCTTCCCGAAGCGTCGCGGACGACTCAGGAAGATATACTGCCCCTGACTTATGAGAGGTTTGATGTATTGTGTCTTGTCGACATATGTATAACCTTGCTTGATAATCTTTGAAAAGGTCTGTATGCCGACTGGGTATTTCTGTTGATTCATGACACTCAATTTTTTGCAAATATACGCAATTTTCTCCGGATACGCAAATTTGTTGCAAGTTGTAATTTGATATGTCCGGATTGTCCGAGCCGTGCGTCCTTGCCGGACGTGGGAGACAAGCTTTTCAGGGTAAACGTCCCATAAAGCGCATAGCTTTCTTAAGTGTCCGAAGTTTCAGGCACTTTACTATTTTGTGTCATTGAAAA
>JAIDSM010000204.1:0-24119 GCA_029061225.1 Muribaculaceae bacterium
ATAGCTTCATTCTCAGAAAGCTCTGTCGGGATATCCTTGGCAGAGGCATCTTCTGGCCAATATTCAATTGAAACATCATATGTATCAAATTCATAAATTCCTGATTTTGAGTCAGATTTATATGTCAACCCATTGTTATCAAAGTGAATATGAGTATAGTTACCTTTTTCGTCGGAGCCACTGTACCAAATGCGTAAATTTTTCTTCTCAAATTTTTCTTCGAAATTATCAAGAAATCCATCAGCAAGAATCGGCCGATTATTCTCATCATATTTCAACATTTTATAATAAAACATTGAGAGACCATCATCCATTTGTGTCCATTTCCAATTATCAAAAGTAAAAAAATAGGGAATAGCACACACTCTGATTTTTTCACCATGATAATTTGGATAATCAAGAAGATTTCCATTCAAATCAAAATATAATGACCACCCATAGTCTTGCTCACTAAAAGTCAATTCCTTCACTCTACCCTTAAGGCCGAAAGCTTTTAGGATGCCCTGAGGCTCATCTTTTGCTTTGTCCGATACTACTATATCGGATGAATTCGAAGCAGCCCTATTTGACTTTGAAGCAGGATTGTTGGACGCAAGTCTGAAATCGACAGGTAACGTAAAATAAGATGCTACAGCCTTTCCATCCATCATGCCGGGATTCCATTTTGGCATCGAATTTACAACTCGCAAAGCTTCTACATCATGTCTGGAAGATATTCCTTTGACGATAGTAGGATTACTGATGCTTCCGTCTGCTTCAACTATAAACTTTACAATCACTCTGCCTTTAATGTTTTCATTAGCCTCATTTTCAGGATTCCTGATGTTTTCACTCAGAAACTCCCTCATAGCTGGCATACCCCCGGGATATTCAGCGTTCCGTTCTACTGCAGCATATACAATTCTTTCTGAAAAACAGTCCGCAACACATATAGTAAGCATACATATGATTGAGAAGATCAGTTTTGTAGTTTTCATAAAAACAATTCGTGCCTATGGCTCAGGAGGCAAGCGTGGATTTAGGTTAGTAAAAGGCATATGAAAAAGAAGAGCGCGAGCCACAATCTGCTGCAGACTCGCGATAGATTTCTGGCAAGCAAATTACGCTTCCTATTTCATATGTCTTTCTTCCATCATGAAATCATCAGGGTGATGATTCCGCTTTGGAAGATTCGCAAAGTTAATATTTATAGGCGGAATATGCAAGTTTTTTCCTGCAAATTTTCCGAATGGGCGGACGCACGAGCCGTGCGTCCCTACTGAAATCGTTACGATTACTATTTGCAGGTCATAAGCGGGTTGTCAAGGCCATCTGCAAAGACAGATGTGGCGCCGTCACTTCTGATATAAAATGTCTTGCTTTCGCTTGAGGTTCTATAAGTAGATTTGGAAGAATCCCTATACACCTGATCCCGTTTCCACCGGGTCTGCGCTTTGCCTGCCTGATGATCGACTTCGTCATTTGAACGAGTCACTTTCGCCGTATATGGATCAGACTTCATGTTTACCTCAATCACATCGTCGGAAACGGCTACCCACGTACCGTTATACTCATGGGTATAGTTCTTAAACCCAGTACCGGTATTCACTGCGTAACAGGTCCCGTCGCTGTTGATAGATATGTCCCAATGCTCCTGAATTGGATAATCTCCGGAATATCTGGTATATGATCCTGTCCAGTCCTTCTGACATGGATGTCCTGATCCGCAGGATGTCAGACAAAACATCCAAAGGAAAAGCGATATCGCCAATATCAATCCTTTGCTAATCGTTTTCATATTTATCTAAGTTTCAGTTTCATTTTAATTTAAGTTCCGCAAGCTCAAATTAAGGTTTAGAGTTTAAAAGGTTATAGGGTAATATTAGTCGTAGTAAAGAGCACTTCAGAAGAAAATTAGAATTTTTCTTATAACCCTTTAACCTTATAACCTTATAATCCTCAACTTACAGTCGAATGACTTTATCGCTTTGAGAAGGCTTCGCCATCGGCGGTATATATCCTGCCGTCGCGTGCAATCAGGCGCAGGGTCGTGCCGCGGCTCTTACCGCTTGTGATCTCCACAAAGAGTACATCCCCGTTAAGTTCTGCATATCCGTCGCCTGATTCCAGACATGTGTCGGTATAGCCGGTACGCGCGTAATGGCTTATCGAGGCATTGCCGTTGGAACTTATCTTCAACGTGAAGGTGGCGCTTTCGCCGGGGCCGTTGCCAACCTGGAAAAGCTCCCATTTCCCCGCATACCGAGAAAGGGATTCTGAAGAGGAATACTCACTGCCGCTGTTGCTACTGCTGCTTGATCCGCCTCCACAGGACTGGAAGCCAACCGCCAGCATTAGGACGGCTGCTGCTAATAAAAATGATCTTTTCATGATGTGTATTATTTATATGATTCAACTTTCGCAAGCGTTAGTTGAGGGTTATAAGGTTATTAGGTTAAAGGGTTATGTGGATAATATGAATTTTCTATTCTGTATAGTTCTATACAGAGTCAAATCTAACCCTATAACCTTTTAACCAATAACCCTTAAGGTGAGCTTGCGAAACTTAAATTATATGATTGAATCAATTAAAGAATAATTCATATTTCATGCTAGAAAAGCTATCAAATTGAGAACTATTATTAATTTGAAACCGGACGCACGTTAAGTTGTAGTGACTGCTTCCCTTCGCTAATTATTCCACTTCTCATATTTTTATGGCGACCTCCCCTTAAACGCATTCCCCAAGCCTCTGTTCTAGACGAAGGTTCACTACTCCACAATGCACCAACATCTGTGGGAGAATTTTCCCCAATTGGTATGACAATTGTTTTCTTATTGGGACCAGTAACAATAAAATACCATAGACTTCCTTCATTGGTAACTGTCCAAACACAATTCTCAATCAATTCCTCCATTTCGGTCTTAGTAGGCAATCTCCAAGTACTCCCCCACATTTTTCTGGCAACATCATAATTTTCCTTTCCAGAAATATTTTTGCAAATGTCATCCATTCCTAACGTACTTCCATCTGTAGAACCATAATATTCCCCGGGCTTGGTTGCTCCCCATTGATATACTTCGCCTAAATCCAGAATGGTTTTTGCACCTACGTTCTTAGTTGCCCACTTAATCCCACTGGGTAAACCTAAATCCACATATTCATGCGAAGCTATTACTCCTGAAGCCTTTGCGGTATTATAATCGCTTTCTTCAAAGAAATCAGTCGTCTGTGTTTTGTCTATTCCTAATTCTTCAAAAGAAGCACAAGTCACCGGTCTAATCAACATTCCTAATGAAAAAGATTTCGTTGTTTCTGTTGTTTTGAAATTTTGACTAAAATCCAAATAATCGTAGTCAGAATGCCCGGCAACATTCCCCAATCCATCGCGATATTTAAGTATAGGAGATGCAGGTCCAGCCCAATAGAAACCATTACTGTTCTGGTTTTCTATGATTGTCTGCCTTTCCAAATGTTGAGGAGTCACGCTTTTATACTTCAAAACTTTCATCCCTCCAGCAGGAAGAAAAATTGAATTTCCATTGGGTCCGATTACTTTAAACCCATTATTACCGCCTGAATTAATCCATTTCCATTCACATTCTTTGTACAACTCAAATAGATCATTATTGGTCGGCATTCTCCAATTTTCGCCCCAATTTGCAGTCGCAGCATCAAACTTAGGATTTCCAGTAATAGCAGTCCTTTCATCAACAGGAATTTTTTCCACATTATACTTGTAGGAACTATCATACTCAATAAGGGGAGTTATTTCTCCCATGCTATAGTAATCTCCAAAATCCCACGGATTACTTGCTCCTAAGTTAGTAGCCGCCCATTTGATGCCACTTGGCAAACCTAAATCAACAGCCATGTGAACTTCCTTAGGCATGGATACACTTTCGGTAATCTCCTCCTCTGCCACTGACACCATCTCATAATCATCCGATATGTTTTCATCGGATTCCTGAACTTTAGTTCGGTTGCTGCCGCATGCAATTAAAACAAGCAACGGCAATATTACCAATAAGATAATTAGTTTTTTCACGTTCTTCTATGGGCGTTAAAATGTCTATTTCGATTTCATGAGATCGAAATACGGAGAACTGAAATCGGGAGTATTACGGCAAAAAGCACCATCCTGACGTAAGTAAAAAGTTGTGGACTCATTGAAATCTTCATATTGTCCATTTGAGAATCGTTCTGTTCGATTACTGCTTGACAATTTTATCTCATTTTCAGAAATCGCTTGCCATTTACCGTAGAAGTCAGTTTCCGCCCCAGTGTAGAATTTAATATAAGTGTCGGGACGGGAGGGTAGGATACTCAGGCTAAAGGTTCCGTCTTCATTAACATTAAGACTGGCATATTGAGGACTTCTTCTATTTCCGCCTCCTTCCCAATGTCCCTCGCAAGCATGGTGACCTTTACAGGAATACAATACGACAGCCAACATCGCCAACAGAAGGCCTGCAGACAAATTTCTAAGATTCATATTATTTAATTATCATTTAGTTTTACAAGATATCCATAAGGTCGATTAAGATCCGCTTCACTTCTACTGAAAGCTCCATCCGATCTTAAATAGAAAGTCGAATTTACATTAACAATAGCGTCACCATGCAGGTAGCATGTTGATGGAAGCTTTATGACATCCTCATTGACTGCAACTACGGATCCGCTATAGGATGCCATATCATTTCGTTTATTAGTTTCGATTATCTTTAGATTATAATCACCGTTCTTCTTAATTGAGATTTCCACTCTCTGATTACGATTGATTTGATCTGCCCACTTCCCTACGAATTGAGACGGGACTTTTGAACTATTTGAACTACAGGAACATCCCCATAGTATAAACAGCATCGCAACGGAAGCGATAACGGATGTCACCAAGATCAATGAATGTCTTTTCATGATTTTTGTATATTGGAATATTAAAATTTGACTGTCTTAAAGAAGTAAATGGAAAAATTCTATTATATTCTGAAATTTATGAATTATGTTCATCTACGGATGACCCTTGTTGTTTTAGGAAATACTTCATCTCCAAGCACAACGTTCGCCGGAATTATAACCGATTTTAAGCTACTACAACGTGAAAAAGCGTAATCATCGATTATTTTTACTGAATTTGGTATTTCAATATTGTTAAGATTGGTACAACACTCAAATGCACAAGGACCAATTTTTGTTACAGAATTAGGCACTTTAACACTTGTCAAACATTTACAATCTGCAAAAGCGCATTTATATATTTCTGTTACTGAATTCGGAATATTAATATTTGAAATGCTGGTACCCCGAAAAGTATATCGGTGAATTTCCTTAACGGCATCGGGAATATTAATTTTTTTCAGATTTTCACATCCGTCAAAAGCTCCTCCCCCGATCTCAGTAACCGAGTCAGGCAAGATGAGACTTGTAAGACTGACACATGCCTCGAATGCGTCGCTCCCTATTTTTGTGATTGATTTAGGAATTGTCACATCAGAGAGACGTGAACAATGTGCGAAAGTACCATCTCCTATTTCAGTAACTGAGCTTGGAATATTAAATTTTTCAATTTTTTCGCACCCATAAAAGGCCCAATCCCCTATTTCTTTAACTGAATCCGGGATGCTTATACTTATTAAACCCGTATAATAAAATGCACCTGCCCCGATTGAGATAACAGAGGTTGGAATCTGAATATTGATTAGTTTTTCACATTCCCAAAATGCATCTTCACCTATTTTTGAGACAGAATTAGGGATATATACATATGTAAGATCTTTGCAGCGGAAGAAAGCATTATCACCTATCACTGTAACATTATACTTAGCACCCTGATACGTTACAGTTTCCGGAATAAATATCCCTCCTTTATAATACCAATCATCGGCATACCCAATACTGCCATCATCTGAATTTAAATCATTCTTTTTAAAGGAAACTATACTGCGAACTTCTACATCTTTGGAAGATAAGACGTGATAAACTATGCCATTTGACATGAAGATTTCTTCAGCAAATGTCACTGCAGGAATTAGCCAAATTACCATCAGAGACAGTAATCGTAGTCTGCTGTAACAGTTCGATTTCTTGATTTCCATAACTATTTATTTTTAGATAATGTATATGTATTTACTCAACTGAATTTTTTATCTAAGAAGATTGTAAAATGATCCATCTTCATTTCAGAATAATGAAATCTTTTACTCCAACTCCTAATAAAAATATTGCTACTTTCTAATATTTTTTCGTATCTTGTAAATATAAAGGTTCCATTCTTTCAACGAATCTCTTAAGCAAATGCCAATGATCATTATAGTCTTGTGGGGGTAGCACATAATCTTTAACTCCCTTCAAGGCGTAGAAAGCAAATAGATTATAAACATCACGTCTCTTTAAAATTCCTTTCTGGATATTCAATTCAAGTTCTTCAAAGAAACGATAGAACATTTCTACTTGTTGATTAAACTCAACGGAATAGTCGAAAGGATTACGTCTGACGCTTTCTCCAGTACTTAAAATCTCATCAATTTTTGTAGTGATTGCTTTAATATTCACATCATTGCAGAATCGTTCATTATAAGCAGCCAAAATCTTCATCTTGATACTACTGTCATATGTCGCATATGCCACAGATGCTCCTATTATAGCAACAAGCACACTTATTATGCCAGAAAGTACATCTTTATTTTTATACACAGGTTCCCATTCAGGAATAAATGAGATCAATGCGGTTTGGGAAAATACGAGTACTAATATAACAAGTATTGAGCTCCCAACAATTAGGCTGAATTTATGAAATATACACCAACATTTAAGATTCAGCCATCGGAATTTCCATTCAGATGAACTAAAAAAATAAGTAATAAGTCCCATATTTAATTATTTGGCCGGTGGCACTGCGGCGGGGTTGACATTAAGTTAGACAGAGCATATAAAAAAGAAGAGCGCGAGCCACAATCCGCTGCAGACTCGCGATAGGTTCCTGGAAAGACCTCAAAGACATCTACAGCACGTGACCCTCGCTCTTGATACATATGGACGAGAACCCCGAACCGTCGGGATCCATCTCTTGCCATACCTACCAAGAGGAGGCGCACTCTGCAGCTTTGGTCTTTTGTGGTGAATTTTTCCAGGATTCATCGCGACAAAGCAAGCAAATTACGCTTCCAATTTCATATGTCTTTCTTCCATCGCGTGATCATACGGGGATGATTCCGCTCCGGAAGATGCGCAAAGTTAATATTTCTATTCGGAATATGCAAGTTTTTTTCCTGCAAATTTTCCGATAGGCGGACGCACGAATCTGAGTCCCTACCGTAAGACCATATTGGTTTTACGATGCAAATTTATATCCTTTCACCGATATATCCAAGCCTTTCACTGTCCATATCGTCCATATTGGATTGTCAAACTCTTTAAGAATTCAAGTTTCGGAAATATGTAAAAAAATCTCTGCATGAGGACTAAATGCATACTAATTAATAGGAGGCCAACAAAGCGGCCCGTCCGCAATCTTAAGACTCAAGACTCAAGACTTAAGACTTAAGACTCAAGACTGAAGACTTAAGACTCAAGACTGAAGACTTATTTGCATATCCCAACAATTTTGTGTATATTTGCAGAAAATTGAGGATTATGGACCAATTGAGATACCCCGTGGGAATGCAGACCTTCTCGAAGATCATTGAGGAGGGTTATGTATATGTCGATAAGACACACTATATAAAACCCCTGCTCAGCCAGGGACAGTTCATCTTCCTGAGCCGCCCCAGACGGTTCGGAAAGAGCCTCCTGCTGTCGACTCTCGAGGCTTACTTCGAGGGACGACGAGACCTCTTCAAGGGACTCGCCGCCGACTCCGACGGCCTCGACTGGACACCAAGTCCTGTACTTCATTTCGATCTGAATACAGGGAAATATTCAGACCCGATGGGACTTGAAAAGCGGCTTATACGTCATTTGGAGAACCATGAACGAAAATATGACATTACACCACGGAATGATGACGATGTTGCATTGCGTTTTGAAAACCTTATTGCCGCAGCCCACGAAAAGACAGGACAGAAAGTAGTGATCCTCATCGACGAATACGACAAGCCTTTGCTGGACATAGAGGAGAACAAGGAACTCTATGAGAAGAACCAGCGCATACTCAAGAGCTTCTTCGGAAACCTCAAGAGCATGGACCGGTACATACGCTTCGCGTTCATAACCGGAGTCGCACGTTTCAGCAGGGTAAGCATATTCAGCGACCTAAACAACCTCGACGATATCTCGCTTGAAGATGCTTACTCCGACATATGTGGCTGGTCTGAGAAAGAACTGATCGAATATTTTACCCCGGGAATCCGGGCGCTCGCAGAGAAACGCAAGGAGGACTTCGACACGACCCTCCGGGAACTGCGCGGCTACTATGACGGATACCTCTTCACGGACGAGGGTTCACGACTCTACAACCCCTTCAGTATACTGAAGGCCCTCAAGAAGATGAAGATCGACCCTTACTGGTTTGACAGCGGCACTCCCACTTTCCTGGCGCGCCGCATAAAGAACCTCAGGATATTTCCCCCTGCCATAAACGGCCAGACCTGCTCAAGAGATGAACTTATTGCTGTCGGGCTCAACGACCGGAATCCCATCCCCCTGATGTTCCAGACAGGATACCTCACGATAGGAAGCTATCTCGGCGATGATCTGTATGAACTCCGCTTTCCAAACCGCGAAGTGGAGAAGGGCTTCTACCAGCAGCTGCTGCCGCTCTACGTCCCGGATGTCAGGGATCCCTTCAGTCCCTTCAATTTCATTCTTTTTAGGAAAGACCTCTCCGAAGGGCGTCCCGAAGACTTCATGAAGCGGCTCGCCATCCTGCTCAAGGCCATACCCTACGATGACCATCATGAATCTACCTACAGGGCTGTCACATTCCTGATCGCTGTACTGTCGGGCACTCCGGCGCTCGCCGAACATCACGGATACAAAGGACGCAGCGATTTAGAGGTATTCACCCATAAATTCATCTACGTCTTCGAGTTCAAGTACGACAGGAGCGTCAGCGAGGCTATGGACCAGATCCATGAACGAGACTATGCCGGACGATACGCCCTCGATCCGCGCACCGGCTACCTTATCGGCGCGAACTTCAACGATAGTAAGGAGGAGCGGGGACTCGAATACAATATCGAAAGGGTTAAGGGTTAAGAGTTAAGAGTTAAGGGTTAAGTTTTGAACAATGAACAGTAAGAGTTAAGGGTTAAGAGTTAAGGGTTAATCTCATCAGCAGACACGGTAAGATAAGTTCTGAGCTAAAAATCTCCCGTAAATGAGCGGAGGGCTCGTAAAAATTCAGTCTTGAGTAAGAATTTAATATATGGAATCGGGGTCCTGGGTCACATCTTCTTTGGGAGTTTTCCTCTTCACGACTTTCGGATATTGCATCAGCGCCGCTTTCGTCTGAAAATCATTAAGCAGCGCGTTGGCTTGCTGGCGGGCATAGTCCGCATAGGCAGGATGCTCCACAGCTAATTTTTCTGCATATGCCGTTACGTCATCCACCACTGACTGCATGCTGTCAAAAATCTGATGTTCCAATTTCCTTTTATCGTCATTATCAGGCATTTCCGCATAGTTTCTGCAACGTGGGAAAATTTCTTTGTTATATATGTCACTCACATACTTCTTTAGATCCTGATCAATGATTTTCCTTGCTGATTTAGGCTCTTCCCTTGCCACAGATTCTGATTCCACTTTTCGAGGTACGTATTCTTCTACCTTATCCTCAGATTCCGGCTTGACTGAATCTGAAGATAATGCAGGAATTTCCGCTGATGCCGATTCTTCCGGTACCGTCTCGTTACCTCTCGAAAAGAGGTAGAGCCCGACAGCAAGAAGGAGAATGACACAACCAACTACAGCCGTGACAATTATGTTCTTTTGCCGCTTTGAATCAGGCAAAGCGGCCAGAGCCTCTTCATCTGAAGAAAAACGATCGCGAACATCATCGGCAGTGGCCTTCTTGACGAAGCTGCTCCATAGCCCCGATACTCCGGCTATCGGAGCGAGTTCATCTACAATTCTACCTATAAGATATATGTCGGTAGAGACATTGGTCTCACCGTCGCCCTGCTCAGGAGCCTTACAGGCCGGCGTAAAGCCTTCGGTAGCATCCCACATGTCGGATGTAGCACACCCGAGATCTATCAGCTTCACCTGATCTCCAATACGCGACACCATGACGTTTTCAGGCTTGATGTCGTTGTGGAGCACACCTTGACTATGGAGATACGCCGTAGCTTCTAAAAGCTGACGACAAACATGCTTGATAAACTCAGGGGAACGCAATCGCTCGTCATCGCGTGTGATCATCTCCCGGAGTGTCAGGCCATCGATATATTCCTCAAATACCGCACCATCTTCCATCAACAGGTATCTCACAATGGAAGGATGGTTTAGATTGTAGCCTATGTAGAATTCCTTCTTCAGGGATTCCGTCGTCACGAGGTCATTGCGGTATTCGGGAGCCGGACGCTTGACAAAATTAAGGGCACCGTAACGACGAACCTTAAAGAATTCAAAGCGTGAAGACCCACTGCGGGCCAAAGGAATCCATTCTCCACTGGAATTATCGATTACTTCCGAGACAAAACCGCTTTCCATAGTGTCATCAGTCTTCAGATATTGTAAGTCGGGTGATGCCTGCTCCGTCGGCGGCTCGGTAGCTGCCAAGCGGCTTTCCATCGCGGAAGACCTTGTCGGCGATAAACGGGAAACCGATGGCAAGCTGCGACAGCGACAGAATGTCGCCCTTCAGAAGCTTGCTGTTTTCTGATTTCAATACAGTGTACTGTCCATTGCCGTCGTGCCGGATAAGTATCCTGCGTCCCGGTCGCCAGCAGACCTCCACTTCGACATCTTCCTCCAGGTCTGACATCTCGATGAAAATATCTTTCCTCCCGAATCCCGAGCCGCGCATATCTGTATCCTCTGCAAGAAGATCCCAAGTGGGATAACCCAAATAGTTGGCTACGACATTGAGGGTCGTCAATCTGGGAGCACCCTCAGAGGGCAGTACTCCGACAAGGCGTTTGACCGTATTGAGGCCAAGAGTGATTCCGGTCTTCAACTCGATATCGAGACACAGTACGGAGGCTCCGGCAGGGGTGGTGACGTCCTGTCCGGCCTTTTCTGAAAGTTTTTCGAGCAGCAATGAGTTAAGTGTCATAATGCAAAATTAGCGATTTTTTCTTTTCCATGCAAATTTAGTTTTAAGTCTTAAGTCTTCATTTCAGTCTTAAGTCTTAAGTCTTAAGTCTTATGTCTTCAGTCTTCATTTCAGTCTTAAGTTTTAAGTCTTCATTTCAGTCTTAAGTCTTAAGTCTTAAGTCTTAAGTTTTATGTCTTCAGTCTTCATTTCAGTCTTAAGTCTTAAGTTTTAAGTCTTAAGTCTTCAGTCTTCAGAAGGAATCGGATAGATACATCAAAAAAGGCCGGGAAGATCAATATTCGCTCCAGGCCTTTTTTGTAAGAATAAGAGACTCTAATCTTTAATTCAACTTTCGTAAGCGTAAGTTGAGGGTTAGAAGGTTATTAGGTTAAAGGGTTATAAGAAAAATTTGAATATTTATTTCAGAAGGACTCTATACCCAGTCTGATATAACCCCATAACCATTTAAACCATAAACCTTAAGTTGAGCTTGCGAAACTTAAATCTCTAATCTTTAGTATTTAATCTTTAGTATTTAATCTTTAGTATTTAATCTTTAGTATTTAATCTTTAGTATTTAATCTTTTAATAGGAGTGGGAGTCTTCTTCCACATCCTTGGGTGTCATGGGAGTGGCGTTCATCTTGCTCCAGACATACCAGATGTAGAGGATTACTACTGGAACAAGAAGCGATACCCATGACATGACGGTCAGCGTAAACTCGGTGCTGCTGCTGTTGACAATCGAGAGCGATGACTGCGGATCGGTCAGCGACGGCATGTAGCAGGTGTCGTTGTAAGCGAGGTCACAGAGAAGGCTGACGATGGTGATGATGGTGCCGACACCGGTCCACCATATGCCACCGCGATATCCTTTCTTGAAGGCAGTAAGTGCATAGCCTACAAGGACGAGCACTACACCGATCAGAAGAGCTGCGAGTATCCACCACATATCTATCAAGTTGATAGCATACTTGTAGGGAATTGCCACCACGTTGCCTTCTGCATCAACTCCGTATCCGTCTGATGTCAGAATTACCGCTGCGAGAGCGAGGAACAGAACCACAAAGATCAATCCGTTGAGGATAGCCTTCATTCTTACGGCTTCGAAGAATTTCTGACCGTCGTCGGTTGAATTCATAAGGTAGAGAGCCGCGTTCATGCGCGCGAGGAAGAAGATGGTGAAGCCGACGAGAAGGTTTTTCCAGCTTGCGATGGCTTCAAGACCATGTGACGGAGCCCATACGGAGATGACCGGAGCGTTGCCGTCGAGAATATTACCGCGTGTCACTGTAAACTCGCCGCCGAAGAAAAGGATTCCGACAGCGACTCCGATCAGAACACAACCTACCACACCATTGATCAGGAGGAAGGCATCGTAGGTGCGGGTACCGTAAAGGTTGCCTGATTTTCTACGGAACTCATAGCTGACTGCCTGAAGCACGAAGCTGAAGAGAATAGCCATCCAGAGCCAGTAGGCACCGCCGAAAGAGGTAGAATAAAAGAGGGGGAAGGAAGCGAAGAAAGCGCCGCCAAACACCACGAGGGTAGTGAAGGTAAGCTCCCATTTGCGTCCGAGGGAGTTCACAATAAGGTTTTTCGCCATCGAACCGCGTGTCTCAAGCAAGAGGCTCTGGCCGCCCTGGACGAAAAGCATGAATACGAGGACTCCGCCGAGCACGGCAATGAGGAGCCACCAATATATCTGTAATGTTTCCATTATCTTAAGGGAAAAGGGTTAAGGGTTAAGAGTTAAGAGTTAAGGGTTAAGAGTTAAGGGTTAAGGGGTCATTCGGTGATCTCGCGGTCGGAGCCTTTCTTGACTTCCTTAACCATGATGGAGATCTCGGCTGCTATGAGGGCTGCGAATACGACTGCGAAGAGCCAGAAGGTGATCTGAACTGATTCAGCTGTGACCGCGGAGACTGCAGCCTGTACGGGAAGTATGTCCTGGATGGTCCAGGGCTGACGGCCCACCTCGGCTACTATCCAGCCGGCCTCGCTACATATCCACACGAGAGGAATGCTGAGCATTCCAATCCAGCGGGCAAGTCGGGTATCGAACCATTCCGGCTTCTTATACACCACGAAGAGTGCCACTATCATGAGAAGAAGCAGATATCCGCCGATCGCCACCATGATATGGAATGAATAGAACGTAAGTGCTACAGGAGGAATTGCGTCCTGCGGAGAATTGAAGTATCCGTAACCGAAAAAGCTGTAATTGGCCTTGATTCTTGCGAGAGCGTCTGCAAGAGCCACATCATCGCCTGCCTTACGGGCAGCCTCATAGTCGCGGAGCGCCTGCTGCGCCGCCTTTCCTATCTCTATTCTCTCAGCATAGCTGATTGTGTTGATGGTGTCGCCCTGAGGAGTCAGCGCGATGCCGTCGATGAGGTCGTCGATACCGGGAACGAAACTGTCGGCATCATGGTTGGCAAGGATGGAAAGTCCTTTAGGTATGGCTATCTTGCACTTGACATCCCTTTCCTTCTCATCCACGATACCGAATCCGATAAGCTCCTGGCCTACCTCTCCTCGATAAAGGCCTTCCATAGCGGCAAGCTTCATGGGTTGCACGCGTGCCACCTCGACTGCAGATCCGTCGCCGGTCCACATTGTCAGGATGATGCCGGCAAGGCCAATCCAACCGGCGACCTTGACGGAATCCTTGGCCATCTGAAGATTCTTTCCCTTGGCGGCTATGATGCAGCTTACACCGATGACAAAGACCGCTGCAAGAACCCAGCCGCTCGTCACTGCATGGAAGAACTTATTGATGGCCACCGGAGAAGTAGCGACAGCCATGAAATCAGACATGACGTTGCGCATCTGGTCAGGATCGAATTCCATACCTACGGGATACTGCATCCAGGCGTTGGCGATAAGAATCCAAAGGGCGGATAGTGAAACGCCTATAGCCACAAGCCATGTCGAGGCAAGGTGGAATCCGGCAGAAACCTTCTTCCAACCGAAGAACATCACGGCGAAGAAGGTAGCCTCCATGAAGAAAGCCAGAAGACCTTCAATGGCGAGCGGAGCACCGAAGATGTCTCCTACAAACCAGCTGTAGTTCGACCAGTTGGTGCCGAACTCGAATTCGAGAATTATGCCAGTGGCTACGCCTATGGCGAAATTGATGGCGAAGAGCACCATCCAGAATTTCTCTGTCTTGAGCCATTTCTCAGACTTAGTGCGGTAATAGATCGTCTCCATCACGGCGACGATTAGGCTGATTCCGATCGTCAGCGGAACAAAGAGCCAGTGGACTATCGCGGTCAAAGCGAACTGAAGTCGCGACCAGTCGACTACTTGAATCAAATCTTCCATGGTTTTATTTAGTTTTTTAGTTTTAATTTTTATAATGTCAGCTAAAGCTGATATGCAGTAACAAAAATACTCAAAATTCAGCGGGTGGTGAGCTGCTCGGCTACCGCCCTGGCGCGCTCATCGTCGTTGTCGTAATTCTCCTTCAGGATGTCGGGGAAGAAGAAGAGCTTGAAGACAAGAAAAAGGATGATGACCTTGATGAAGATGATCGCCCACAATTTCCTTCCGATGGTCATGCTCTTAAAACCATCGACGTAAAAATCCACAACTTTCCGAACCTTGCAGACGAAGCCTTCCATATTCATTTGTTAAAATTATTGAAATTAATACGCAAAGATAGCAAACTGACGCGACATATGCAAAAAACAACCTTGAGTTTTCTCCTTTTTCTCGGGAATCATGCTCTAAAACATAAAAAAATCTCAATTCCCGGCCGGGAATTGAGGTTTTTTTAGTCTTAAGTCTTCAGTCTTCAGTCTTCAGTCTTCAGTCTTTAGTCTTAAGTCTTAAGTCTCCAGTATTGACGGTCTGAATGAACGTCCTCCATAATTATGACCGTCCTCCATAATTATTTCATGTCTTTGGTGGCGCCTGCTACCTTGAGGGCCTCATAGGCGCGGGCTGCCTTCTCGCGTGCCGCCTCGACAGACTCTCCGCGGGCAAGGATGACACCCATACGGCGGTGTCCGTGCACTTCGGGTTTGCCGAATATGCGCATCTGCGTACCCGGTTCGGCGAGGACAGCCTCGAGGTTGTCAAATTCGACACAGTCCGTATCGCCCTCGAGCACAATGGCGCGGGAAGCGGATGGTCCGTAGAAATCGATCGCCGGAACGGGAAGACCGAGAAGCGCGCGTACGTGGAGCGCGAATTCCGACATATCCTGAGAGATCATAGTGACCATACCAGTATCATGCGGACGTGGAGAGACCTCACTGAAGATCACCTCGTCGCCCTTGATGAAGAGTTCCACTCCGAAGATACCGTAACCGCCGAGCGCATCAGTCACCTTCTTAGCTATCTCGCGAGCAGACGCGATAGCCTTTTCCGACATTGGCTGAGGCTGCCATGAATAGCGGTAGTCACCGTCAATCTGAATATGACCTACGGGTTCGCAGAATACAGTCCCGGCCACATTGCGGACAGTAAGAAGGGTTATCTCGTAGTCAAAGTCGATGAATCCTTCCACAATCACGCGTCCGGCACCCGCACGGCCACCTTCCTGAGCCTCTTTCCAGGCATGCTCTATCTGGTCAGGATTCTTGATGACGCTCTGTCCGTGTCCGGAAGAACTCATGATGGGCTTAACGACGCATGGAATACCGATCTCCTTCACTGCCTCGTCGAATTCCTCGCGGGTGGAGGCGAAGCGATAGGGCGAAGTCTTGATACCGAGTTCCTCGTGGGCCAGACGGCGTATTCCCTCGCGGTTCATCGTGAGCCATGCCGCGCGAGCCGTCGGCGTGACGTTGTAGCCTTCCTTCTCCAGTTCTACAAGAGTGGATGTAGCTATTGCCTCAATCTCCGGGATGATATGGTCGGGCTTCTCAAGCTCGACTATACGGCGGAGTTCGTCGCCGTCCAACATGTTGAACACATAGCATCTATGAGCCACCTGCATGGCGGGAGCACCAGCATATTTGTCGCAGGCCACCACTTCCACGCCGAGACGCTGAAGTTCGAGAGCCACTTCCTTACCGAGTTCACCGCTTCCGAGGAGCATTGCCTTGCGCCCCTTCGGAGTCATTACACTACCAATCTTTGACATATCTTTTTATTTAAGTTTCGCCAGCTCAACTTAAGGTTTATGGTTTAAATG
Source organism: Muribaculaceae bacterium (assembly GCA_029061225.1). Lineage (GTDB taxonomy): Bacteria > Bacteroidota > Bacteroidia > Bacteroidales > Muribaculaceae > Lepagella. The sequence continues at coordinate 16,326 of JAIDSM010000204.1, forward strand.
GTGATGGGGTTATATCAGACGTGGTATAGAGCCCTTCTGAAGTAAATATTCAAATTTTTATTATAACCCTTTAACCTAATAACCTTCTAACCCTCAACTTACACTTGAAAAGTTGAATTGATTAATTCATAATTCATAATGCATAATTTTCGGATCATGCATTGCATCGTGTCTCCGTTTGAAAATGCAAAATTAATGAAAATTGGCAATACGCACAAACGTATTGCCAATTAATCTTACTTCGAACTCAGCTTTACCGAAGCCGGCTTCAGGCCCTTGGCCGAAGCCTTGAGTGTGGAGCCACCTTTCTTATCAGTGGCCTTCACCACTGCCATAGCGCGGCCCTTCCATGTCTTGGCCTTGGAATCATAATATGGGTCGGTATCCTTAAGAAGCGCATTTCCGGCCGCCTTGAGCACTGCGTTGCCGGAAACAGCAAACTCGACAGGGAACTCCGCATCGGGCACTACCCTGCCGTCGGCATCGACCACCTCGGCTACGACAAAGACAAGATCCTGATTGTCGGCACTCATGGCGGTCTTGTCTGGGGTGAGGCGGATTGCAACGGGATCGCCGGCAGTCGCCAACGTTACAGTCTCGACTTCATTGCCTGCTTCGTCAAGGCCGACAGCCTTAAGAGTGCCAGGAGCATAGGCCACCTCAAAGACTGCAAGACAATCTTTGGCCTCGCCGGCTTCCTTCTCCCCTATCACCTGATCGTTGAGATAAAGGCGCACCTTCGGATAACGGCTCTGAACCTCCACCTCGATCGGCTTACCTTCATGGCCTTTCCAGTTCCAGGATTCCCATGTGGGCCAAACGCTCCACATGGTGGTCTTCACCTCTCCATAGTATCCGTTTGGTTCGCGGACAGCCATATATAGTTTTTCATTGTCATTATAGAGCATGTCACGATAGTGGGAAATAGGCTTGCGCCATCCGGTAATGTCCACGTCTCCGCAATAAGAGCCGTGCCAGGGCCATTGGTAGGCCATCCACTGCTCGCCCTCGGTCTCGCCTTTATAGAAATAGCGTCCAAGGCCGGACTCTCCGAGATAGTCGAGTCCTGTCCATACGAAGTCGCCTATGATGTAAGGATTCTCCTTCACCTTGTGCCAGTTGGCCGCCGCATCACGAGGATACGATTCGGTCTGCCACATGACACGCTCGGGACAACGCTCATGGTCGCTCTCCGACTTATGAATCATATAGTTGTAACCCACTATATCAAGCACCTCCGCATGAGGGTCATAAATCTCCCAATCGCGGTCCCAGGCGCATAGAGCCTCAGTCACGGGACGTGTCGGATCGAGACGACGGCATTCATTGGCAAAATTACGCGCTGTAGTGATAACTCCGATATGCTTACGCTCAATCACTTCGTTTCCGATGCTCCATGCGATTATAGAGGGATGGTTTCGGTCGCGGCGAACCATGTCGCCTACATCCTTCACACCCCATTCGTCGATCCAGAGGTGATAGTCATCTGCATTCTTCTGATCGCGCCAGCCGTCGAAAGCCTCGTCAATGACAAGTATGCCTTGGCGGTCGCACTCATCGAGGAAGGCGGGTGAAGGAGGATTATGACTTGTGCGGATGGCGTTGAATCCGGCTTCCTTCATAAGGCGCACCTTTCTCGCTTCGGCTGCATCGTATGAGGCGGCCCCGAGCACACCGTTGTCGTGATGGACACACGCACCATTCAGGAGTATGGGCTCTCCGTTGAGCTTGAAGCCCTCTTCTGCAGAATATGATACGGTACGGATACCAAACTTCTCACTCACGCTATCCAGAATCTTCCCGTCTTTCTTGAGGGTAAGATTCATAGTGTAAAGCGACGGGGAGTCAGGACTCCAAAGCTTAGGATCCTGAATCTCCATCGCTCCTTTGACAGACATCTTATATCCATACATCGGACTCTCCGAAGACATCACCTCAGCACCGGAGGGATCTATTATCCTCATTTCAACTTCATAATCCTGCACGTCATTACTCCCATCGACATCATAAGAATAATTGACCACCGCTTTTGATGGCGTTATCTCCTTCGTAGAGATGAAGAGCGACCATGGAGCTATAGCGACCTCTCCCGTCCTAATCAGGCGGACATGACGGTAGATACCGGAACCGGTATACCAGCGTCCGCTTCTCCCGTGGGAACTGTCGACATCCACCTCGATTGTATTCTCACCGGCGTGCAGATATGGCGTGATGTTGTAAATGACCGAAGAGTATCCGTAGGGACGGAAACCGACTTCCTTTCCGTTGACCTTGAGTGTCCAGCGTTCGTATACTCCCTCGAAAAGCAGGGAGTATTTCGAATCGGCGAGATCTTTCGCCGAGAGGTTGATCTTTTTCTCATATGTTCCGCGTCCTCTGATGACGAAACCACCCTCATTGTGGGCTGAGGCCTTGGCGTCGAAAGGAAGTTCGATGCTCCAGTCGTGGGGAAGGTCTACAGTCTTGGTGAAGGGGTGCACCGTGGAGCCGGAATCCGGAACAAGCGAAAAAGTCCAGCCGTCGTTTAGCAGGCGTGTTTCCCTGGCGTTGGCCGGGAGGGCAAGGAATGAGGCTGCCGCGGCAGCCAGAATCAGTTTGTGTCTATTCATGGGTTAGTATGGTTTTTAAGCCTCAGACATCGTCTTCAGCACAGAGCTTTATACTTTTCAGGTGCAAATTTAATGAAATTTTATGAAAAATCAGCATCATGATACAAATCACCGATGATAATGACCCTTTTCGGACATTAAATTGTTATAATGGAAAAATCATCTGAACCTTATCTACTAAATATTATGAAAACATCTGATCGTATTCGCCATTTCTTCCACGTTGTCTCCAACGTACGTCCGATCATCTGGATCGGTTCCTACATAGCGTTAGTGCCCGTATTCGCATTCTTCTACTGGCTTCTTCCCGACGGACAGTTCAGGATTCCGGACGGAGCAGGCACTGACTTTGGCTCCTGGCTCTACTACAGCATCGTGACCATCACGACTCTCGGATTCGGCGATTATACCCCGGCCCACGGTATGGCCCAATGCGTGACAGCTATCGAAGTTATGTGCGGCTTGACCATCCTCGGCTTCTTCCTTAATGCGGTGGGCTCGATGAAGTCGGAAATCGACGTCACTTCAGAGATCGAAAAGCAACGTCAGCTCCATACAGCTGGCGAGAGGGACAAGCTCATCAAGGTGCGCCCGCTTCTCCTCAAACGCCTCAATACCTTCATCTACCACTGCGAGAACAATGCATCGCACAGCCAGCTGACACGCTCGGCGTTCAATATCTCGCTCGCCCTCGATTCGCTTCAGACCCGTGTAGATCTTACAGAATGGCCCGAACTTCTGGAGAGCTGCTTCACACTCGTAGCAGACTGCCAGCTTTTCACCGATGAGAAAGCAATAGAGAAGGAATCCGACGGAAGCGAAAGCACTGAGGATTCAGCAACATTCACCTCCCAGGCCGTAGAGACAGCACGGCGGATACAGACCCTGCTGTCGGAAATAGCGGCATAACCTTTTCCGAAAATTTGAAGATATTTCGACTTATTTAAAACTAATTTTTCGAATATTTGAAAAATTATGATTAAATTTGCGGCTGAATGTCGGTTTTGACATTCAGCCACATTTTTCCATAGACTAAACCTATGAGACATCAAGACATGAACAAATCTACTTTTCTTGAACTTGCAGCCCTGATCGCTGTAATGATATTTCCTTTCCACACCTATGCCGACGATGACGGTTTCGTATTCACATACGACTTCGATGGGGCTACCCACGACCTGTTCGGTATCCAGAGACGCGTGCAGATCGACGCGGCCATGCTGCTCAAGGATCCCTCGCTCGTGGGGTTGGAGATACTCGGAGTCAGCATAGACATCCCGTCGAAAGAAGGATGCGAATGCGATCCCGATGCATCCGCCTGGCTGACCGGAACATTACAGACCGAAGGAGAATTCAATCTTCCGGACATAATGGAGACCCATGGAAAGATTCAAAACTACGGTACCGATTCCGAACCTTCCCTGCGTCTTGACATTACGTTTCCTGAAGCTTACACAGTCACGGAGGAGGGTGTCTATGTGGGGTATTCTGTCAAAGTCACCAACTGCAACGTACCCGGCAGCGGATGGACCTCAAAATATCCTATCGTCACCGTCTGCGACATTGACAGGCCTGAAAGCTTCATGATCCATTGCACCAAGGGTGATTCCAGCCTTCCTCAGAAATATCCGGAGTGGGTCGATTTCAGCACCGACGTGCATCAGGCTCTCGCCATGAGGGTTTTAATGCGTGGGAGAAGAATGGAAAACGCAGCCTCTCTCGAGCCTCTCCAGCCGCTATATGCAGAGCCGGGAACGTCAGGGCACGTCTACACCAATCTAATAAATTACGGTACGCATCCGATATCCTCAATAGAGTATTCCTACACCATTGAGAGCGATGGAAAGAATCCGGTCACCCATACAAAAGAGCTGACGTTAGACCCTCCGGTACAAGGACGTATGGGCGCTTACACTACCCTCGACCTACCTTTCGAAACACCTGACAACTTAGGAAAGCATACGGTGTCGGTAAGAGTTGAAAAGGTAAACGAAACTACCAATGAATATAATGGATCATCTGTCCTTGAGATGGAAACAGTGCCGTTTCTACCGGTCCATCGCCCCCTTGCCGAAGACTATACCGGTCTATGGTGCGGATACTGTCCGGCAGCCTATGTAGCGATCAACCGGATGCATGACAGGTATGGAGAGGATTTCCTCTCCTTAGCGTATCATGTCAACGACAATCTGCAAGGCGTATCGACCAGCGATATGCCAAGTTCCTCATTGGGTCTGCCATGTGTCTATCTAAAGGACCGAAATGAAGGAATAATCATTGACAATCTGGAGTCATTATGGCTACGAAGGCGGAGGGAGCTCGCTCCTGCCGACATCAAGGTCGATATCTACTGGACCGACAGTTCACACACAGCAATACGCGCCGAATCCACACTAAGGTTCGTCTTTGACGATCCGGAGGCCGACTATATGGTGGCATACGCTATGGTCGAAGACGACATGAGCAATCCCAGATGGGCGCAGGCAAACGAATATATGGAATCTAAATTCGAAGGGCCCTACTGGGACCTCTTCTGTGGCCAGCCCTTCAGAATCTTAGGACTGACGTATGACGACGTAGTCATAAGCTTTCCTTACCCCAAGGGCATTGAGGAATCACTGCCTGCCATAATATACGGAGAAAAGGAATACCGCCACAGCAGTGTGCTCGATCTTAAGGACGCAGTGTGCAGATATCCCCACATCAACAATTATGGAGAAAGCTTAATCATCAATCCCGACAATATCCGCATAGTGGCGCTCCTCATCGACGGCAAGACCGGAGAAGTCTGCAATGCAGCCCAATCCGCTTATGCAGGAAAGGCCGGAATCTACGACTCTACTGAGGGAGTGGAGCAAATTCCTACTGAGGATGAGCCTTCCCTGACTGTCAGCTCTGAATATTTCACCCTTGACGGAGTAAGGATGAGCCATGTTCCTGCCTCAGGCCCTGTCATAATCGTCAGACATATGGCCGATGGAAGCATCATCACGGAAAAGAAGATGAAATGAGCCAGATGGCCCCAATCAATACGGACCTATACCCAACATGGTTGAATAAAACGACTTTGATCAAACATATAAGGAAAAGAGCCTTGCGTTTCCACGCAAGGCTCTTTTCTATAAGTTATCAATATGAGACTTAAGACTCAAGACTCAAGACTCAAGACTTAATCAGTTGACTACGTCAAGGGTAAAATCATACGTCTTCCCTTGGAAAGAAGTCATCTTGCCTGAATAGTCGTATGGCGTCACGACTCCTATGAACGTACCGGTCACTTCTCCCTTGTTGTTGGTTTCCTCCATGGTCAGCTCACCGGTGTTTTCGTTGTAAGCCTTAACCTGAAGGTCAAGCGTAGCCTTCGGACCATTCTTGTCGTAATAATAGGAACCGTACTTCATACCCTTCTCGATATTGATGTGGATGGGATACTTGCCGCCGAGTTTTCCTGCAAACTGGAAAGGACCGTAGCCGAGGGTGCTCTTCTTGACCACTTTATCGCCGTGTACCTTTACATAGTCGTTATACTCGTCACCGGTAGGTTGGTAATTCTTAAAGAAAGACTCCTTTGTCGGGATGTGCATCGTGATGGCCTTAAGATCACGTCCGCTATGCCAGGTAAATTCTTCCTGTAGCAAGACAGTTCCATGAGGCGGAATATCCTTACCCGGTTCAATATCTGTCCATGACTTATCTATACCTAAATACGTGTAATATCTGCCGTAAGTGAGCTCATATTCATCGCCACCGATGGGTTGGTCGGTCGTATTTTTCAGAGTATAGTAGCCGGTACCGACCTCACTTCCAAAATTAGGTTCATAAGTCACGGTAAATCCAAGATTCTTCACTGCATTCTTCCTACTCTTCACAAACTCATTGAAAAGACCTGTCGAAAGATTGTCTACCTGAATCATACGCTTGGCAAGATCCTCATCGTTGAGTCCCTTCTTGAGAGCTCCTACCTTTTCCGCAAATTCCATCTTTGCGGGCGAGTATTTGAAGAGACCTTTCGATTCTACGACATTTATCTTGCCGTCCTTGTCGACAGACACAAGCATCTTCTCACCGCTATTGTAAGTGATGGTATATTCTCCATCTTTGTCGGATTTCTCTACGGATAGACTATCCGCCTTGAAATCGACATCGATCTTATCGGCAAGTTCCGCTGCAGGATATACCGCATAGATTGAGTCAAGCATTTCCTTGCCGGCATATCCGGCAAACTTTTCAGCAAATGCCTCCGCAGATTTCTTCGAGCTATCGCACGAATTTGCCAGTATCAGCAGCGAAGTGCAAGATAATGAAATAATTAGATGTTTCCTATTCATAATGGTTAGTTTTATTTGACGATCTTATGAGCCTTTTCTCCGACACGTATTATATAAGTACCCTTGACAAGATCAGAGATGGTGCGGCTGCCAGCGTCTGACTTTATCAGCATACCGTTGACGGTATAGACGTCTACTTTGAGACCGCCGTTTTCAATTGCATCAACCAAGGATGTTCCGAATATACGGCATTCAGCCTTGATTTCAGAACCGTCGGTAGTATGAGCGGTGATTACGGCTGAGCCGATACCATTTATAGTCACCTTGCCTGTCTGGTCTACAGACGCTATCGCCTCATCGGAAGAAGACCAGAGAAGAGTCTTATCGGTGGCGTCTTCCGGCAATACGGTGGCGACAAGAGTGAATTCATCACCTGTTACAGCTTCAATTTCTGTCTTATCAAGAGTTACGGAAGATACATATATGACTTTTGCTACAACGGTTATCTCGCACTTGGCGGTCTTGCCGTTGGATGTGCTGACGGTGATCGTTACGGTGCCGGGCTTGAGGGCGGTAACTATGCCGTTTTCCACAGTGGCAACTTCTTCGTCGGAGGATGTCCATGTCAGGGTCTTGTCTGTTGTCTCCTCCGGATCGACGGTTGCCGTAAGCGTCAGGGTCTCACCTTCTGTCAGAGTCGCCTCGGTCTTGTCGAGAGTGACGCCGGTTGCCTCAATCACCTTAGCCTCGACGGTTATCTCGCACTTGGCGGTCCTGCCGTTGGATGTGCTGACGGTGATCGTCACGGTGCCGGGCTTGAGGGCGGTAACTACGCCATTCTCCACAGTAGCCACTTCTTCGTCGGAGGAAGTCCATGTCAGGGTCTTGTCTGTTGTCTCCTCCGGATCGACGGTTGC
>JAIDSM010000204.1:24219-26607 GCA_029061225.1 Muribaculaceae bacterium
TCTGTTGTCTCCTCCGGATCGACGGTTGCCGTAAGCGTCAGGGTCTCACCCTCGGTCAACGTCGCCTCTGTCTTGTCGAGTGTTACGCCGGCGGCTTCGATCACCTTCTCTTTTACAGTAATCTGACAACTTGCAGAGATTTCTTCATTTGAAGCAGACGTAACTGTAATTATAACCTTGCCCGGAGCAAAAGCAGTCACCAACCCGGTCTGATCCACATTGGCTATCTCAGGATCTGAGGAACTCCAAACCAAACTCTTATCAGAAGCGTCATCGGGCAGCACGGCAGCATTGAGCTGCAACGTAGCGTCTGTCTCCATGCTTGTGTCAGACACGTCGAGCACGATTCGGGAGACTTCCACCGGAGCTTCACCGATCCTGAAGGTAAACACATCGCTTACTTCATCGCCGTACTGGTCAAACACAACAGCGTCATATTCCCCATCAGCAAGAGTGTAGGTGAGCGATAGGTATCCGGTGAAAACCTCACCTGGAGCCAGGCTCAACCTGATTCGATTCTCTGCAAGGGCTTCATCACGCACGCCTTTCTCAAACACTTTGACGCTAATCGCGTTTGAAAACTCTATCTCGCCAATATTTTCAACGGTAAGGTCAAATCTCGTAGGCACGCCGCTGATCACAGTTGTAGCGGGTGCAAACGCCGTTACCTTTATTTTTGTCTTCAATACGGGAACTCCTTCCGAAAACTCACATTTGCCATCGTCACCCACTGTCAGGTTAAGGTAGGTGGGCAACGACAACGGGAACAAAACATCCTGCCACTGCCCTTCCGGAGTCTTGAAAACGAGATAAGCCTTATAGGTTCCGGCTTCAAGCCCTGACGGAATCATTAGTGGGATGCCGGAGTATCCCGATACATTCAGGCCGGAAGCTCCGGGAAACTCAAGATCAAGCGGTGTGTCAGCCAAATATTCAATACCTGACTCAGACACTACCTTAAGATAGAAGGAAAGATTTGCGCCTTCCGGAGAATAGTTATATAGACCGCCGTTCTTAAAGACAACAAGCGCTTGGGAATTGTCGGCTGCCACTTCGGTCACTGCCATATTGCCTGTGGCATAGATAGGATACCAAGCAAAGCCGTCACCCTTTCCGGGCTGGGCACCGCACACGATGGCCTGTTCGGAATTGTAACCGCCGCTGAAGCCGCCGATACCCTGAAGTCCGGGATCGAGTGCGGATAGAAGGAAATAGCCGTTGCCCATTCCGGCCCAGCCCCAGTTTATGTGGTAGTAACCGTTCTCATATCCGTCGCATACGAACTCATGGCCTCCGTCGGGAGCCTGTCCGCCGTAGATCACCGGGCGGTTGGCAGCCAACTCTCCATATACTATGTCTTCCCATTCTTCTGTAGTGAAGCAGCTTCTTTTAAGAAGGCGCGTGGCATTGTCATAATTGAAGTATGTCTTCAGTGCATGAGGTATGTACATGTCACCTGCGCCGCTTTCTGCAGAAGAATAAGACATATTGACGCTTACGCCGCAAGCATACATCAGTGTTGCTACTGCCTCCCTCTGCGCCGGAGTGGCATTTCCGTCGTAGTAGTCGAGCATCTCCGGATAATTGAATGTGGTGCTTCCATAGTCAAACGATAGAGTCTGACCGTTCCACAAGTAGGAGTGTTGACCAAAACCCTGCACAGGATACGCATGATATCTGATCACCTGCGCCATGGCGGTGGCGACACAGCCGGTAACGCTTCTCCCGCCTGCGTCCTGCGGACAATAGAGGTTGTAGGGATCGTCCTGATTCCATCTCGTCGTAAGAAGCTCCGGAATGTTGGCGCGATCAACTCTTGCCGGTTTTGCCACAGCTGCGGCTGACGTGAATTCCGACCGGTGAAGCAGATAATATGAGGCTTCGCCGGCATATTGTCCGAGCCACCATTTAAGCTCGGGAGATGCGTCCGCGAGACTGAAGGATCCATTGTCGGAATATCCGAGCACCGGGGGAAGATCGTCATCGGCCGACGCGATCACAAAACCGTTGTCGCCTCTGTTGAAGACAAACAGCATAGCGTTTCCTTCGACGTCTTCGGTGTGGACAAGTTCAAACGACAAAGTCTTACCCGGAACACGCGACATGGTAGAGGAACCCTGTATGCGCCTCAAAGCCTCGTCAGGCGTAAGTGGCGATGCAAGAGTGCTCAGCAATGGAGAGGCAATCAGCATCGAGATGCCGGCAGCTTTCATGATGTAACTAAATTTCATAGGCATGGCAAATATTTAAGAATATGATATATTTTTGATAATTTAACGTTTCTTCAGCCTTTTTATTATAAAGGAATGTAAAAGTAACTATTCAGCGAATATCAGGCTTTCCTATTAACTCGTTATTTTGACTATTGCCTCCGCATTTTCCGATTAG
>JAIDSM010000205.1 GCA_029061225.1 Muribaculaceae bacterium
TTGAAACAACATCTATGATAATTCTAAATTCTCAATTCTAAATTCTCAATTAATTATAGAATTATGCATAAGTTTCTCGTAAGAGCCGCCTCAGGCATCATATACGCCGCCGTGATAATTCTCGCCATCCTTTATGGTAGCTGGACCATATATGCCCTTGCAGTCCTTTTCGCCGCAATCGGTATTTGCGAACTAAACAATATGGCTATGGGTTACTCACGCCATCTACTGCCTATATATGCTACGTCTGTGCTCGGAGTCGTTCTTGCTATAAGTGTCATAAAGTTTAGCATTATGATTCCCTACATATGGGTTTTGGTTCTTTCTGCGATCTTCCTTCTCCTCGTCTATGCGTATTTCCTCGCCGTAAAGAAGATCAAGGGGGTTACGACGGCTGAGTTCAGAGCAGGCGACTACGGCAAGACTCCTGTTTTCGGATTTGCATATCTGGGCATTCCCCTTGCCATGATGACGATCTTTCCTGTTCAGCGCCTCGCTCTGCTCATTTTCGCCCTGCTCTGGATCAACGACTCCGGAGCATACATAGTAGGGTCCCTTACCGGACGTCATAAGCTTTGCCCATCTATCTCACCAAATAAAACCTGGGAAGGATTCATCGGAGGTTGCGTCCTGACCATAATAGGAGCCCTTCTTCTCGATCTATATTGTGATTCATTTTTCGGGATGGCCGACTTTGCTATGTGGATATGGATTCTCATCGGTGTGCTTACATGCATCTTCGGCACACTCGGCGATCTTCTTGAGTCGAAGATCAAACGTTTCTACAGTGCGAAAGATTCCGGCCATTGGATTCCGGGACACGGAGGCATACTTGACCGCATCGACTCTTTTCTGCTCGCCTACCCTGTTGTGGCATTGATCCTTTGCATTATTGATTGATGAAGGCTTCTATAGTTATCGCGGCTGCTCTGTCGGTAATCCTCTCGGGAAGTTGTAACCGGGATGTCTTTACTGATGGACCGATTCTGCCTGACCACACCGAGGTCACTATCGATGGCGACGGCGGAGAAGCGACTTTCGAGACCTCGTTTAAGAACCTGCAATCCATCAAGTTTAAGCTTTCAGGATGGATGGTAGATGTAGTCTATACATACTTCGATAGGTCAGGTAGAGAGATAAGCCTAACCGCCCCCCTTTCGGAGGTATACCGCATGGTTGCGCAGACACCGTTCTCAAAGTTGGAAATATTTCTCGAAGGAAAACGCATTTTGGTCAAAAGCATCTCCAATGCTCTATCCGACAATCTTAAATGGAATGTTCAGTTAGAATATTCATACTGCTATAAGACAATTGATGTTTCCGCTACTCCCGGCGCTCCGCTCAGACTGCTTGATGTCTCTTTCGGAAGCATCTTCTCATTAGCGGATAAACCCGCCACAGAACGGCTCCGCATTGAAAATCGTAGTGCCCTGCCTCTCGCTACTGTGTTTTACCCATATC
>JAIDSM010000206.1 GCA_029061225.1 Muribaculaceae bacterium
TATCACGACACATACGGTATGCCCATGCTTGTCACCAATTGCTCCAACAACTACGGCCCTTACCAGTTCCCCGAGAAACTTATCCCTCTATTCATCAACAATATCCGTCACGGCAAACCGCTGCCTGTCTACGGCAAGGGCGAGAACGTGCGTGATTGGCTCTTTGTCGAGGATCATGCCCGCGCCATAGACCTGATTTTCCACAAAGGAAAGGTCGCCGAGACCTACAACATCGGCGGCTTCAACGAGTGGAAAAATATCGACTTGATCAAGGTAATCATCAAGACCGTAGACCGTCTGCTCGGCAATCCCGAAGGCGAATCGGAAAAACTGATCACCTACGTCACCGACCGCCTCGGCCACGACATGCGCTACGCCATCGACTCGCGCAAGCTCCAGAGCGAACTCGGCTGGGAACCGTCACTCCAGTTCGAGGAGGGCATCGAAAAGACAGTCCGCTGGTACCTCGACCACCAGGACTGGATGGACAACATCACCTCCGGCGACTACGAACGCTACTACGACGATATGTACAAAAATAGATAATATAGGATGCAGATAGTTCTATTATCGGGAGGATCGGGGACACGGCTGTGGCCGCTGTCGAATGATGCACGATCCAAGCAGTTTCTTCGGCTGCTGCCCAAAGAAGGAAGTAACGAAAGAGAGTCGATGGTTCAGCGCGTTGTACGTCAGATTCAAGAAGCGAATCTCAATGTTACCATCACGATAGCTACGTCTGTGTCGCAACAAGACTCAATTATATCTCAACTCGGCAATAATGTGAATATTGTTACCGAACCATCGCGTCGTGATACTTTTCCTGCTATTTGCCTTGCCAGTGAATATCTGCTGAAAGAAAAGAATTGCCCGAAAGATGAAGTTATTATAGTGATGCCCTGTGATCCATACACAGAGAATGGATATTTTTCAGTAATAGATAGAATGGCTCAATGTGTTAAATCTGATTTAGCGGAACTTATTCTAATGGGCATCAAACCTTCTTCTCCTTCTTCAAAATATGGGTATGTAATTCCTGGGACTCAGTTAGGTAAGGGAGAAGCTTTTAGGGTAGAGAGATTTACTGAGAAACCAACAGAGAAAATAGCGGAACAATTAATAGCTGAAGGGGCGTTTTGGAATGGTGGGGTGTTTGCATTCCGGTTAGGATATATGACCGATTTAGCTGCCAAGTATGTGAACTATCCTACTTTTGAGGAGATACGTCAGCATTATGATGAATTTAAGAAAATCAGTTTTGATTATGAAGTTGCGGAAAAAGCTAAATCTGTCGCTGTAGTACCTTTTGAAGGTAAATGGAAGGATCTCGGAACATGGAATACCCTTACTGAAGAGTTACCTCAAAACCAGTATGGGAATGTTTGCACGGATGGTACTGGTAATGATACTCACGTAATAAATGAGCTTGATGTTCCTATTATGTGCATAGGTACTCATGATTTAATTATTGCGGCGTCGCCTGATGGTATACTTGTTTCTGATAAGTCGTTAAGTGAGAATATAAAGTCCTATGCCGATAAACTTAAACGACGTCCAATGTTTGAGGAACGTAGGTGGGGTACTTACA
>JAIDSM010000207.1 GCA_029061225.1 Muribaculaceae bacterium
TTTCAGACCACATCAATACATCTCCTGATTCCGAAGAATAGACGAAATCAGAGATATTGCTGCGCTTGCCGGGCATGGAGGTATCGGGAGCAAGAAGTTTTCCTCCGGAATAAGGAAGTTTCACGCTCTTGAAGAAATCTTCCACAGGAACGTCAATACGGTCTATGATTTCAATCTTCTGTACGTTCTCGAGAGAATTTTCCGCTATTTCAAGTTGAAGGAGATATTTTTCAAGAAGTTCCTCACCATGAGGGTTGGGTGTTTTCTTAAGGGATTTAGCATACTTATCGAAATATTCAGAGGCAAGATCGAAATCATACTTCATGAATGCATCGCGTCCATCCTTGAGCAAGTCTCCCCTCACAACGGGACTACCCGCCATGCACGCCAATGCTCCGCAAATTATCCTATATTTTATATTCAATGCTGTTTTTGCCATATGTTATATTATGAGGACGACCCTCAATAATATATAACAAAAAAAAACGCAGTTAGTATAAAAAAGGCAGGCACGCCGGCGGCGTGTCTGCCTTTTTTATAGTCAACTTAAGATTATTCCGCTGTCTGCTCGTTGAGGAGGCGAATCATTTCGAGAGCGCTCTTCGGAATGCGGGTTCCTGGGCCGAAGATAGCAGCCACACCTGCATTGTAGAGGAAATCGTAGTCCTGAGCGGGGATAACACCGCCGGCTGTCACAAGGATATCCTCACGACCGAGCTTCTTGAGCTCTTCTATTACCTGAGGAACGAGAGTCTTGTGTCCTGCTGCCAGTGAGCTTACGCCAAGGATGTGAACGTCGTTCTCCACAGCCTGACGTGCAGCCTCAGCCGGAGTCTGGAAGAGGGGACCCATATCCACGTCGAAACCGCAGTCGGCGTAGCCAGTAGCTACGACTTTGGCGCCACGGTCATGGCCATCCTGACCCATTTTCGCGATCATGATACGTGGCTGGCGACCTTCACGCTTAGCGAAATCAGCCACTGCCTTACGGGCTTCCTCGAATTCGGGATCACCCTTTTCTTCGCTTGAATACACTCCTGAAATGGTTTTGATGATTGCTTTATAACGTCCAACTTCAGCCTCGCAAGCGTCGGATATCTCACCCAGCGACGCGCGGAGACCTGCAGCCTTGACAGCGAGGTCAAGAAGATTGCCCTTGCTCGGATCCTTCACAGCAGCTGTGATGTCGGCGAGAGCCTTCTGCACAGCCTCTTCGTCACGGTTCTTGCGAAGCTCCTCAAGACGCGCGCACTGCTCATTGCGAACCTCAGTGTTGTCAATTTCAAGGATATCGATGGGATCCTCGTGGTCAAGACGATACTTGTTGATGCCGATGATTGCCTGTTTGCCGGAGTCGATACGGGCCTGAGTGCGAGCTGCAGCCTCCTCGATCTTCATCTTAGGCAGACCTGTCTCGATAGCCTTTGCCATGCCGCCGAGTTTCTCGATTTCCTCGATGTGAGCCCATGCCTTCTCTGCGATTTCGTTGGTCAGAGCCTCTACGTAGTAGCTGCCACCCCATGGATCCACCTGCTTGGTGACATAAGTCTCCTCCTGAATATAGATCTGAGTGTTACGGGCGATACGGGCAGAGAAATCTGTCGGAAGCGCGATGGCTTCATCAAGAGCGTTGGTATGGAGCGACTGTGTGTGGCCGAGAACGGCACCCATAGCCTCAACACATGTACGGCCGACGTTGTTGAAAGGATCTTGCTCTGTAAGCGACCATCCGGAAGTCTGGGAGTGAGTACGGAGAGCCAGCGACTTGGGATTTTTCGGGTTAAACTGCTTCACGATACGAGCCCACAGCATACGGGCGGCGCGCATCTTTGCGATCTCCATGAAGTAATTCATGGAAATGCCCCAGAAGAAGCTCAAGCGCGGAGCAAAGGAGTCGATATCCATTCCTGCATTGACACCTGCACGAAGATACTCGAGGCCATCGGCCAGAGTATAAGCGAGCTCGATGTCGGCTGTGGCTCCTGCCTCCTGCATATGGTAGCCGGAGATGGAGATGGAGTTGAACTTCGGCATGTTCTTCGAAGTATATTCGAAGATATCGGCGATTATCTTCATCGAGAATGCCGGCGGATAAATATAGGTGTTACGCACCATGAACTCCTTGAGGATATCGTTCTGAATGGTACCGGCCATTTCGTCGAGTTTCACACCCTGCTCAAGACCTGCGTTGATATAGAAAGCGAGTACGGGAAGCACAGCGCCGTTCATTGTCATTGACACAGACATCTTGCCCAGAGGTATGCCGTCGAACAGCACCTTCATATCTTCGATAGAACAGATGGAAACACCTGCCTTACCTACGTCGCCTACCACGCGCTCGTGGTCAGCGTCATAACCGCGATGGGTAGGAAGGTCGAAAGCGACCGACAGACCTTTCTGGCCGGAAGCGAGGTTGCGACGATAGAATGCATTGGACTCTGCAGCTGTTGAGAAGCCTGCATACTGGCGGATGGTCCAGGGACGCATGGGATACATACCGCTGTACGGGCCACGAAGGAACGGAGGAAGACCAGCGACGTAGTCGAGGTGCTCAAGTCCTTCAAGATCTTCTTTTGTATAGATGGGCTTTACCGGAATGAGTTCCGCGGTCAGCCATTCCTCCCCTTTCTCCACCGGAGCGGCAGCGGCGGGAGCGACAACCTTTGTGATATCAATTTCTTTAAAATTAGGTCTCATGTCAGCGGATTATTTGAGGAGTTTCGCATTGAAAGCCACGAGAGTGTCAAGAACATTGACACGAACGTGGATGAAGTTTTCGATACCCTGAGCCTTGAGCTCATCCATGCATGCTGGAGCACCTGCCACTACGAATTCAGCACGGCCGGCAAGTTCCTTGAACGCTTCAGGAGCATACTGTGCGTACTCGTCGTCGCTTGAGCAGAGAACAACTACATCTGCACCCTTTTCGACTGCGGCGTCAACGCCTTCCTTGACAGTAGCGAAGCCATTGTTGTCGATAATCTCATATCCGGCGCAACCAAAGAAGTTGCCGGAGAACTGAGCGCGGGCAAGACGCATAGCAAGATTGCCGATAGTCAGCATAAACACCTTCGGACGGTTGGCAGCACGCTCAGTGTCGAGACGAAGCTGCTCAAACTGGCTTGCAGCACGGTCGAAGTTAAGATACTGGACAGCACCGTCTACAGCCTCACCACAGCCACATGCTGCGCCATCCTTCTTGATCTTGTCGAGTGCGAACTCGTTGACATTAGGATATTGGTTGGTGCCAAGAAGAATCTCTTTCCTGCGAGCAACGTCCAAATGACGCTTTACGCCGCTTTCATTGACCTTAGCCTGTATCTCGCCTTTCTTCAGCATCTCGTAGAATCCACCGTTGTCTTCAACGTCGTTGAATACTTTCCAAGCCTGAGCAGCGATGGAGCAGGTAAGAGTCTCGATATAGTAGCTGCCGCCGGCCGGGTCAACGACCTTATCAAGGTGTGATTCGTCGCGGAGCAGATGCTGCTGATTGCGTGCTATGCGCTCGCTGAACTCATCGGGAGTAGTGTAGATGAGATCAAAAGGAAGTGTCTCGATTGAGTCGACTCCAGCGAGAGCCGCACTCATGGTCTCGGTCATGGAGCGGAGCAGGTTGACATGAGCGTCGTAGATTGTCATGTTGAACTCGCTTGTGACTGCATGGACAGTCATCTTGCAGCAGTCTTCATCAGCGCCATAAGCCTTTACGATTTCTGCCCAGAGCATACGTGCGGCACGGAACTTGGCAAGTTCCATAAAATAGTTGGAGCTGATGCCCATGTTGAATTTGATTCGCTTGTTGACTTCACAGGGAGTCAGCCCGGCTTCAGTCATGATAGTCATCCATTCGGCACCCCAAGCCAGGGCGTAGCCGAGTTCCTGGGTGATATATGCACCTGCATTGTTGAGGAGGAAGCTGTCAACAGCGAAGCAACGTAGACCGGCAACCGGCTTAACTGCCTCATAAACTGCGAGGGCTGTTTCCTTAATGTCTTTCGGGAATTCAAGACCATGTTTGAGAAGGCGCTTGAAAGGATTGAAGGCAACGCTGCCTTTGAAAGAGTCTGTCGCACCGGCTTTTTCTACAAGGGCTACGAGGGCTTTTGCCATTTCCTCAGCCTTACGCGGGCAACAGATGATATTGACTTCGATTTTGTTTAGGTCGATGCCTTCAAGTACTGCGGCAAGGTCGGAAGCCTCAAGTCCACGCATGCTGATTCCGAGGGATTCGACACCCTTATCGATGGCATGCTTTGCATTGGCGTTGATTTCTTCAGCTGTCTCGCCGAGAATCTGCTGGCGGATGAGCCATTCGTTGTTGGTCTTTGTGCCTCTTACGTAGGGGAACTGACCCGGCATCGAGCCGACTGAGGGAAGTCCTTCGATATCTTCCTTACGATAGAAAGGCATGACATTGAAGCCTTCATTGGTGCGCCAAACGAGCTTCTTGTTGAAGTCAGCGCCCTTGAGGTCGACATTGATCTTCGCCATCCACTCTTCGGTAGACACAGGCGGAAACATGTCAAACAGTTTTTCTTTCTTTTCTGCCATAATTAAATAGCTTGTTATGAATGCTTATAGATAATCATTTCATGGTAAACGGGGTAAAAAAAGCCTTATTTAGGCC
>JAIDSM010000208.1 GCA_029061225.1 Muribaculaceae bacterium
ATTTCCTTGTAGACAGTTCTATAAAGGTGGGTGACCCATATGCTCGCCTGGTGCTTGATCCATGGAACGACAAATACATCACCACCGATGTATACCCCAATCTCCCGGCTTATCCTTTCGATAAGATCGACGGTGTGCCCCTGGCCGTCTATCAGGGCAATATCAACGACTATGACTGGAAGGTGAAGGACTTCAAGGGAGCGGCTCCTTCCGACTTAATCATCTATGAGCTCCTCTTCCGTGACTTTACTGGCACCGAGGGCAAGGCGAACGGTAACGGTACGGTTCGCATGGCCATCGAGAAGATTCCTTACCTGAAGACCCTTGGCGTCAACGCCATAGAGCTGCTCCCGATCATGGAGTTTAACGGCAACATCTCCTGGGGGTACAACCCCAACTTCTATTTCGCTCCCGACAAGGCATACGGCACTCCTGACGACTACAAGGAGTTTATTGACATATGCCATCAGAACGGCATGGCCGTGATCCTCGACATGGTGTTTAACCAAAGCGACGGACTTCATCCATGGTATCAGATGTATGTACCGGAAAACAATCCTTTCTACAATGTGAACGCTCCCCATGCGTATAGCGTGCTCAACGACTGGAACCAGGGATTCCCGATGGTTCAGGAGCAGTGGAAGGATGTCCTCGAGTACTGGATGACCGAATATAAGTTTGACGGATTCCGTTTCGACCTTGTAAAGGGCTTAGGCAATAATGATTCATACGCCAATTCAGGAGACGCGGCCACAAACGCCTTCAATCAGTCGCGTATTGACCGCATGCGTGAGCTTCAGAAAGTGGTGGAGGCCGTAAATCCCAACGCTTATTTCATCAACGAGAATCTCGCTACGGCACAGGAGGAGAACGCGATGGCCGCGACAGGTCAGCTTAACTGGGCCAACATCAACGAGGCCGGATGTCAGTTTGCCATGGGATATCAGAGCGGAAGCGACATGAATCGATTCTATGCGCCCAAGGATGGAGGCAGACTTTGGGGATCTACCGTTTCCTATCTCGAGAGCCACGATGAGCAGCGTCTTGCCTACAAGCAGAATCAGTGGGGAGAAACAGGAGTGAAGGGAAATATCGTCAATTCAATGCACCGTCTTGGATCGGCCGCCGCGCAGATGATCCTCGCTCCCGGAGCGCATATGATCTGGGAATTCTCGGAACTCGGAAATTATGACAATACGAAGAACAGCGACGGTGGCAATAATACCGATCCGAAGACTGTACGTTGGAATCTTCTTGATGACTCCAACAGAAGGGGTCTATACGACAATTATTCAGAATTGATCGCCATACGCAACGGAAACACCGACCTCTTTGCCGAGACAGCGACATTCGATATCAACTGCGGTCAGGCTAACTGGGCTGACGGACGCACTATGGTCTCAAAAGCAGGCGACAAAGAGCTTTACACCGTCATCAACCCCAATATCAACAAGGAGATAACAGTGAACGTAAACTTCGGCTTGAAAGATGATGCCGCGTATCAGATAGTCTCTAAGTCATACAACTCCAATCCTTCGTTCAGCGCTTCAGCTGGCACAGTGACGGTACCGGCCAACTGCTATGT
Organism: Muribaculaceae bacterium; assembly: GCA_029061225.1. Lineage (GTDB taxonomy): Bacteria > Bacteroidota > Bacteroidia > Bacteroidales > Muribaculaceae > Lepagella. The sequence continues at coordinate 1,586 of JAIDSM010000208.1, forward strand.
TGCCATCGGAAGCATGAAGGTGTCAGGAGTAGAGAGCGTGTGGAACGACTCTGCCGCTTCAGCCCTGAGTATCCATAGGGAAGGCAACTCTATAGTGGTAGACAATGCCGCTGCCCCGGTGGTGATCTTTACTGCTGACGGCCGCAAGGTGGCTTCTCTTCAGGGTGCAGGACGTGTCGAGACCGGCACTGGTGTCTATATCGTGACAAGCGGAAAGGACACCGTCAAGATAGTGATGTGATGACAACTCACATATAATGTAAAAGCCCGCCTCGTCGGCGGGCTTTTTTTACTGATTGATCACTTCCCCGGGGGTCAGTATTTCCAGGGCGCGCGTACCGCGCTTCGTGCCGGTGAGGTAGGCTATTCGGTCGTCGAGACCGATATGGTCTTCCGATACGATCTGTCGGACGGCATCTACGGAGTGGCGCGGATCTTCCTTCCCTTCATGCGGGAAATAGTAGGCCGATACGCCGTAGCTGAGCGCGAGCCAGCGGTAGACCTCCATGTTGTGGCAGATGGCAAAGGTCGGGTTATTGCCCCGGAAGGAGGCTATGAAGCGGGCCGCCACTCCGCCGAAGGCATCGGTGAAAATCGCCTTGGTGTCTACGCGCGTCTCTGAAAGCACTGCCTGGCGGGCCAGAAAGGAAGTGATGTCATCGTCGGTCAGCGGCGGAATCTCAAACTTCTGCCTGAGGGAGGTCTCGACCTCAATGGCTACGCTGGTCATCGTACGCACTGCCTCCACCGGATACTTGCCGTAGGCTGTCTCGCCCGAGAGCATGATGGCGTCGGCACGTTGATAGACGGCGTTGGCCACATCGGATATCTCGGCTCTCGTGGGTCGCGGATGCTCTATCATGGAGTGTAGCATCTGCGTGGCCACTATCACCGGCTTATGACCCTGTATGCATTTCTGTATCATCATGGCCTGTATGCCCGGAATCTTCTCGGCAGGTACCTCTATGCCGAGGTCGCCGCGCGCTACCATTATTCCGTAGCAGGCCTCCAGGATAGAGTCGAAATTGTCGATTCCTTCCTGATTCTCGATCTTGGATATGATCTTGATAGGGGAGTGCCGCTCGTCGAGGATCTTCTGCACCTCTGCCACGTCGGCGGCGGAGCGCACGAAGGAATGGGCTATGAAGTCGACTCCGAGATCTACGGCGTAGCCGATGTTGCGCTTGTCTCGCTCCGTGACGGCCGGCAGGTCTATGCATACCCCCGGCAGGTTGACGCTCTTACGGGAGCCGAGCGAGCCGTCGTTGTCGGCCACGGCCTTTATGGCCTTGCCGTCTATTTCCTTGATGGTGAATTCCAGTTCCCCGTCGTCGATCAGTACCCTGTCGCCCGGCTTCACGACGTGCGCGATATCCGCATAGTTGAGATTGATGACGCTCGGCGATGTCTTGCCGTCGGGATTTCCGTAGAAGGTCACCTTATCTCCTGCATGGAACTCAACAGGGTCGCCGGTCTCGGTCACTGTAGTTCGGATTTCAGGACCCTTTGTGTCCATCATTATGGCGAGTGTGGGGTCGGCCGCACGTGTATTCTCCACGATCTTCGTGAAGCCTTCCAGTTCGAGGTGGGCTGAATTCATGCGCACCACATTGACGCCGGCTTCGGCCAGCTGCTTTATAAACTCCACGTCGCATCTCTTGTCGGATACCGTGGCGACTATCTTGGTAAATTTAAGCATGGTATATTTGTCTTCAGTTTTAAGTCTTCGGTCTTAAGATATATTTAAGTGTTTATTTAAGTTTTCTAAGGTTTCAACGCTAATGACTGCCGGAATGTTTATGCTGCGAAGCCATGGGACGGAGGCTTAATGTAAATATTCAGGGCCCTATTACTCTGACGTAGGGACGCACGGCTCGTGCGTCCGGTACAAACTACGTCCAAGCTAATGCAACTCTCAATTCATAATTAATTTCTCAATTATTTTCATTAACTTTGCACTCTGAAAACTTAAAACTTAAAACCAAAAACTTAAGACTAAAGACTGAAGACTGAAGACTATGAATCTCATCTGTCTTGACATAGAAGCCACCGACAACGGCGAAATGCTGGAACTATCCGTAATCAACCATGCCGACTGCCGCATGGTCTACCATAGTTATTTCCGTCCTGCGATAGCTCGCTCCTGGCCTAACAGCCAGGCAGTACACCATATCACTCCGGCTATGGTCCGCGATGCGCCTCCCGTCATAAAGGAGCGGCGTAAGATCGAGACTCTCGTAAATGCGGCCGACGGTATAATAGGCTTCGCTGTCGACAACGATATCCGATATCTCAACGGCAACAATATAGATGTCCGCAAAGACATCAGGATTATCGACGTGCGCGACTGGTTCTGGTATTATAAGGGTAAGCATCTCGACATTGAGTTCGGTTCCGTGCCAAGGCTGGCCAAGTGTGCTGAGCTTCTCGGATTCGAGTTCTCTGAGGAGTCGGAGGCTCATTCCGCCGCCAATGACACTATGATGACCATCAAGCTATTCAAGGCTCTCGTAGAACAATCCGGCATGGACCTCCCGCTCGATGAGGCAATCGACCGGTTCGAAACTCTATTTGAGGAAGAGCGACGGCTCTATGCCGAGAAGATGGCGCATGGGTATCTGTCCCTTTTGCGCACACCGAAAGGATATATGCTCAAGAATACCCACCAGCATCCGGCCTCCGATGCCGAGTGTTTTATCGAGGTGGCCGGACGCTTTCAGGCAGAGCATGACCTCCGCGAGAAATTCCGCAAGAGAGAGTCGCGCGCCGACTCCAACTTCTTCGATCTACGCAAGAGTGATATCGAATTCTTCAAAGCCTACAATAACGTCTACGACCCTGAGAAGGAGGAATACTACCGACATCTTGTCAAGGCCAAAAAGAAAGCCAAGTCGGGTTTAAACATCACCTTCCGCTGATATGGTAGGGACGCACGGCTCGTGCGTCCGGTGCAGACATCAACTGATCATCAGGCCGAAGCGTCTTTCGGTGTCTCGCCGCTCTTCTTGAATGAGCGCGTGACGTAGTCGGTCAGGTAGACGGTGAAGAGCGGGAAGATGATCATGCCGGAGATCGGAAGGATCACTGCCACAATCTTGCCGGCAACCGTCACCGGCGAGATGGAGCACCCTACCGTAGAAAGATTCATCATGGTCCACCAGAGTGCGGTCCAGTAGGAATTTACGTCGGGGTTCACGCCTGCCTCTCTCTGGTAGAAGATCAGGGAGCAGAAGTAGGCGATGAAGAGCATTATCGTGATGTAGGATGCGAAGAGGCTCGTCACGGCATTTGTAGACACGTAGCTCACTACGATGGCAAGGGCCAGCGCGCCGCGGGCCAGCGGGATAAACCGCGCGAAGTAAAGCATATCGGGGCTGAGCGTTATATGGAGCATGTTGACCATATTCAGCACCGGTATCGACAGAATGAGAAAGAGCAGGCGCTTCTTGAAATACGACCATTTCTTAGGCGCATAGAAAAGACCTATGAAGAAGTCGAGTATGAAGACCATGCAGACCCAGTACTGAAACGTCATGTAGGCGTGGTTCTGCAGGAAATCTATTCTTTTGAATGTGTCGTAGGATATCCAGGATATGAGGGCTGCTGAAAGAATCAATACGACTATATTCATAAACGTCATGACGACGCGCTCGGTCTTTGACTCGGGCTTTATTGCGGGGGTGGTTGTCGTTGCCATGGTAGTGAGATTTATTTTGTGTTCTTCGGTTTTGCGAAATAAGTGATAAGTGCTCCGGCGACCATAACGGCGATCGAGACGATCATGACGGTGGTTGGTCCTCCGCTCTTAAGCAGCACCGGGATGATGAAGGCTCCGGCCACAGCTCCGGCCTTGCCTATTCCGGCTGCGATTCCGGTGCCGGTGCCCCGGTTCTCTATGGCATATACCTGACTCGGGAGGATAAACGTGATCAGGTGGGGGCCGGCGTTGAGGAAGAGTTCAAAAATGACGAATCCGGCTATTGCCACCCATGACGGCCAGTGGCATAGGTATGCCGCCATCAGGAGGCCGAGGCCTATCGCGCTTCCCCAGAAGCCTACGATCTGCATTTTTACGTGATTTTCTTTCTTAAGGAGATAGAGGCCGAGACCGAAACCGACCATCATGACGAGAGTCAGCACGAATGTTAGACCCACGGAGTGGGTGATGTGTTCTATCTGCGGGGCACTCGCGGGCAGACTGTCGATCTTGAAGCTCATGATCAGCACCGGGAGGAAGATGCCGATGCCGTAGACGCCGAGTCCTTCGCATGCCCAAGGCACTCCGGTCAGTATTATCTTGCGAAGGTGTTCCTTGATGAATGCACCCATGCTTTCAGGCTTCGCCTGAGGTTTGGAGGAAGTGGTCGCTGCTACGTCGGAAATCATCCTGACGTCAGGTCCGAGGAATTTTTCAACCGCCTTCTGCGCTTCAGCCGCATGGCCGTGGCTCATCAGCCACTGCGGACTCTGTGCAAACCACAGGCGTGTTATGAACATGATGGCGGCTATGCCTCCGGTGATGTAGAAGAGATCGGGCCAGATGGCCGGATCCTTCGATTTGGTGATCATAAGGTAGCAGATGATGGCCACGACTGCGCTGCCGGCTGATGCGAGCGCCTTCGCCAGGCCTACCATGAAGGTGCGCCACTTGGCCGGCATAAGCTCGGAGATGTAGTCAGGGTCAAGGCTGTATTCGCCCCCGATGGCGAATCCCATCAGGAACAGGCATACGAGCAGCACGGGCACCGCGTGTATGAACACACATGTAAGGGAGGTGGCAAGGATGATGAGCGGGCAGAGACGGAATAAGAAAAGGTATCCGTAGCGGTCGCTGAGTCGGCCGAAAACCACTGTGCCGAGCATGATGCCGATAAGGGAGATACATCCCATGAGGCCCTGTATGCCGGAACTAAGTTCCGGGTGCGCTACGAGCTGGATAAGGGGAATCACTATGCCGACAAGTGTAGCGAGACCTTGTCCTATAAACTGGCCGAGCGATGCGGCTATCATAATGAAGATCTGCCGAGGTCCAAGCGGCATGGTCGCCAGATCGACTGTCTTTGAGGTAGTGGAATCAGTAGTCATTGTCTATCGTGTTTTTTCAGGTATAGTATATATAGCGATTATTATACTATATTAACACAACTGAGGCGTTACTGTTCAATGCAACGGGCCCATTCCTCGGGGAACGGGCCCTGAATCGTAAGGCAAGGAGTGCTTGCGCCATCACTGATAGGAGGTCTCCACGCTTACGAAGCTCTCTACGGCGGGAGCACCGAACTCGATAGCTCCCATGTCAGAATTGGAGTTGATTACGAGGTTATAGACGTAATGGCATCCCGGCTTCCATTCTTTAAATGCACTTGTGGAGAGGGGGAATTTGAGCAGGCCGTCGCCGAACGTGCTTCCCTCCACTACGTTTTCGGTAGGAGTGTTTTCATTGGGCCATAGCTTGGTTCCGCTCTTGGCGTCATAGATTGAGCACATCACCGCTATGTATGTGTCGGAGCCGCTGCCGTTGTTGTTCCAGACAAGCTGCTGAGGAATGAGGTATCTTGAGCCGGGAACTGTTGTCGTGCCCATGTCGGTGGCAGTCGATGTCAATGTGATTCTGTCGTCAGGAACCTGGCTCATGTGCATCAGATAGGGCATCGGTGTATTTTGGTCGGTCCAGGTACCTATCGTCTGGTCACCGGGAGCGTCGGCTGTGGATCCTGAAGGAAAATGGAAGTTTCCCTTGGAGTTGAGGTTTGAAAGAGCCACATTGGTTACCATCACCTTAAGTTCCGTATTTGACGAGCTCATCTTGACTGTGAGTTTTGATAGGGCGTGTCGGAAATTGAATATGACCTGGGCGTTCGAGAGTCCTGCGCCGCCGGTAAGGTTGGGGCTTACGGCATATACAATGTCTTCTGTGCCGTCTGAGGCATCGTAAGGGACTCCGGCGAGAGGTGTGTTGGTGCCGAGCCATGAAGCGGGAGCGAATGCATAGAAGTCAACCGCTTTCTTAGAGGGCCAGTATTTCACGGGGTCGTAAGTCCAGACATTAGATGTGCTTTTGGTCACTTCAACATTGTCCATAAACAGGTCAGGGGAGGTGCCGTTGCCCGTATAGGCATATACGTTGAAGGTCTTGAGGTTGCTTGTGGTGATGTCTCCGGCGCGGGAGAACTCCGTGTTGGCAGCAAACCTGATCTCATTCGATTGCTCTTCACTCAGTGAGCGAGGTTCATCGGTCGACGAGCATGCCGATGCGATTATCGCTGCGTATGCGGAGAGAATGTACGCCGAATTTCTGTAGGATTTCTGTGTTTTCATGGCGATTAAATTAAGAGAATGAAGAAATGCGTTTATTAAGAATATGTGATTTCGATCAGTTGCCAGCCGTCAACTCCTACTGAGATTCCTACGTCAGGATCTGTCGGAGTATCCGCTTCCGGAATATCGAGACCTTTTATATTGATGTAAACGTCTTTAGGGTGCTTACTGTTCATTACCTGATCCGTGACATCGAAAGTCTTAGAATATTTGCCGTGAGATGTCGTCACAATCACGTCAAGGAATATCTTAGGGTCAACAATGTCCGGATTCCCAAA
>JAIDSM010000209.1 GCA_029061225.1 Muribaculaceae bacterium
CGATTCATTTGTATCTGACAAATTGATATATTAACCTAATTTTCAACAACTTCAGTAATTTTTACCGAATCATTGTAAGAAACAATTTAGTAAAATTTACCATGGAAGGTAAGAAATGATAAATCGTACCGAGCAAGGTAAACAATGACAAATTGTACCGAGCAAGGTAAAAAATGACAAATTGTACCGAGTAAGGTATAAAAATGCAGTAGTAAATAGTTAATTATTAATGATCTAAGTTTATAGTATTGAAAATACCATCATTTGTATTTCAAACAATTGACAATAAAAAAGCGGCTTGGGTAAATACCCAAGCCGCTTTTTTATTTCTCCATCTTCTGGATTTCATACTGCAACTCCCGATCCTCTTTGGATTCATTGAAGTTGGCACCTATAAGATATACAGTCCTGGAATCCATCGCATACCTTCCGGCATAGTCGCGTGAGTAGATCTGATTCAAGGCTTCCTCAACGCTTTTGTTGTATTTGAACTCGAATATGTAGACAAAGTCCGGGGTCTGCGCTTCCATATCGCTGCGCCCATTATAGGAATGTCGTTCCGCTGAAACTTCCGTACCAGACAGCATACACAGCAGATAGGTGATAGCCCGGTATGTTGATTCCCTATGATCTTCACCGGGCAGATCCTTAAACAATGTCTCTAGCCGCTTCATGAATGTCTCAGGTTCTCCGTCATACAGGTCGTCCTGAAATTTTGTCAGGTTGAAGGGACTATTGCTATCCTTTGTAGCTGGGGCATAGAGAGGAAGAAGGAATTTTGCAAATCCTATCTCCACCTCTTTGTTGGGAAAACGCAGTGTATATCTGTTGCGTCTGGAATCATAAGATGCAATTGTAAGATATCCGGTCTGGAACATAAGCGAAAGAATGTTGCCGGTTCCTGTGCCAATGGCAATCAGGTCTTCATAGCTTCTTGCCTGTCCGTTGATGGTATCCGGATCAATTCCACTTTTCTTGACCTTCTTAGCAAGAAATGTCGGGGTGCCAGACTCAAACCAGTATGGTTTTATTTTCTTACTGTATAAGGCCTTCAATACGCTGTAGGGATTATACAATCTGTTTCCCTCGTCGCTGAATAGGTAGCCGTCATAGAAATTTCGGAGTTCCGCTATTGTTTGGTCCTGTGTCTCTCCGCGTTTTTGAGCCAGTTCCTCTATTCCGTCCTTAAAATTGGAAATCATTTCATCTTCAGTCCAACCACATATTTCCTGATATTGTTCATACATAGAAATGTCGTTGAGCTTGTTGAGGTCGCTGAAGATGCTGACTTTACTGAAGCGTGCCACTCCGGTAAGCATCGCAAACTCAATATATCTATCCATTGACTTTAAATTGGAGAAGAACCCTTTGAGCATGCTTTGTCTCTTTATATAGAGCTCACTATCATCCTCCAGTTGGAGCATAGGCTTATCGTACTCGTCAACTAAAATCACTACTTTTTGGCCGGTCTGTTCATAAGCCGCTTTGATAAGATTTGAGAATCTACCTGAGATAGTAGAATCCACTTCCGTCAAGCCGTAGATTTGCTCATGTTCCTGCAAAGACCTGTTTAATATATTGTAGAGTGCATCCTCTCGTTCATAATCTTCGGCATTCAGGTCGAAATGGAGCACCGGCTTTGGTATCCAGTCCATATCGAGCCTCTCGATTTCCAGTCCTTTGAAAAGATCTTGCCTTCCATCGAAATATGTGTGGATAGTCGACAGCAAGAGGCTTTTGCCAAACCGACGCGGCCTACTCAGGAAAACATACTTGCATTCCTTTAAGAGTTTTGCTACAAAAAAAGTCTTATCCACATAGGTATAGCCACCCTCAATAATGTCAGGGAAAGACTGTATTCCTATAGGATACGTCCGCTTTTCAATAATCCTCTCCGCCATATTCTTTTATATTAACACCGCAAATTTAACAATAATTCAAGACATATGCAAATTTCCTGCAAAATGGAATCATATTTTGAAAATAAATAGGTTAATATGATTGAAAATACGGGTTGATAAATATGGTCAGACCAATTATTAATCTTAGTATTTTAAGAAAAATGTTATAAAGTTTGCATATATGAAGAATAATTGCTAACTTTGCACCATAAAACAAAAAGAGCGCGGAAATATACATATTGCGGCGCGATGTTAAGGAAAACAACTATAAAGGTAAAAAGATGAAAGCAACTGAGTTTCTTGCAGAGATGCAGAGAAGGTTTCCCAATGAGCCGGAATACCTGCAGGCCGTTGAGGAAGTGATCGAATCCATCGAGGATGTATACAATGAGTATCCCGCATTCGAGGATGTCAACCTTATCGAACGCCTCTGTATTCCCGACCGTATCTACAGTTTCCGCGTCTCTTGGATCGACGACAAGGGTAAGGTGCGCACCAATATGGGCTACCGCGTGCAGCATAATAATGCCATCGGCCCGTACAAGGGTGGTATCCGTTTCCACTCCTCCGTCAACCTCTCCATCCTCAAGTTTCTCGCTTTCGAGCAGACTTTCAAGAATTCCCTCACCACACTCGCGATGGGAGGCGCAAAGGGAGGCAGCGACTTCTCGCCGCGCGGTAAGAGCGATATGGAAGTGATGCGCTTCTGCCAGGCATTCATGCAGGAACTCTCTCGCCATATCGGCGCCGACACCGACGTGCCTGCTGGCGATATAGGTGTAGGAGGCCGCGAGGTCGGTTATATGTTCGGCTGGTATAAGAAGATGCAACGCGAGTTCACAGGTACCTTCACAGGCAAAGGCCTTGACTTCGGCGGCTCACTGATGCGTCCGGAAGCCACCGGATACGGCAACGTATACTTCCTTCTCAATATGCTCGCTACCAAAGGAATCGATATCAAAGACAAGAAGGTAGCTATCTCCGGATCGGGCAATGTTGCGCTTTACACAGCCGAGAAGCTCCTCAAGCTCGGCGCGAAGGTGATGTCGATGAGCGACAGCGAGGGTACCGTTCTCTTCCCAGAAGGCATGACTCAGGAACAGTTCGAACGTCTTTTCGAGCACAAGATCTTTTTCCGTGGCCGCTGCAGCGAATACGCAGCACAGGAAGGACTTCCTTACCATAGCGGCAAGCGTCCCTGGACCCTCATGCAGTATGACATAGCGATGCCCTCGGCTACTCAGAACGAAATCAACGGTGAAGAGGCAAAAGCGCTTGTAGACGGCGGTGTGATCGCTGTGAGCGAAGGCGCCAACATGCCATCTACCCGGGAGGCCGTAGCCGAATTCCTCAAGGCTAAGATCCTCTATGCTCCGGGTAAGGCCGCAAACGCAGGGGGTGTGTCAGTTTCCGGTCTTGAGATGGCTCAGAATGCTCAGAAGATGAAATGGACCGCCGAGGAAGTAGACGAGAAGCTTCAGGAAATCATGAAGGATATCCATGAGCAGTGCGTGAAATACGGCAAGACCGAGGATGGCTTCGTCAACTACGTGAAGGGCGCCAACACTGCAGGTTTCCTCAAGGTGGCGAAGGCTATGCATGCCCAAGGAGTATTCTAAGTCTTCAGTCTTGAGTCTTAAGTCTTAAGTCTTCAGGCAGAACCAATATCCGATTAGGATTGTTATCATAGAAAGAATAGTTAATAATGCTCCGGCTCTTGGCGCCCGAAAGGCGTCAGGAGTCTTGGCATCTTAAGTGTAAAGACATCATGAAGGATTCATTTGTATTTTTAGCAGACGGTTTCGAGGAAATCGAGGCCATTTCAGTGATCGATATCCTTCGCCGTGCCGGAATGCCGGTGAAGACAGTCTCAATCACGTCTTCCCTTCAAGTGAAGGGCGCACATGGCATTATTGTAGTGGCTGACGCAATCTATGACAGTACTTTATTCACGGATGCTGAGTGGCTAATCTTCCCCGGCGGACTTCCGGGTGCCACCAACCTCTATGAGTTTGCCCCGCTTCAGGGACTGATCAAAAACCAGGCTGCATCAGAGAGCGGACGTATGGCGGCGATCTGTGCGGCTCCGGGTGAAGTGCTCGGACAGCTCGGCGTTTTGAACGGTGAGAAGTTTACCTGCTATCCCGGTTTCGAAGGGAAGGTGGACGGTGGCATACACGAGCCGGCCAAGGTTGTAGTGTCGGGAAAATACGTGACAGCCAACGGTCCGTCAAGCGCAACACTGTGGGCTCTCGAGATTGTCAAGGAGACACTGGGAGAAGACAAAGCGTCGGAAGTGGCTTCCGGAATGCTTCTTTATCCTCTCCAGACAAGTCAGAATACCGTCAACATGTTCGGCTGATCTGATGGCCGACGTATATTATACGATTGAAAGAGAGGGAACCGGCAAATTCACGGAGAAAAAGAGCCGGTTTCTCTCTTTTGCATATCATGTAGTCTCAGCCGAGGATGCCAAGGCGCGACTCAAGGCGCTTCAGAACGAATACCATGACGCGCGTCATGTATGCTGGGCCTACGTCATAGGTCCTGAAAGGAAGGAATGGCAGGCCAACGACAATGGCGAACCTTCCGGCACGGCCGGCAAACCGATTCTAAATCAGATCAACAGCCTTGACCTTACAGATGTCGCGGTCGGAGTCGTAAGGTATTTCGGCGGCATTAAGCTTGGCACTCCGGGGTTGATTGCCGCCTATAAGGAAGCCGCCTCGCTTGCACTCGAGGCTTCAGGGATTAAGGAGTGCGTAAGGCAGCAGCTTTACTCCTTCATCTTTCCATATATGGCGATGAACGACGTGATGAAGGTCGTTAAGTCGACCGGTGCTGATGTAGTCAGCCAGCAATTTGACAATTCCTGCTCGATGACGCTCTCCATACGGCTTGATGATGCTGAGAATTTGTTTGGAAGGCTTTCTGGAGTGTCGGGGCTGACATTCGAATAGTATCATGTAGGGGCGCACGACTCGTGCGTCCCTACAGTTTATTGGATATATCCTGCAGGGAGTTGATGCGGCCAAGATATAGATTGGAATCAGATGTGAATGGTTTCCCCTTGCGGTCGAGGTAGATGGCATGCCAGCCGGCGTTGATAGCACCCCGTATGTCATTGTCCGGATTGTCTCCGATCATGAGTGAAGTCTCGGGTTCGGCTCCGGTTTCCTGCTCTGCGTATCGGAAAAGCCGTGAATCCGGTTTCTGGATACCTATCTCGTCGCTTATCACCATACGCTGTATATATCGGTCAAGTCCCGTCGAACGCAGCTTTCTGTATTGCACTTCCGTGAATCCATTTGTCAGCACTCCGATAAGGAATTTCTTCGAGAGTCCGGAGAGAAGTTCCCTTGCTCCCTGAAGCGGCGCATCGCACTCGCCGAGGAGCCAAAGATAGCGGTCGTTGAGACGACGTGACCGATTTATGGCATCATCGTCATGCCGATCAGGGAATACCGTCAGCCGGAATCGTTCCGGCTTCAGAAAATCTGCAGTGATCTGTCCGCTCTCGTGGAGATCCCACATGCGCTTATTGTGGATGTGATACTCGTCGATAAATGCCTCCGGAGTGGAGAAGCGTCTATTGATCTCCGGGTTCTCGTCAAAGAGACGTCGCAGGGCTATGAGGGAAGCCGAAGAGAAGTCGAAGAGAGTGTCGTCAAGGTCAAAGAATATCCATTTCGGAGTCATAATTCGTGATTTTTCTGCAAAGATAGCATTAATTTTGGATATAAAACGCATTTTTTAGCTCTTGGATAGTGATTAATTCAAAAAAAATCACGATATTTGCACTCGCAAATCGAAGCGACGGAGGATTCCGGCGTTTCGAAGTGCGTAAAACGACAGATTTTTTCATTAAAAACATATCAATAAATATCAATTATTATGCCCAGCGGAAAGAAAAGAAAAGGCCACAAGATGGCTACGCACAAGCGTAAGAAAAGACTGAGAAAGAATCGTCATAAGAAGAAATAATCCGGTCGCACCCGGATAGTCTTCACCGACAGACTCAGCAGGCCGCTCCTCCGGAGGAGGCGGCAAAGCCATAAGAACAAGCCGGACGGATGGGGTAATGATTCATGCCATCGCCCGCTTGTTCTTTTTTTTATAATATAACTGAATAAAAAAGTATCCTGAAATGGACACAATGAAAAGCGAACTCTTCGTCGACGTGCAGCCAAAGGAGATATCCATTGCGCTGCTCGAGGACTCGCGTCTTGTCTCCCTGCAGAAAGAAAGCCGGAATGTGGTCTACAGCGTCGGCGATTTCTACCTCGCGAAGGTGAAGAAACTTATGCCGGGACTCAACGCGGCCTTTGTCGACGTAGGCTATGAAAAGGACGCTTTTCTTCATTATCTGGATCTTGGCCCGCAGTTCAACACCTACGACTCTTACATCAACGAGGCTCTGGAGCATCCCGAGACTGTCCCCGAGATATCCTCTGTAGAAGTAAAGCCCGACATCCCCAAGCAGGGTCGTATAGCCGATCTGCTCAAGCCCGGACAGAAACTGCTCGTTCAGATCGCAAAGGAACCAATCTCGACAAAGGGACCGCGTCTGACCACAGAGTTGACCCTGACGGGTCGGTTTATGGTGCTCATTCCCTTCGGCAACAAGATATCCATCTCCCAGAAGATAAAATCAACGGAAGAGAAGGTGCGTCTTCGCCAGACCATAAGCAGCATCAAGCCAAAGGGATTCGGGGTGATAGTGCGCACGTCGGCGGAGGGAAAAAAGGTAGCGGAACTGATCAACGAGCTCCGGACTCTGGTAGAAGCCTGGAAAAACTCCATAGCGAAAATGCAGCGCAGCACGCCACCATCGCTAATCTATGAGGAGGACTCGAGAGCAGTCAGCGTTATACGCGACATCTTCAATCCCTCTTTCGAGAGCGTTTACGTCAACGACGCAGAGATATTCGAGCAGATACAGAGCTATGTAGGGCTCATTGCCCCCGACAGAAAAGAGACAGTGAAGCTTTACGCCAAGGATGTTCCTATCTTCGACAGCTTCAATATCACCCGGCAGATCAAGTCGGCATTCGGAAAGACGGTCTCGTTTAAGTCAGGCGCCTATCTGATCATAGAGCATACCGAGGCCCTACACGTGATCGACGTGAATTCTGGCAACCGAAGCAAGGCTTCCCAGGACCAGGAAACCAACGCTCTTGAAGTCAACTTGCGCGCGGCCGATGAGATTGCCCGTCAGCTCAGGCTCCGCGACATGGGTGGCATCATAGTGGTCGACTTCATTGACATGGCTAAGGCGGAGCATCGCCAGCAGCTTCTGGAGCACATGCGCGACATCATGGCAAAGGACCGGGCGCGCCACAATATACTTCCGCTTTCGAAGTTCGGACTCATGCAGATCACCCGTCAGAGGGTGAGACCTGCTCTCGACATAACGACGGAAGAGACGTGTCCATCCTGCTTCGGCAAGGGTGTGGTGCAGCCATCACTGCTTTTCACAGACAAGCTGGAAGAGAAGATCGAATATCTTACGCAGCAGCTCGAGGTGAAGAAATTCATCATGTATGTCCACCCGTTTGTGGAGGCCTATATCAAGAAAGGTGTCTTCTCCCTCTATGGCAAATGGCGACGCCACTTCGGAAGAGGAGTCAAAGTGGTCGCCGATGAGTCGCTCGCCTATCTGCAATACCGAGTCATTGATTCCGACGGCTTGGAAATCCTTCTTCACGAAGAAAGCGACATGAACTCGGCGCAGACCAAAAACAAGACACGCTCCGAGCGGCTACTTGAAGACGAACCATCCCAGACTCAGCCACAAGAAGAGAAAACTGCATCGGCAGAACAAAACGAACAGCAGCCGAAGAAGAGTAAAAAGAAGAAGGCTGAGAAGCCTGAAAATCAGCAATGAAGAAAAGCATACGGGCTTCCTCACAAAAGTGAGGAAGCCCGAAATTTCTTCGCGCGCGGACGCACGCGCCATGCGTCCGTACCAAAGACATCGAGAGTTATTTTAGAAAGTCAGCTACGATAAAGGTGGAGCCACCGACGTAGATGACATCGTTTTCCTTTGCTTCGGCCTTCGCCGCTTCGGCGGCTTCCTTCGGAGAGGGATAGGCCATTCCTTCTATGCCGTGGCTACGGAATTTCTCAACCAACTGCTCCACCGGAAGCGCCCGGGGGATTGCAGCCTGAGTGAGATAGTAAGTCGCGTCTTTCGGGAGAAGGCCGATGATATCGTCGATGGCCTTGTCTGCTACAAAACCGATTACGATGTGTTTCTTTCCTCCGAGATGCTTTGCCGTGCGGTCGAGCTGATCCATCGTGTATCTTAAGCCCGCTTCGTTATGGCCTGTATCGCACACAGTGAGTGGAGCGTCGGCCACTTTCATCCAGCGGCCGGCGAGCCCGGTTAGTTCGGTGACTTTGTTCATCCCTTCGCGTATGGCTATATCATCAATCTCCACTCCTATGCGGCGGAGTTCACATATGGCTGCAAGAACGGTATTCACGTTTTTCTTCTGATAATCTCCTTCGAGCTCGCAATGAAAGTCACCGCACAGGGGGCTGCTGCAATCAAGTCCTCCTTCAGGATTTGATACGCATCGCTGCAGCGGCATGAAGTCTTCCGCAAAAAGAATGGTAGCACCCTCTTCGCTGGCCTTCTCCTCAAACACTTCCCTAATTTCACCTCGCGCCTCGCCGACAACGCATGGTATGCCTGTCTTGATGATGCCGGCTTTCTCTCCCGCTATCTCCGGCAATGTTGCTCCCAAGAACTGGGTATGGTCTTTTGATATATTCGTGATCACTGCAAGTTCAGGCGTGATGATGTTGGTCGAATCGAGACGTCCTCCCATTCCGACTTCTATCACCGCATAATCTACCCTTTGGGAGGCAAACCAATCGAAGGCCATCATCATGGTGAGTTCGAAGAAGCTTGGGTGTCCTTTATATCCGCATTCCCGAAATTTACTTACGAAATCCACCACTGCCTCTTTCGGAATCATCTCGCCGTCTATGCGTATGCGTTCGCGGAAATCCACAAGGTGAGGAGAAGTGTATAGACCTACGCGGTAGCCTTGGCTCTGCAGAATCGCCGCAAGCATATGGGAGGTGCTCCCTTTTCCGTTGGTGCCTCCGACATGGATGCTTTTAAATCTTTTGTGAGGATGACGGAAATACTCGTCAAGATCGAGACTTGTCTGAAGTCCCGGTTTGTAGGCGGCCGCTCCCGTGCGTGAGAACATCGGGAGTTGGGCATAAAGCCATTCGAGCGTATGGTTATAGTCCATGTCTTAATTGAGAATTGAGAATGAAAATTGAGTGCTGAGTGGTTCAATAATATAAGAGGAACCCGGTGAGTCCCATGATGCAGATGACGAGGATGGGATGCAGGCCTATTTTCTTACCCTTATAAGGAATCTTGAAGTATACAAGGCAGAAAGAGACAGCGCATATCGCGATGCTGCATATGAGGGTGCGTGTATCGTGGTCGGGAGCGAAATTGGCCCAGTTCATCAGCATTATTGCTGCCGACGCGATTAGTCCGACCACTACCGGACGCAATCCGGCAAAGATCGCCTTGATCACTCCGCTCTCATTGTGCTTGCGAATGAAATGCGAGGCCTTGATCACGAGTATGAAGGAAGGCACAGTGACGGCCAGAGTGCAGAGAATGCTTCCGAGGAGTCCCCAGAGAGGGGAGGCGAGTGCTCCGTCGGTCACATGGCCCGGGGCGACATAACCGATGTATGTGGCGGAGTTGATGCCGATCGGACCGGGTGTCATCTGTGAGATGGCTACTATATCAGTAAACATCTGCTCGGAGATCCAGCCCGGGCCTACTACCGAACGCTCTACGAGCGACAGCATCGCGTAGCCTCCTCCGAATCCGAAGATGCCTATCTTGAGATAGGCCCATATCATTTTTAGATAAATGCTCATAAAGGGTTAAGGGTTAAGGGTTAAGGGTTGAGGATTAAGGGTTAATTTTTCGCCAGTCGGCGGCGGGTGTATTCCCAGTGGAGGTAGCCTCCGAGGCCACCGAGGGCAATCCATGTGATGGGGTTGGAGATGATGCCCATGTCGAGTGAGATGACGAGGGCGGCTACTGCAGGAATCCAGATTGTCGTCAGTTTGAGCTTGGCAGCCTTGGCTGTAGTGATCACCGGAGCAATGATGAGAGCCACTACCGCCGGACGTATTCCCATGAAGATACTTGACAGCGTGTGGCTGTTCTTTATGGTCTCGGGAGTGAGGAAGATTGCTATTGCAAGAATAATTAGGAATGATGGCAGGATAGTGCCGAGCGCGGCCACGATTCCTCCCTTCAGTCCTTTCAGGCGGTCGCCAATAGAAGTCGCGATGTTTACGGCGAGAATGCCGGGAAGAGACTGTGCGATTGCGAGAAGGTCGAGAAACTCATCCCTCTCTATCCAGTGATGTTTGTCGACGATCTCTTTCTCGATAATGGAGATCATGGCCCACCCTCCTCCGAAGGTGAATGCGCCGATCTTCGTGAAAGTGACGAAAAGTTGTCCGTATATTCCCATAAAAGCGTTATGAATATGTCTTTAATTTTTTTTCAAGTACAAAATTAACTTTTCCTGCATAATTTGCCAAGAAAAAACGTGGATTTCTCAAAATTTATTGCTAACTTTGCAGTTGCCCGAGGTTTCGCCCGTGGCATACGATTGACAATATATTTAACTTCAGCTTAACATTTACAGAAATGGCACTCTGGTTTGAAACCAAAATTAGATACGACCGCATGCAGGAAAACGGCATGGTGAAGAAAGTCAACGAACCCTATCTTGTGGATGCTCTGACGTTTACTGACGCCGAGGCACGCATCATAGAGAAGATTACACCGTTCATATCCGGCGAATTTACCGTATCTGCTGTAAAAAAGACCAAGATATCCGAGATTTTCTTCGATGAGTCGGACTACGCCGACAAATATTATATGGTGAAGGTCAATTTCATCACGCTCGACGAGAAAAGCGGCAAGGAAAAGAAATCGGCCAGCTTCATCCTGGTGCAGGCCGGTGATTTTGAGAACGCCCTCGGCAGGTTTCAGGACGGCATGAAAGGCACAATGGCCGACTATCAGATAGCATCCATCACCGAGACGCCCCTCATGGATGTGTATCCTTATGAATACGACGCTCCCTCAGAACAGGCTCCTCAGGCGTAATCCCGACAACTGAATTTTTACAACGGCATCTTATGATAGCAGAAGAGATCAAGCGTCTACATTCCGAACTTCCCGAGGGAGTGAGGCTTTGCGCAGTAAGTAAGTTTCATCCTGCCGAGGCCATCCGCCAGGCCTACGATGCAGGCCAGCGGATTTTCGGAGAGAGCAGGGTCCAGGAACTTCTTGCAAAGGTGGACGAGCTTCCTTCGGATATCCAATGGCACTTCATAGGTCATCTTCAGACCAATAAGGTGAAGTCTCTGATTGGAAAGACCGCACTGATCGAGAGTGTCGACAGCGAGAGGCTGCTCGGCCTTATTGACCGGGAGTCTGAGAAAGCAGGAGTCGTGACCCGTGTGCTGATGCAGCTGCATGTGGCGAAGGAAGAGACAAAATTCGGTTTTTCTCCCGAAGAACTCATAGCGTATTTCACTGAAAGGAGATTCGAACGCCTCAATGCGACTCATCTTTGCGGAGTGATGGGAATGGCTTCGAACACCGACGATACGGACCGAGTCAGAGATGATTTCAGGATCATATCCGAGACCCGTAAGCGCATTCTTGAGGCAGCCCCGGACCTGAGGGGATTCGACATTGTCTCAATGGGCATGTCGGGCGACTGGCACATTGCTGTCGACGAAGGATCCAATCTCGTGAGGATAGGAACCGCCATCTTCGGCGAGCGCCAATATTGAAAAGGACTTAATAATCTTACCATAATACAACTTAATAACTTAAAGACAAAATCAACCATGAGTAATGTAAAAGCAGCAGCGGCTCCCCAGCAAGGGCGTACGGTTGCAATCATCACGATGTTTTTCATCTTCGCGATGATCTCTTTTGTGACGAACATGGCGGCTCCCTTCGGAAATATATGGGGTTTCCGCTATGAATGGGCCGGCATGGCCGGTAACCTTATGAACTTCACCGCCTACCTCTTCATGGGTATCCCGGCAGGCAACATGCTTATCAAATACGGTTATAAGAAGACCGCCCTTATCGCCCTTGCCGTAGGCGCGATCGGCCTTACCATCCAGCTCCTCTCCAGCTATGTGGGAGCAGGAACGGTGGTATATGGCGAAGGTCCTTCCGCAACCACCCTCAACCTCTTCATCTATCTTCTCGGTGCGCTCGTCTGCGGTTTCTGCGTCTGCATGCTCAACACAGTGGTCAACCCGATGCTCAACCTCCTCGGAGGGGGCGGCAACAAGGGCAACCAGCTCGTCCAGATGGGTGGCTCGCTCAACTCGCTTTCCGGAACTCTCACCCCGATGCTCGTAGGTGTGCTTGTCGGTACGCTCACCAAGGAAACATCCATGGCTACCGTGGCTCCCCTCGTGATCACCGGTATCGTGATCTTCGTAGCCGCTTTCATCGTCATTTCCTTCATCAAGATTGAGGAACCTCAGAAAAACCTCAGCAAGGCTACTTATGAGCATAGCCCCTTCTCATTCCGCCACTGCACACTGGGCGTGATCGCAATCTTCTTCTATGTAGGAGTCGAGATCGGTATCCCGGGTGAGATGAACGCATGGATCAGCCGCGAGCCCTTCGAGGGCGCCGCTGCCGTAGCCGGCTCTCTGGCGGCCCTCTATTGGCTCCTCATGCTCGTCGGCCGTATCGTCAGCTCCGCCATCAGCGGCAAGGTGTCGACCCGTCTGCAGCTTATCGTGGTGTCCTCAGTCGCTCTCGCTTTCCTTCTTATCGCCATCCTCCTGCCGGAATCAGTGACTTTCAACTCTCCGAGCATTCCTGCCCTTAATATCACGAGCGGTCTCGTCCCGATGAAATGTCTCTTCCTTTTCCTCTGCGGTCTTTGCACTTCCGTAATGTGGGGCGGTATCTTCAACCTCGCTACCGAAGGCCTCGGTAAGTACACCGCAAAGGCTTCCGGCCTCTTTATGACCATGGTGGTCGGCGGCGGTATCATGCCCTTCATCCAGGACTGGATCGCACGCACCACGGGCGACTACGTAAGCAGCTACTGGCTCGTATTCGCGATGGTAGGCTACATCTTCTTCTATGCAGTAGTCGGCTGCCGCAATGTCAACACCGATATTCCCGTCGACGACATCAATGAAGACCAGGTGCTCAATGCAGGTTAACAACTAAGTGGCAATGCATAATTCAAAATGCATAAAGCATAATTGTTTGTCGCTGAATTTCAGATGAAAACATTTTGATGACACTATGTCTTCAATCTGATAAATTACTTGACTAAACAACTTATAAAAAGTATAATACCCAAAAAAACACTAAGACCAATGAATCTTGATTCGAAACTTCTCACCCGCGGCGCCAACAACATGCGTGTTCTGATCGCTGAAATGGTGGAAAAAGCAAAATCCGGTCATCCCGGTGGAGCGATGGGCGGAGCTGACTTCGTCAACGTCCTCTATTCCTCCTTCCTCAATTATGATCCCGAAGATCCGAGCTGGTTTGCACGTGACCGTTTCTTCCTTGATCCGGGCCATATGAGCACCATGCTCTATTCAGTGCTCGCGCTTGCAGGCAAATACACAATCGAAGAACTCCAGGGCTTCCGCCAGTGGGGCACTGCCACTCCGGGCCATCCTGAGCTCGAAGTGGGCCGTGGCGTAGAGAACAGCTCCGGACCTCTCGGACAAGGTCATGTATATGCTGTAGGATGCGCCATCGCGGAGCGTTTCCTCGCAGCCCGCTTCGGCGAGGTAGTCGAGCATAAGACCTATGCATTCATTTCCGACGGCGGTATCCAGGAAGAAATCTCGCAGGGTGCAGGCCGCATAGCCGGTACACTCGGACTTCATAACCTCATCATGTTCTATGATTCCAACGAGGTGCAGCTCTCCACCAAGGTGAAAGACGTGACAGCCGAAGACACTGCCGCCAAATACCGCGCATGGAACTGGAATGTGCTTGAAGTAGACGGCACCGATCCTATCGCTATAGCCGGTGCTATCGAAGAGGCCCGCAACGAGAAAGAGCGTCCGACACTCATCATCGGACACACAATCATGGCCCGCGGTACTGTTGCCGCTGACGGATCGAGCCTTGAAGGGCATGTCAACACCCATGGTCAGCCCCTTTCCGCAGCCGGCGCCGACATGGACAAGACCGTCGCCAACCTCGGAGGTGACCCGCAGAATCCCTGGCAGATATGGGACGATGTCAAGAAGCTTTATGCCGATCGCATGGAGGAGCTCAAGAAGTATGCGGCCGACCGGAAGGCGAAATTCGCTAAGTGGGCAGAGGAGAATCCCGAGGAATTCAAGACCCTTGGTGACTGGCTCGCTGGCAAGCTTCCTGATCTTGACTGGACAAAGGTTGCACTCAAGCCTAATATGGCTTCCCGCGCTTCCTCCGCCGCTGTCCTTTCGTTCCTCGCAGATCATGTCCACAACATGATCGTCAGCTCAGCCGACCTCGCCAACTCCGACAAGACCGACGGGTTCCTGAAGAAGACCCACGCCTTCGTCAAAGACGACTTCTCCGGTGCCTTCCTTCAGAGCGGCGTAGCGGAGCTCACCATGGCATGTATCTGCAACGGTATCGCACTTCACGGCGGTTGCATCGCTGCTTGCGGCACATTCTTCGTCTTCTCCGACTATATGAAGCCCGCCATCCGTATGGCCGCCCTCATGGAGCTCCCCGTCAAGTTCATCTTCACCCACGACGCCTTCCGAGTAGGAGAGGATGGACCTACACACGAACCTGTAGAGCAGGAGGCGCAGATCCGTCTGCTCGAGCAGATGGATAATCTCGCCGGACATCAGGCAGCCCTCGTGCTTCGTCCCTGCGACAGCGCGGAGACAGTAGAAAGCTACCGTCTCGCTCTCGAGAACAAGAAGTCGCCGACAGTACTTGTGCTTTCACGCCAGAATCTCGAAGACATCCCCGCCAATGACCGTGCGGAGCAGGCGAAGAAGCTCGCCATGGGCGCGTACGTCATCTATGACGCACCCGACACTAAGGTGACTCTCGTGGCCAACGGCAGTGAAGTCTCTCTTGCACTCCATGTAGCCGAAAAACTCGGAGAGGAAGGTATCGGCGCACGTGTCGTTTCCGTTCCTTCCGTAGGGCTCTTCTGCCGTCAGCCGAAGGCATACCGCGACGAAGTGATTCCCGCAGGCGTCAAGGTGTTTGGCATCACGGCAGGTCTGCCGGCATCCCTCTATCCCGTCATGAAGGGAGACTGGGAGATCTTCGGCATGGAGCGCTTCGGTGCTTCGGCGCCCCTGAAGGTGCTCGACGAGAAGTTCGGCTATACCGTAGACAACGTGCTCGCCAAGGTGAAGGCATTCCTCGCGGAATAATCATTCCTACATGCGGACGCACGGGCCGTGCGTCCCGCCGCCTTCTGAATGAGCACTCATATAAATATGAGAGGAGCGTGAAATTTTCACGCTCCTTTTTATTGATATTTGGATATTTTTTATTAATTTTGCATATTCCAAAGGGAATGTCGTGCCAAAGCACGAAAACACCACTTCAAACTGACCTATAATAAAGACAATTTGAATAATCTTTAATATATTATCAAAACGATCAGATTATGAGCAATGAAAAGCAGTTTCTGACGTGCGATGGTAATCAGGCCGCCGCTCATGTGAGCTACATGTTCACAGAAGTGGCAGCGATCTACCCGATTACCCCGTCTTCTACAATGGCAGAATATGTAGACGACTGGAGCGCGGCAGGCAGAAAGAACATCTTCGGAGAAACCGTACATGTGCAGGAAATGCAGTCTGAGGCAGGCGCGGCAGGCGCTGTCCACGGATCGCTGCAGGCAGGTGCGCTGACATCTACCTATACCGCATCACAGGGTCTTCTCCTGATGATTCCCAACATGTACAAAATCGCCGGCGAGCTTCTTCCCTGCGTCTTCAACGTGTCTGCACGTACTATTGCAAGCCACGCCCTTTCCATCTTCGGCGACCACCAGGACGTGATGGCCGTTCGCCAGACCGGTTTCGCCATGCTGGCTGAAGGCAGCGTGCAGGAAGTCATGGACCTCTCCGGCGTAGCTCATCTCGCTACCCTCAAGAGCCGTGTGCCTTTCGTAAACTTCTTCGACGGTTTCCGTACGTCTCATGAGATCCAGAAGATTGAGGTCATCGACCAGGACGCTCTGGCTGCCCTCATCGATCAGGAGGCTCTCGCCGACTTCCGCAAGCGTGCCCTCACTCCCGAGGCTCCCGTTGCACGCGGTATGGCAGAGAACCCCGACGTATTCTTCCAGCACCGTGAGTCAAGCAACAAATACTACGACGCAGTTCCCGAGATCGTAGAGGAATACATGAAGGAAGTGAGCAAGATCACAGGCCGCAACTATTCGCTCTTCGACTATTATGGAGATCCCGAGGCTGAGAACGTAGTGATCGCTATGGGTTCGGTGACTGACACCGCCAAGGAAGTGATCGACTATCTCCGCGCTCAGGGCAAGAAGGTAGGTCTCGTAAGCGTACACCTCTACCGTCCTTTCAGTGTGAAGCATCTCTTCGCAGCTGTTCCCGCATCCTGCAAGCGTCTCTGTGTGCTCGACCGCACCAAGGAGCCCGGCGCCAACGGCGAGCCTCTCGCCCTTGATGTGAAGGAGGCTTATTATGGCGTGGAAGGCGCTCCCATGATCATCAGCGGACGCTACGGCCTTTCTTCAAAGGACACCACTCCCGCTCAGATTCTCGCAGTCTACGAGAACCTCGAGGCTGACAAGCCCAAGGACCGCTTCACTGTCGGCATCAACGACGACGTTACATTCCTCTCGCTCCCGCAGCTCCCCGAGATCAACGTGGGCGGCAAGGGTATGTTCCAGGCTAAGTTCTACGGCCTCGGCGCAGACGGCACCGTAGGCGCCAACAAGAACTCAGTGAAGATCATCGGCGAGAACACCGACAAGTATTGCCAGGCTTACTTCAGCTATGACTCCAAGAAGTCAGGTGGCTTCACCTGCTCTCACCTCCGTTTCGGCGACGAACCTATCCGTAGCACATATCTCGTGAACACCCCGAATTTCGTGGCTTGCCACGTTCAGGCTTACCTGCATATGTACGACGTGCTCCGCGGCCTTCAGGATGGCGGCACATTCCTTCTCAATACTATCTGGGAAGGTGAGGAACTCGCTGAGAACCTCCCCAACAAGGTGAAGAAGTATCTTGCTAAGCACAACATCACACTCTACTATATCAACGCTTCAAAGATCGCTCAGGAGATTGGTCTCGGCAACCGTACCAACACCATCCTCCAGTCTGCTTTCTTCCGTATCACTGAGGTTATTCCTGTAGATCTCGCAGTAGAGCAGATGAAGAAGTTCATCAAGAAGAGCTACGGCAAGAAGGGCGACAACATCGTCAACATGAACTACGCAGCCGTTGACCGCGGTGGCGAATATAAGAAGCTCGACGTCGATCCCGCATGGGCTGAGCTTCCCGAAGACGCTCCCGTTAAGCTCGACGAGCCTGAGTTCATCACCAACGTTGTTCGCCCGATCAATGCACAGGACGGCGACCTTCTCCCCGTCAGCACCTTCGTAGGTCGCGAAGATGGCACATGGGAGCAGGGCACAGCAGCATATGAGAAGCGCGGCGTGGCTGCGTTCGTTCCTGAATGGAATCCCGAGAACTGTATCCAGTGTAACATCTGTTCTTACGTTTGTCCTCACGCTTCCATCCGTCCGTTCCTTCTCAACGCAGAGGAGATGGCCAACGCTCCCTTCGGCGAGGACCACACTCTTCCAGCAATCGGTAAGGGCCTCGAAGGTCTCCGCTTCGTTCAGCAGGTCGACGTTCTCGACTGTCTCGGCTGCGGCAACTGCGCCGATGTCTGCCCGGGCAAGAAGGGCATGAAGGCTCTCGAGATGAAGCATTTCGAGACTCAGGAAGGCCAGGCTAAGAACTGGGAATACTGCGAGAAGCACGTAAGCAACAAGGCTGAGCTCGTCAACGTAATGCAGAACGTGAAGATGAGCCAGTATGCTAAACCCCTCTTCGAGTTCTCAGGCGCATGCTCAGGCTGCGGCGAGACTCCGTATGTAAAGGCCATCACTCAGCTCTTCGGCGACCATGAGATTGTTGCCAATGCTACCGGTTGCTCTTCGATCTACTCCGGTTCCGTTCCTTCCACTCCTTACACCACCAACGCCGATGGCGAGGGTCCGGCATGGGCTAACTCCCTCTTCGAGGATTTCTGCGAGTTCGGTCTCGGTATGTATATCGCATACGAGAAGATGCGCGAGCGTCTCGTAGACACCTGCGAGAAGATCCAGACCTGCGACTGCTGCGACGACGAGATCAAGGCAGCTGCCGCCAAGTGGCTTGAGGTTCGCGAGGACGCCAAGGAATCACGCAAGGCAGGCAAGGCTCTCGTAGCCGCATGCGCTAAGTGTGACTGTGATCTCTGCAACATCATCCGCAACACCCAGAAGTTCCTCAGCAAGCGCAGCCAGTGGATCATCGGTGGTGACGGCGCTTCCTATGATATAGGTTACGGTGGTCTCGACCACGTGATCGCATCGGGCAAGAACGTCAACATCCTCGTTCTCGACACTGAGGTCTACTCCAACACCGGCGGTCAGAGCTCCAAGTCTACTCCTATCGGCGCTATCGCTAAGTTTGCCGCTGCCGGCAAGCGTATCCGCAAGAAGGATCTCGGTCTGATGGCTACTACTTACGGTTATGTATACGTAGCACAGATTGCCATGGGTGCAAACAACGCTCAGACACTGCAGGCTATCCGTGAGGCTGAGGCTTACGACGGTCCGTCTCTGATCATCGCTTACGCTCCCTGTATCAACCACGGTCTGAAGGCAGGCATGGGCAAGAGCCAGAAGGAAGAGAAGCTCGCAGTAGACTG
Organism: Muribaculaceae bacterium; assembly: GCA_029061225.1. Classification (GTDB taxonomy): domain Bacteria; phylum Bacteroidota; class Bacteroidia; order Bacteroidales; family Muribaculaceae; genus Lepagella. The sequence goes on from JAIDSM010000209.1 coordinate 18,907, forward strand.
CGGCTACTGGCAGCTTTGGCGCTACAACCCCGCTCTTGAGGAAGAAGGCAAGAATCCGTTCAGCCTCGACAGCAAGGAGCCGGACTGGAGCAAGTTCCAGGACTTCCTCGCAGGTGAGGTTCGTTTCGCTTCAGTTAAGAAGATGTGTCCGGAGGCAGCCGACGAGCTCTTCAAGGCTTGCGAGGCCAACGCGCGCTGGCGCTACAACAACTACGTACGCCTCTCTAAGCAGGACTGGGGCAAGGATCCCGAACTGACCGAAGAGGAGATCAAGCTTCGCAAGAACGACTGAGAATCTTGGAGTAATGCATAATGCTGAATGCATAATGCATAATTCCGAGATGACGAAATATTAAGAAAACTAACTGCCCGTGAATCTGATTCACGGGCAGTTTTTTTCAGATCTTTATGCGGTTATTCTATTTGGCTTTAGATTCGATATTGGTAAAGATTTGTTTTTTGGGTCTACCTCCGAGGACAAGACCAAGAGAAAGACCAAGGTTGTTAAATCCTTTGCGGGAAATGTTGAGTTGAGCCATCAATCTAATGTGATACAGGATTTCTACTCCTATTCGAGGGGCAAAGATAAATGAAGTGTAGCTCTCGGGAAACAACCTATCTCCAACCTCATCATTCATCCCTATTCCTACAGCGACCCCGGCGAATGGATTTATTTTAGTTCCCTGTCGCATATTATAATCGCCTGTAGCGGCAAGTGCTAAAGTACGGTTGTTTTGCCATATGTCGCTTCCGGGATCGTAGAGGTGGGAAAAACTTCTGCAAGCAGAGGAGAGATTGATCATAAGGCCACAGTCCCATGGAGTCCCTTTAAAATTGTACCTGCCTTCCAATCCCATAGTTAAACTTTCTTTTGCTTTTCCATCGTGGTAGGTACCGACCGGTGTGGTTAATCCGCATCGTATTTCGCCTTCCATCATTTGAACAATAGGTGTTTTTGCCTTAAGGTCAATTGAGGACATCGAATTGATCACTGAGATCAATAACATTATTATTAATTTTTTCATTATGCAGTTAGTTTTTTTGCGTTTACAATGGTTCGATATAAGGTTGAGAAATTAACGTACTTAGTTAACGCGAAAACACATCTTATTGTATGTAAGAAGATTGGAGTGTATATGTTTTTTTGTAATCGAATCTCAAAAATAAATTGTTCAGTTAGGCTTCTGCTTAAAGAGCCATAAATATTTTTTTCATTTTGATATTTGTTAGTCAATTAGTTATTCCATGATACCTGAAAAATGATTACCGAGTTCGGTATCCAGCTCAATGCTGATTGATCCGGAGAGGGAGCCTATCGGGATAGACACACTTAGTGAAGAGGTGTCTATAGTGTAGGTTGAACACTGTGGGGTTTCGTCAGTCACGGTCAAGGTAGACATACCTTCTGAGATTGCGAAGTCGAGTTCCAGACCCATACCATCATATGCGCATGTGATGGATTGACGGTCGGGTGACTTCGGAAACTTGATGACTCCGTGTCCATAACCCTTTTGTAGAGTGATGGGTGGTCGGGGGGTAGAGCCACTTGAAGATTTCTCAGCTACAACCAATGAAGGTATAGCAAGCATCATGAGGATGATGATAATTGATTTTAGTTGTCTCATGTCGTTTAATTTTTAACGGCGCAAAGTTAGTGGTTTTGACGAAATTTTACAAGCAAAAAGGGGGGCGATTTTTATAACACTTATGGTTTTATTGTATTGATTTTCAGTATTTTATATTAGTGTTATAAGTTGAATTTATAACAGGTAGATAGGCACTGAAAATCAGATAGTTAAGAGACGATATGGGAGGCAGGTGTTAGATCAAAATCACCGTATTATTGGAACATATGGGGTCAGACTTCCCATATCCCATTGCTATTAGGAATTGAAATCTGCGGTGCGGACGCACGAGCCGTGCGTCCCTACTATAGGATTAAGGGTTATTTCAGCTTTTCTATGAAAATAGATTTGTCGGGTGC
>JAIDSM010000021.1 GCA_029061225.1 Muribaculaceae bacterium
GGTAAAAAGATATGGACGAACTCATGCAACTCGCCCAAAGGCTTAAAGGACTCCGCGACTCCCTCGACGAAACCATCGAAGAGATGGCTGCCGACTGTGGCGTGACTCCCGAGACTCTTCAGAAATACGAAAGCGGCGAACACGATATACCCGTAAGCTTCCTCCAGCGTCTTGCCAGCCGCAAGGGTATAGAACTGGCGGTGCTGCTTTTCGGAGAGGAACCGAAGATGAACACATATTACGTCAACCGCAAAGGACGCGGAGTGAAGGTAGAGCGTCGGGCCGCCTATTCATATGAGGACCTTGCCTCCGGCTTCCGTCAGCGCAATATGATCCCTTTCCTGGTTACGATATCTCCCGACCACACTGCCGGCACAATCCACGCGCCCAATACCCACGAAGGTCAGGAATTCAACTACGTGCTCGAAGGTGAAGTCGAGATAACTGTAGGCAAGAAGACTACAGTTCTGCGTGCCGGCGACAGCGTGATGTTCGACTCCACGATGCCCCATGCGCTCCGCGCCATTGGCGATAAGGACGCAAAGATCATAGCGATAATCAATTAGTTTTAAGTTTTCAGCATTTAGCTTTCAGCTATCAGTTTTAAGCTTTCAGCTGAGAGCTGAGAACTTATATACATACAGGTAAAAAAGATATGTTAGAAAGATTTCTGGATAAGACGGATTTCACGTCTTATGAGGACTTTATGGCCAATTTCAAAGTAAATGTGCCTGAGAATTTCAATTTCGGCTACGATGTAGTGGATGCATGGGCCGAAAAGGAACCTGAAAAAGAAGCCCTGCTCTGGACCAACGACAAAGGAGAAGTACGTCATTTCACATTCGCCGATATTAAGCGTGAGTCTGATAAGACCGCCTCTTTTTTCCAGAGCCTCGGCATAGGACGTGGCGACCGGGTCATGCTGATCCTTAAACGTCACTATCAGTTCTGGTTTTCAATAGTAGCTCTCCACAAAATCGGAGCCACCGTGATACCCGCCACTCACCTACTGACTCCTAAAGACATCATATACCGCTGCGAGATGGCCGAAATCAAGGCTATCGTATGTGCCGGCGACAAAGTTATAGTAGACCATATAGAAAAGGCTCTTCCTAAATGCCCGACTGTAAAAGCCGTGGTTTCTACCGGTCCGGTCGTGCCGGAAGGATGGTATGACTTCGATAGCTCGATAGAGAAAGCAGAGCCTTTCAAGCGTCCGGAACTGGCGAATACCAACGACGACGTAAGCCTGCTCTATTTCACATCCGGCACCACTGGAGAACCCAAAATGGTAGCGCATGATTTCACCTATCCCCTCGGTCATATCATAACCGCAAGCTACTGGCACAACCTGAAAGAAGACAGCCTTCACCTTACTCTCGCCGACACAGGCTGGGGAAAAGCAGTCTGGGGAAAGCTCTACGGCCAATGGATAGCGGGAGCTGACGTTTTTGTCTACGACTTCGATAAATTCGAGCCGGTCGATGTGCTCCACATGATCCAGAACTATAACATCACGTCGCTGTGCGCACCTCCAACCATATTCCGTTTCCTCATTCGTGAAGATCTGACTAAGTTTGACCTTAGCACTCTTAAATACTGCACCATAGCGGGAGAAGCACTGAATCCAAGCGTATTTGACGAATGGAAGAAACTCACCGGACTTCGTCTGATGGAAGGTTTCGGACAGACGGAGACCACCCTGACAGTAGCCACCTATCCATGGTGTGAGCCCAAACCCGGTTCGATGGGGCTCAAGGGTCCGGAATATGACATTGATCTTGTAGACGACAATGACGAACCGGTGGAAGACGGCGTACACGGTGAGATTGTGGTGCGCCTACATCCCGGAAGAAAGCCTCTCGGTCTCTTCAAAGAATATCTCAACGATGACGAGCTTACCCACGAGGCTATGCACGACGGACTCTACCACACAGGCGACGTAGCATGGCGTGATGAAGACGGCTACTATTGGTTTGTAGGACGAAAGGATGATGTGATAAAGTCATCCGGCTACCGTATCGGCCCGTTTGAGGTCGAGAGCGCGCTGATGACCCATCCCGCAGTAGTGGAATGCGCCATCACGGGCGTACCCGACGAGGTTCGCGGACAGGTAGTGAAGGCAACCGTCGTATTGGCCAACGACTATAAGGGCAAGGAGGGGCCCGAACTCATCAAAGACATTCAGAACCATGTGAAGCGTGTCACCGCACCTTACAAGTATCCGCGCATAGTTGAGTTTGTCGATGAGCTTCCGAAGACAATATCGGGAAAAATCCGACGGGCAGCAATCCGAAAAGATTAATTTGGAAAATCCAAAGTTTTTGATTAACTTTGCACCAAGTTTTCACAAAAAGAATTCAACACCCGAACATGCTCATCTCACGTAAGCAAAGACGACGCCATAAGCACCTGTCATTCCGCCGATTGCATAGCGGCATAGGGATTGACCCGCAGATGTGCGGACTCGAAGTCATGACGTGTCGTGCAGTTTCGGATAAATACGCATAGGACAGACCGCGTTCCGACCTCCCGGAATGCGGTCTGTGCATTTATAAAAAACACAATGACAGCAATGAAAATCGGTATTGTAATGGGTTCTGCTTCCGATTGGCCCGTAATGAAAGGAAGTGCTGAGATTCTCGACGAATTCGGCGTAGACTACGACAAGAAAGTGCTTAGCGCGCACCGTACTCCCCATGAGCTCGAGGCATGGGTATCCGGAGCTCGCGAAGCAGGGTATGCAGCCATAATCGCTGCTGCCGGAGGCGCGGCCCATCTCGCAGGAGTGTGTGCGGCATTCACTACCCTTCCGGTCATAGGAGTGCCTATCAAGGCGCGTACACTCGACGGACTCGACTCGCTACTCTCAATGGTGCAGATGCCCTCAGGAATACCTGTCGCAACAGTCAGCATAGACGGAGCCAAGAACGCGGCCCTGCTCGCTGTGGAGATAATGGCAGTCACTGATAAAGGACTCGAAGAGAAGATGGCTGCTTTCCGCAGGAAGCAGGCCGAGAAAGTGCTTGCCAGCGAACTGAACTGATTAAACTTATTAACCATATATGAACCAGAACAAACGGATTTTCGTGGAGAAGAGCGGCGCTTACCGTGTGGAAGCCGAAAGTCTCCGTCGGGAACTCAACGAAAACCTCGGCCTTAACATTAAGGACCTGCGTCTCATCTGCGTCTATGATGTATTCAATGCAGATCCGGCCCTCGTGGAAGAGGCTAAATACCGTGTCTTCGGCGAACCCGCCACTGACTCAGTAGTTGAGGATTTTGATCTTACAGGTAAAAAGTATCTTGCAGTGGAATGTCTCCCCGGTCAGTTTGACCAGCGCGCATCCTCTGCCGAAGACTGCGTAAAGCTTATCGACCCATCATCAGAAGCCGAGATTCGCAGCGCGCGTCTTATGATCTTCGACGATGGAGTCTCGGAAGATGACCTCGCAAAGATCGCTCACTACACCATCAACGCGGTTGAATCACGCGCTAAAGACATGTCTCTTCTCTGTCCTCCGGAGCGTGCGGTGGCTTCGCCTGTAAAGGTACTTGAGGGCTTCCGCGACATCACACTCGAGACAGCTCCCGCCTTCATAAAGGAAATGGGACTCGCGATGAACGACGCCGACCTCATGACTGTGGTTGAATATTTCAAGGCAGAGGGACGCGACCCTCGGGAAACGGAGCTCCGTATCCTCGACACATACTGGAGCGACCACTGCCGCCACACCACATTCATGACCGAGCTGACCGACATAGAAGTGGAAGACAGCCCGGTGGCAGACGACATCAAGACCTCGCTCGACCTCTACCGACAGATGCGCCGAGACCTCGGCCGCGAGGAAAAACGCCTTTGCCTTATGGATCTCGCATGCATAGGCGCACGCTGGCTCAAAGCCAAGGGAATCCTCGACGATCAGGAGGAAAGCGAGGAAAACAATGCCTGTTCGATAGTCATCGATGTTGACACCGAAAACGGCGAGAAGGAGAAATGGCTCCTAATGTTCAAGAATGAGACACACAACCATCCTACAGAGATAGAGCCGTTCGGCGGAGCATCTACATGCCTCGGCGGCGCGATACGCGACCCGCTCAGCGGTCGCAGCTACGTATATCAAGCTATGCGCGTGACGGGGGCCGGCGATATCTACAAGCCTGTCAGTGAAACCATGAAAGGCAAGCTTCCGCAGCGCGTAATTTCGAAGCGTGCCGCAGCCGGCTACAGCAGTTACGGCAACCAGATCGGTCTCGCTACGACCCATGTGCGCGAAATATTCCACCCCAACTACGTTGCGAAACGTCTTGAGGTTGGTGCCGTGGTTGGTGCCGTGAAGCAGGCCGACGTTCGCCGCGAGCGACCCGCCGCCGGCGATGTCATCCTCATGTTCGGTGGCCGCACCGGCCGCGACGGCATCGGAGGTGCCACCGGATCAAGCAAGGAGCACAACGTAAGCTCCCTCGAGCAGTGCGGAAGCGAAGTGCAGAAAGGCAACGCTCCAGAGGAGCGTAAGATAGAACGCCTCTTCCACCGTCCGGAAGTGACTCGCCTTATAAAGAAATCAAACGACTTCGGTGCAGGCGGCGTAAGCGTCGCCATAGGCGAGCTCGCCGACGGTCTCGACATCTACCTCGATCGTGTGCCTGTCAAGTACAGCGGCCTTAATGCCACTGAACTCGCCATCAGCGAGAGCCAGGAACGCATGAGCGTGGTGGTGGAGAAGAAAGATATGGAGGAATTCATCAAATACTGCCATGAGGAAAACCTTGAGGTGACCCATGTGGCAGATGTCACAGACCGAGGACGTATGCGCATGATGATGAACGGAGAGGTCGTGGCCGACCTGAGCCGTGAATTTATCGACTCAGCGGGTGCTACACGCAAAGCATCGGTAAAGATCGGAGCTATTGAAGCTGAAATGCCCAACAAGGCGTATTCCTCTTTTGAGGAAATGCTGGCCGATGAGAACGTCACATCGCAGAAAGGTCTTATCGAGATGTTTGACTCCACCATCGGAGCCTCGACAGTACTCATGCCATTCGGTGGCAAGACTCAGGGCACAGAGACTCAGGTAAGCGTACAGAAACTGCCGACAGGAGGATATACCAACACCGCCAGCATGATGGCTTATGGCTTCAACCCCTTTATCAGCGAATGGAGTCCCTACCACGGAGCTGCGTATGCCGTAGTTGAGGCTGTGGCTAAAGTCGCAGCAGCCGGCGGCGATACCTCTCGTATGCGTTTCTCCTATCAGGAATACTTCGAGCGCATGCACTCCGACAAGTCATGGGGCAAACCCGCCGCGGCTCTTCTCGGCGCGCTCAAGATGCAGAAGGAATTCGGACTTCCCTCAATCGGTGGCAAAGACTCCATGAGCGGCACATTCGCAGATATATCCGTGCCTCCGACGCTCATCGCATTCGGTATCGTACCCGTCGATGCCCGCGACGTAATAAGTCCCGAGTTCAAGGAGGCAGGCGATGTGCTCTACCTGCTTGAGGCAAAACCTCTCGCAAACGGAATGCCCGATACTGACACATTGAAGAAAAACTTCGCCAGAATTCATGAAGACATAAAGGCCGGCCGCATCAAGGCTGCCTATGCCCTCGGATTCGGAGGTCTCGGCGAGGCGGTTGCAAAGATGAGCTTTGGCAACGAGATAGGCGCCGAAGTCGAGTATCCGGCAGAAGACCTTTACAAATGGAACTACGGAGCGATTCTCGTGGAGAGCGCTGAGAAACTCGGTGAGGAATACCGTGCGATCGGCGCTACAATCGCCGACCCGATCATAAACATAAACGGCGACCGCAAGGAGATCTTCATGCTTAAGGAAGCCAACAGCGCGCGCTTCAATGAGATCTATCCCGACCATGCCGACACCAAGGGAGTGGCAGAAAACGCCACTTCAGGCGCGAACAAGACCGTTTGGCCCGGAGAGCCGGTAGAGCATCCTGTCGTTTATCTCCCTGTATTCCCTGGCACCAACTGCGACTACGACATGATTCGTGCGTTCAGCCGCGAGGGAGCGGAATGCACTACAAGCGTTTTCTGCAACCTTACACCCGAACAGACACGTGAGTCTGTGGCTACCATGGCAAGCATGATCGACGATTGCCATGTGCTCGCGTTCAGCGGTGGATTCTCGCTCGGCGACGAACCCGACGGCAGCGGTAAGTTTATCGCAAGCGTCATCATGAACGATGCCGTGAAGGAAGCTATCGAGCGTCTGCTGAAGCGCGGTGGTCTCGTGATCGGTATCTGCAACGGTTTCCAGGCTCTTGTGAAGTCGGGACTTCTCCCATTCGGCAAGATAGGAGAACTCTCCGCAGATAGCCCGACGCTTTTCCGCAACGACATCAACCGCCACATCTCTCAGATTGCTGTCACCAGAGTCGGAAGCATCGCATCCCCCTGGCTCGACGGATTCTCAATAGGTCAGCTCCATTCCATCGCCGTCTCGCATGGAGAGGGCAAGTTTACTGCAAGCGCAGAGCTTGTGAAGCATCTTGCTGAAGCAGGTCAGATAGCGTTCCAGTATGCGGATGCCAACGGCGACGCCACCATGACGAGTCCATTCAACCCGAACGGTTCTACCGACGCCATTGAGGGCATCATCAGCCCCGACGGCCAGATTCTTGGCAAGATGGGCCACTCGGAGCGTTACGACGACGGCCTCTTCAAGAACATCCACGGCGATAAACGCCAGAACCTCTTCGCCAACGCAGTTAAATATTTCCGTAAATAAGTTATGGCAGAATCATATGAAAAAGCCGGCGTAAACCTTGAAGCCGGATATGAAGTAGTAAGCCGCATCAAGAAGCATGTGGCAAGCACCAACCGCCCCGGGGTGATGGGCAATATCGGCGCTTTCGGCGGCATGTTCGACCTCGCGAGCCTCGGATATAAGGAACCGATCCTCGTCAGCGGCACTGACGGAGTTGGAACAAAACTTAAGATAGCGTTTGCCATTGACAAGCATGACACTATCGGCATCGACGCCGTGGCCATGTGCGTAAACGATGTGCTCGCCCAGGGTGCCGAACCCCTCTTCTTCCTCGACTATGTCGCTGTAGGCAAGAATGAACCTGCAGTAGTGGAAGCCATCGTGTCCGGAGTAGCTGAAGGATGCCGTCAGGCAGGCTGCGCGCTCATCGGGGGCGAGACCGCCGAGATGCCGGGCATGTATCAGCCGGGCGACTATGACATCGCAGGATTCACCGTAGGTGCGGTAGACCGCTGCAACCTTATCGACGGAAGCAAAGTGAAGACAGGAGATGTCCTGGTAGGCATAGCTTCTTCAGGCGTTCACTCTAACGGTTTCTCACTCGTACGTAAGGTAGTTGCCGACGCCGGACTTGAATTCGACAAGAAGTATGAAGAGACCGGCGACAAGACACTCGGCGAGATGCTCCTTACCCCGACCCGCATCTACGTAAAACCCGTCCTTGACGTGATACGCAATGTGGATGTACATGGTGTTGCACATATCACTGGGGGAGGATTCGACGAGAATATTCCACGCATTCTACATGAAGGCCAGGGCATCGAGGTGAAAGAAGGAAGCTGGGAGATTCTCCCCGTATTCCATCTGCTCGAAAAGTATGGCAAGATACCTCACCGAGAGATGTTCAATATCTTCAACATGGGCATCGGTATGGTGCTCGCCATGGATGAGAAAGACGCGGCGAAGGCCATTGAAATTCTTGAGAAGCACGGCGAGAAGGCCTCGGTGATCGGAAAGATCACCGACAAGCCCGGAGTCGAAATCATCTGAATCGGACAAAGGTCCTTAAGGTCCTTAAGGAACTTAAAGACTTTAAATACCTTACCTAAAATAAAAGAATAAATTCAAGATAAATGAGAGCACTTATCAGCGTAAGCGACAAGCGTGGCGTAGTAGATTTCGCCCGTCAGCTCCAGGAAATGGGCTGGGAAATCATCGCCACCGGAGGCACAATGAAGACACTCCGCGACGCCGGACTTAAGATCATCAACATCAGCGACGTGACCGGTTTTCCGGAAATCTGCGAAGGTCGTGTGAAGACACTCCATCCTAAAGTGCACGGCGGTCTTCTCGCCCGCCGCGACGTTCAGGCCCACATGGAGGAGATAGCAGCCAACGGCATCGAGACCATAGAGATGGTATGCGTCAACCTCTATCCATTCGAAGCTACCATTGCCAAGGAAGGCGTCACACTGGCCGACGCGGTCGAGAACATCGACATAGGGGGTCCCTCCATGCTGCGTAGCGCGGCGAAGAACTTCGCATCGGTGACCGTGGTATGCGATCCGGATGACTATGCGAAGATAATCGAGGAAATCCGCGCTACCGGCGACACAACGCTTGAGACCCGCTTCAAGCTTTCCGCCAAAGCATACACCCATACTGCGCTCTACGACAGCCATATCGCAACCTATATGCGCGAGAAGGCAGGACTGGAGGAGAAACTCTTCCTTTCATTCGACCGCGTGCAGACTCTCCGCTACGGTGAGAACCCTCACCAGCAGGCGGCACTCTACAAGGCTCCGGAGGAGGAATCCTATTCCCTTCTCAGTGCGAAGCAGCTCAATGGCAAGGAACTCAGCTACAACAATATCCAGGATGCCAATGCAGCCTTGAACATCGTGCGTGAGTTTGACGAGCCCTTCTGCGTAGGCCTCAAGCATATGAATCCCTGCGGAGCAGCTGTAGGAGCTACCATCGAAGAAGCATGGCAAAAGGCCTATGAAGCCGACAAGGTCAGCATCTACGGCGGCATTGTAGCCATGAACCGTCCTCTCACCCTCGAGGTGGCCAAGTCGATGAAGCCCATCTTCCTTGAGATCGTAATGGCACCCGCATTCGACGAAGACGCGCTTGAATTGCTTAAGACAAAGAAGAATCTCCGCGTGCTCGAGGTTAAGATGGATGGCTCGCGCGAGGCTCAGCGTCAGTATGTAGGCATCAACGGAGGTCTCCTTGTCCAGGATGCTGACACTACCACCAAGGATGTGACTGCCGACATGACAGTGACCGAAAAGAAACCCACCGAACAGGAGCTGAAGGATATGAACTTTGCATGGCGCATCGTGAAGCACGTGAAGAGTAATGCTATCGTCATCGTCAAGGGTGGCATGACACTTGGTGTTGGAGCAGGCCAGATGAACCGAGTCGGTTCAGCCGACATCGCCCTTGAGCAGGCGCTCGCTTCCGGCAATACCGACGGACTTGTGCTTGGCTCAGACGGTTTCCTGCCATTCGGAGACACGGTCGAGCTCGTTGCTGACAAAGGGGTGACAGCTATCGTGCAGCCCGGTGGATCAATCCGCGACCAGGAATCGATCGACAAGGCCAACGAGAAAGGCCTAACAATGCTTTTCACCGGTATGCGCCACTTCAAACACTGATCTTGTATGGAAATTCATCATCTATATAGTGAGGCACTCCCTCCTCAGGATAACTCTCTTCAGTTTCCGAAAGTACGTCCGGGACGCGAAGAGGAGATCCATCCGGGAAAGACCGTGTTGGTGATTGGAAGCGGTGGCCGCGAACATGCTATCGTCGATGCCCTGTCACGCAGCCCGCGCGTGCAGAAGATCTATGCTGCGCCGGGCAATCCCGGAATGGCGAAGCACGCTACCTGCGTCCCTATCGGTGTCACCGACATTCAGGATCTTGTAGACTTCGCAAAAGAGAAGCATGTAGATCTCACTGTAGTAGGACCGGAAGCATCCCTTGCAGCCGGAGTCGCCGATGCCTTCAAGGCTGAAGGACTCAGGATCTTCGGTCCTACCAAAGCCGGAGCACGCATAGAGTCAAGCAAGGAGTTTGCCAAGGAGATCATGGAGAAATATAATGTACCTACCGGTTTCTACAAGAGCTTCGACCGCTATGAGGATGCCAAGGCATATGCCGAGAGCCTCCCGCTTCCTACAGTGATCAAATACGACGGTCTCGCCGCCGGCAAGGGAGTTGTAGTAGCCGCTACCCGAGAGGAAGCCGACGCCGCGCTCCGCGACATGCTCCTCGACTCAGCATTCGGTCAGGGACGTGTCCTTATAGAGGAATTCCTCGACGGACCGGAATTCTCCTTCATGTGCGCCGTAGGAGGTCGGAAGGTCTATCCCCTCGCTCTCGCACAGGACCATAAACGCGCCTACGACGGCGACAAGGGTCCCAATACGGGTGGCATGGGAGCCTATTCTCCCCTCCCATTCATCAGCGAGGAGGTCCGTGAAAAGGCACTCAAGGAGATCCTCCAGCGCACCGCAGACGGACTTGCCGATGAGGGATTCGACTATACCGGCATTTTGTATGGAGGCCTGATCCTTACTAAGGATGGTCCGAAAGTGATTGAATTTAACGCCCGCTTCGGCGACCCTGAGACTGAAGTTGTACTCCCCCGCCTTGAGAGTGACATATACGACCTTTTCGACGCAGCCATCGACGGTGCTGACCATGAGACGAAGTGGAGCGATGACGCCTGCCTCGGTGTGGTACTCGCATCAGACGGATACCCGGGTTCTTATAAGAAAGGTGTGGAGCTTGACTTCGACGGGTGTTCCAAGGTATATCATATGGGCACCGCCGTCAAGGACGGGAAACTTCAGACCGCAGGAGGCCGGGTGGCAATGGTGACAGGAAAGGGAAAGACCCTTGAGGAAGCGGCTGCCAATGCATATGCTGACGTAAAGGAAGCTGCCATGGAAGGCCTTTTCTACCGCACCGACATAGGCAAGCACTCCCTCAATGCATAATTCATTCAAATAAACAGGTAGGGACGCACGGCTCGTGCGTCCGCACTCAGAAGGATTACCAATGACCTTCAGAGACACACGGACGCACGATCCGTGCGTCCCTACTACTAACAATAACAGAAATGACAGACAGATACGGAAGAGACGTGATGCGTCGCGTCTGGACTGAAAAAAATAAATTCGACGCATACCTGAAGGTGGAGATACTTGCCGCTGAGGCCTGGAGCAAGCTTGGCGTCATTCCCGAGGAAGACGTGAAGAAACTCTGGGACAAGGCCACATTCGACATCGACCGCATTAAGGAAATCGAGGTGCAGACTCGCCACGACGTGGTGGCTTTCACCCGTGCCGTCAGCGAAAGCCTCGGCGAGGAACGTAAATGGGTTCACTACGGTCTGACTTCTACCGACGTGGTAGATACAGCCAACGGCTACCTCTTCAAGCAGGCTGATGAGATCATCCGAGAAGACCTCGAGAAATTCTGCGAGATGCTTAAGAAACAGGCCATCCGCTTCAAGAACCTTCCCTGCATCGGACGCACGCACGGCATCCATGCCGACATCACAAGCTTCGGACTCAAATGGGTGCTTTGGCTCGCGGAAATGAAGCGCAACGTGGAGCGTTTCAACCTTGCCGCCGCAGGAGTAGAGGTAGGTAAACTCAGTGGTGCGGTAGGAAATTTCGCCAACATTCCGCCCTTTATCCAGGACTATGTATGCGAACACCTCGGCATCAACTCCGCCGACGTATCGACACAGGTGATCCAGCGTGACCGCCACGCATATTACATGGCTACCCTCGCCCTCATCGCTTCAAGTCTCGAGCAGATGGCCATGGAGGTGCGCAATCTCCAGCGTACGGAGGTGCATGAGGTGGAAGAAGCTTTCGGGAAAGGACAGAAGGGTTCAAGCGCTATGCCCCACAAGCGAAATCCGATAGGCAGTGAGAACATATGCGGTTGTGCCCGTGTGATGCGCGGATATATGGCAACAGCTTATGAGAACGTTGCGCTCTGGCACGAGCGTGATATCTCCCACTCCGCTACAGAACGCATCATCATGCCCGACGCCACAATCCTGCTCGACTATATGCTCAACCGCATGATGGGAATCCTCGAGAACCTTACCATCTTCGAGGATAAGATGCGGGCCGACATCTATATGACTAACGGCGTCATCTTCGCGCAGCGTGTGATGAACGCGCTTATCGGCAAAGGCTGGGTACGCGAGCAGGCCTATGACACTGTACAGCCAGTAGCAATGAAGGCCATGGCAACCAACAGCAACTACAAGGACCTCCTCCTCCAGACTCCCGCAGTCATGGAGATGCTGACTCCTGAAGAGCTCGAAGCATGCTTCACACTCGACTACTACCTCAAGAACGTAGATTATATTTACAAACGCAATGGTATCGAATAATTTTGAATAAACCGGTAGGGACGCACGGCTCGTGCGTCCGCCGCACTCGACATTTCAATTTCCGAAAAAAGTCAGCACACGGACGCACGAGCCGTGCGTCCC
>JAIDSM010000210.1 GCA_029061225.1 Muribaculaceae bacterium
TGATAAATTATGGTAACTCGGCTAATTCGTGAAGTATATCGAAAATGTTACCATATACGTTTTAGAGGAAATTTACAAAAAAAAATTGATTTGGAAGCTTTCCATATAGTTTTTTTTTCTTTTCTATCTCATCTTGGTTCTATATTATAAATTTTATGTTTCGGGGTTTATGAAATGGCTTTTTGCGTGTCTTATATGTAGAGTACGAATAGAACCGAAATCCAGAAATGACAGACAAGACTCACATAGAGAGGCTCTTCAGGGAGCATTACAGGCAGCTGCACCGACTGGCAAAGATACTTCTGCACGACGATGAGCTGGCACGAGACATAGTGCACGATGTCTTTGCGTCACTGCTCTCCGGACGTAAAGAAAATACTGTCACTATTGGATTCCTCTTGAATTCCGTAAGAAATCGCTGTCTTTTACAGTTATCGGTCGGATATATATGATCGTACACAGCAGTCTAATGTGTATGCCAAGATTACTTTCAGGATTGACCGAGGTAAAAAACAGAAAATATCAGGCTTGGATGCCGAGGAATCGCAGTCAAGTGCAATCCTGAAGTAGGGATCTACAAAAAATAATGATCAATGTCCTGAATTCAGGGACAGAACTACACCATTCTGTCCCCAAATTCAGGACAATTTTACATTTCGACGTCATTTCCAAATGGGAAAAGTGCGAGCTTCATAAGTTTGAAGTGCTGCATACCGAAGGGTATTCCGACTATTGTAATACAGAACAGCAAACCCCATGCTAAGTGGGTCAATGCTATTGGAATGCCACCTACAAACCACCAGATCACATTCATGATTCCTGCAAGACAACCGGACGGCCATGAGCCATCTGTAACTTTGGTTCCAAAAGGCCAAAGAGCGACCATTGCTAATTTTAATGTCTGAAGTCCGAATGGAATGCCTATGATGGTAACCATCATGGCAATACTTGAGATGAGGTATTCTATGGCAATCATCACGCCTCCGAATACAAACCAGATAATGTTGAGAAGTATATTCATTTGCTGCTTTCTTTTTTTATATAACATTGGAAACAGTACGAATGGTTAAAATAAACTCATTATTCTTGTCAGATTCAAAATCTTTCGTTAATTTTACATCAAATTTCAAAAGACATGGAGAATCGACCGCTTTATCCTCCCTTTACCGTCGGCGTTGACCTCGGTGGGACAAACACAGTATTTGCGATAGTTGACAAGACCGGTTACATAATCGACAAGGAATCTTTTCCTACTAAGACTCCTTCAGTCGACGTATGGGCTGACATTCTTGCCGATGGTATCAGCCGTATGATCGACCGACACTCCCTGCAAGGAGACATCGTTGGGATTGGAATAGGCGCACCGAGTGCCAATGCCACTACCGGAAGCATCGAAGGAGCTACAAACCTTCCATGGCCACCTCCTGTACCGCTCGCAAATCTCCTCGAAGCCCGTCTTGGTCTTCCTGTGAAGGTCAACAATGATGCCAATGCAGCTGCGATAGGAGAGAAGGCTTACGGAATTGCCGCAGGAATGAATGATTTCATCGTGCTTACTTTAGGTACCGGTGTCGGCGGTGGAGTAGTTTGCAACGGTCATCTTCTTAGTGGCGCGCGTGGTTTCGCCGGGGAACTTGGCCATGTTACGTTCCCCTTTGCTTCCGACCGGGTCTGTGGCTGCGGAAGAAATGGTTGTCTTGAGACCGTTGCCTCTGCGAGAGGTATAGTAGAGACGGCGAAAAGAAAGATGGCTGAATCCAATCGTCAATCATCACTTAGGAATATTTCGATCGATAATCTAACGTCCAAGGCAATTGCGGAAGCTGCCATTGAAGGAGATGAGCTGGCAAAGGAAGTCTACGACTTCACAGGAGAATGTCTCGGTAAAGCCGCCGCTGAGTTTGCAGCATTCACAGATCCGGAGGCTATCATACTTTTCGGTGGAGTTGCCAAGGCCGGCGACCTTCTTGTAAATCCAATGCGTGATGCATTCGGAAAGGCGACCCTTCATCTTTACAGGGACCGAGTGAGGTTTCTTGTCTCTTCCCTTGAAGGGGCCAACGCAGCCCTCGTCGGAGCCGCATCGCTTCCCCTCATTTAAACTACATCATCTACAGGTAAACGAATGAAAAAGATAATTGATGTGATAGAGAGCCGGAAGGATCCGTTTCTCTCGCTTGAGATTCTGCCTCCATTGAAAGGCAACAGTATATATAAGGTGTTTGATATTATAGACAGACTGAAGAAATACGATCCTCAGTTTGTCAATATCACCTCGCACCACAGCGAATATGTCTACAAACCTTTACCCAACGGCACGCACAAACGTGTCAGTATTGTGAAGCGCCCTGGTACCGTCGCCATTTCCGCTGCCATACAGAATAGATACGGTCTGATTCCTGTGCCACACATTATCTGCCGAGGATTCACAAAGGAAGAGACCGAATATGCTCTTCTGGATCTGAATTTTCTCGGAATAAACAACCTTATGCTTCTAAGAGGAGACGATAAACGGGATTTTATATCAGATTCTGACAAGGAGAATTATCATGAGCATGCTACCGACCTACAGAATCAGATAAATCTTTTCAACAGGGGAATTGGTCTCGAAGATATTGCAATCCAGGGTATCGAGACACCGTTCTCCTACGGCATGGCATGCTACCCTGAGAAGCATGAAGAGGCGCCCAATATGGATTCTGATATCCGTTATCTTAAAATGAAAGTTGACAACGGTGCAGACTACCTTATCACCCAGATGTTTTACGACAACGAAAAATACTTCAGTTTCGTAGATCGTTGTAGGGCCGAAGGGATAAATGTGCCGATCATCCCGGGAATCAAACCGCTCTATAAACGTCAGCAGCTCACAGTGCTTCCAAAAGTTTTCCGAACTGATATTCCCGAAGCTCTGGCATCGAGGATTCGCGAATGCGGAAGCGATGCGGAAGCAAAGGAAATCGGAATCGAATGGTGTGTGCGTCAGTGTGAGGAACTCCTAAATAAAGGGGTACCGGGAATTCATTTCTACACTATGGGAATCAGCGACGGCGTTGCCCGCATTGCCGAAAAGATATTCTGAGAGATATGAAAATAAATGATTTTACTGCTCTACTGAAGCAACGTGTTCTCGTTCTTGACGGAGCTATGGGAACAATGCTCCAGCGATACTCCCTTAAGGAAGCGGATTTCAGAGGTGCGCGCTTTTCTTCCCATCAGACAAGACTCTCAGGATGCAACGATATTCTTTGTCTTACTCGTCCGGAAGTAGTCAAGGAAATACATAAGGCGTATCTTGATGCCGGTGCCGACATCATAAGCACGGATACCTTTAACGCCAATGCAATCTCAATGGCTGATTATGCCCTTGATGGCATTCCGGGACTTGTCAGGGAAATCAATATGGTCGGGGCTTCACTTGCAAAAGAAGTATCAACAGAGTCTCCTGTTCGGGGCTGGGGAGGGAGAGCATTAGTGGCAGGGTCGATTGGTCCTACCAATAAAGCCGCGACCATGAGTCCTGATGTAGCAGATCCGGGTGCAAGAAATATTACTTACGATCAACTGTATGACGCGTATTTTGATCAAGTGTGCGGACTATTGGAGGGAGGTGTCGATATTCTTCTGTTCGAAACGGTTTTTGATACTCTAAACCTGAAAGCTGGACTTGCTGCGGCCCATGTGGCTATGAAGGAATGCAATAGGGAAGTGCCGATTATGGTCTCTGCCACTGTATCAGACAAAAGCGGACGAACTCTCAGCGGTCAGACCCTTCAGGCATTCGCGACATCGGTCGACGATTTCCCTTGTGTGGTCACAATTGGACTCAACTGCAGCTTTGGACCTAAAGACATTATCCCTCATCTAAGGGAACTTGGAAAAAGTACTTCACGTTTCATCTCCGTACACCCGAATGCCGGACTGCCGGATGCGCTTGGTCACTACGACGTGGATCCCGGAAATTTCATAGAGGAAC
This sequence comes from Muribaculaceae bacterium, assembly GCA_029061225.1. Classification (GTDB taxonomy): domain Bacteria; phylum Bacteroidota; class Bacteroidia; order Bacteroidales; family Muribaculaceae; genus Lepagella. The sequence goes on from JAIDSM010000210.1 coordinate 3,977, forward strand.
TTGGTCCGGTCTTTACGGATCGTCTTGCCAACATCGTAGGAGGTTGCTGTGGAACTACTCCGGAATATATAGAGGCCCTAAAGAAAGCCGTTGATAACGCTGTTCCGCACATCACTCATAAACTCCGGCCCGCTTTGCGAATATCAGGTCTTGAAAATGTAGAGGTTCGTCCCGAAAACAATTTCCTTGTGGTTGGTGAGCGCTGCAATGTAGCCGGTTCTCGAAAGTTCTTGAGGCTCATAAAGGAAAAGAAATATGACGAAGCCATATCTATAGCTGCAAAGCAGGTGGCTGACGGGGCCATGGTGATCGACATAAATATGGACGACCCACTTCTCGACGCGCCTGAAGAAATGACTCATTTCATACGTCTTTATGCGGCTGAACCTGAAGTGGCTAAAGTGCCGGTCATGGTCGATTCTTCTAATTGGGAAGTAGTTGAGGCTGCGCTCAAGAATCTTCAAGGCAAGTCTATCGTCAATTCTATCTCACTGAAGGAAGGGGAGGAGTCTTTCCTATATAAAGCCAGACGTATTCGCGAGCTGGGAGCGGCTGTGATAGTAATGGCTTTCGATGAAAAAGGACAGGCTGATACATATCAGCGTAAAATCGAAATCTGCAGTCGGGCCTATCGACTTCTGACTGAGAAGTGCGGCTATAAGGGAGACGACATAATTTTTGACGTCAATGTCATGGCTGTGGCCACCGGACTTGAAGAACATGCCAGATATGGAATAGATTTCATTGATGCGGTCGGATGGATTAAGGAAAATCTTCCCGGTGCAAGGACAAGCGGCGGTGTAAGCAACCTATCATTCGCATTCCGAGGCAAAAACGCTCTTAGGGAGGCCATGCACACGGTATTCCTATACCACGCGATTGCTGCGGGCCTTGACATGGCGATAATGAATCCCGCTACGACGATGGTATATGATGACATCGATCCGGAACTCCGTAGCCTAATTGAAGATGTGGTGCTCGCCCGAAATCCCGGAGCTTCCGAGATGTTGGCGGCATACGCCATGGATGAATCTTCGGCAATGGGTGTGTCTTCCTCAACGCAGGATCGAAATCTCACTGTTCCTACTGCCAAACGAATAGAGGACGCTATCGTTGCCGGACGAAGTGACTTCCTTATCGAAGATCTTGAAGAACTATCCTCCGAAATGAAGGCCGTCGATATTGTAGAGGGTCCTCTTATGGATGGTATGAAACGTGTAGGGGTTCTTTTCGGAGAGGGAAAGATGTTTCTTCCTCAGGTTGTCAAGACCGCAAGGGTTATGAAAATGGCTGTCGATATCCTTGAGCCGAAACTTCTTGCGGAAGCCATCGGAAAAGGAAGCAACAAGGCCGGAAAGGTGCTTATCGCGACTGTCAAAGGCGATGTGCATGACATTGGAAAGAATATTGTCTCTATAGTTCTTTCATGCAATAATTTCGAGGTTATAGACCTTGGTGTGATGGTACCCTCAGAGGCTATTGTCGAGGCAGCCATACGTGAGAAACCGGATATAATATGTCTTTCCGGACTCATTACTCCATCACTTGCGGAGATGACAGCTACCGCTGAGGCTTTGGAAAAAGCCGGTGTTGATATTCCAATACTTGTCGGAGGCGCTACGACTTCCGCTCTTCATACCGCTCTTAAGATAGCTCCCGTCTATAAGGGACCGGTGGCCCATATGAAGGATGCCGCTCAGAATCCGATTGCTGCATCTCGATTGCTTGACGCTAATGAAAAAGCCGACTTTATATCTGAATTGAAAAAGCAGCAGAATGAATTGCGCGAGTCTTATGCCTCAAAGGAAGAGACCTTCCTTCCTTTTGAAAAAATATCCAAGAAGAAGTCTGGTGTCTCTTATTATAGAGCAATGCCACCGGTATGCGGAGAAGGAAGATTGATAGTCAGGAACTTTACCGTTTCTGAGCTTGAACGATTCATAAATTGGAAAATGCTTCTTCATGCATGGGGGATTCATGGATCAGGTTGCAGTTGCGGATGCGAATCAGGCGAAGCATCCGGACTGTTGGAAGATGCCCGGACCTGCCTGCGAGAGATAGAAGAAAGCGGTTGCTACGATGGTTTCGGACTTGTACGAATTGTGAATGCTTCTTGTAAAGATAACGATCTGATGATCGACGGAAGATTGATTCCGGTTCTCAGGCAGCAGAAATTTGGAAGCGGCTTCAAGTCTATTTCCGATTATGTCAATGCTGATGGTGATTTTGTCGGAGTGTTCATGGTAGGCGCCGGCAACTATATCAATTCGCTGCGCATAAGATATGAGGAAGATGGTGATTCTTATCGTGCGCTTCTGATGCAGTCGCTTGCGGATCGGTTGGCCGAAGCTTCCTCCGAACTCATGCACTATCTGGTGAGAAAGGAATACTGGGGATATTCTCCGCTTGAAGAGTTAGATGCCGGTAGGATGCTAAGAGGACAATATCAAGGTATTCGTCCGGCGATGGGATATCCAATGCTTCCTGACCAAGTTTTGAACAAAGAAATCTTTGAACTGCTCGAGCCGGAGAGTGGCCGTAGGGTAGTGCTCACTGAAAACGGTGCCATGTCTCCCTCTTCGACAGTGAGCGGATTATACATATCACATCCTGAATCCGGTTATTTTATGATTGGGAAGATTGGAGAAGACCAGATGGAAGACTATGCAAGACGAAGGGGACTTTCAGTAGAACGAGTTCGGGAAATATTGAATCTATAAAAAAAGAACAAGGACTTTCGCAATCAGCTTAAGTCCTTGTTTATTTTTTACCGAGGTAAGGCATCAGAAATTGAGCAGACGCATGAATTCATCGCGAAGGGCAGGTTCAGTCTCAAACCGTCCGCAGTAGTCGAGAGTAGTAGTACTGCTGTCTTGCTTTTCTACGCCACGCATCTTCATGCAGAGATGCTCAGCATTGCAGGCTACTATGACGCCATCTGTAGGCATGGCCTCCGCCAGAAGGGCACAAACCTGAGCTGTCAATCTTTCCTGCACTTGAAGCCTACGGGCAAAAGACTCGACAATTCGTGCCAGTTTCGACAGACCGATCATCTTGCCCTTCGGTATGTAGCCGACGGTGACCTTCCCGAAGAATGGAAGGATGTGATGCTCACACATACTGTAGAATTCAATATCCTTCACAATGACTATCTTGGAGCCGTCATGCTCAAAGATAGCTTTTCTAGCTATCTCCAATGGATTCTGCCGATAACCTTGGGTAATGTCGACAAGTGCCTTGGCGGCACGTTCAGGAGTCTTGAGAAGACCCTCTCTTTCAGGATCCTCGCCAATGAGCCGTAATATCTCGCGATAGTGGGCGGCTATTTCTGCAATCAGTTTATCATCGTGGTCTATCTTCATCATCTCACGTTGATCTTTGATTTCACGATACGCATTTCCGAACTGAAGCTCGGAAAACTGCGTTTAAGCTCGTCAAGTGCCTTTCTGGCCTCTTCCTCATTGCGGAAGTTGCCGATTCTGGTATACCAGTTCGGTGCATTTGAAAAAGTATACACCTGCCCGCGATACTTGGGGAAGCGGGCTACTATTGCGTTTCCACGGGCCTTAGCTCTGGCTTCGAGTGAACTCTGGTTGCGACCGTCGCTGAAGACCTGTATTCTGAATCCGTTGCGTGATGCGTTTGGATCCTTTGTCTGTTTTTTCCTTACTGTGACCCCGGGGTCCGTCAGAATTTTCTCAAGAAGCAGGGAGTCGATCTGAATAGTCACGTTTCCGTTGGATTCCATCTCTATTCTCTCTACGATGCTTGAATATTCCGGACCGTCAGCAAAAGCATTGAGAGCCCATCCCGACAGCAACGCCATCGGGATGAGATATCTAATGTGTCTTCTGAATCGATTAGTCATCAGTAAGTGGTTTGGGTTGGATTCTTCTTAATCAGTCGAAAGCCTCAACTATACCCATGAAAGAATCTGCCTTGAGCGCAGCGCCACCTATGAGGCCGCCGTCTACGTCCGGCTTAGCGAAGAGTTCCTTGGCGTTTGAAGGCTTGCAGCTACCTCCGTAGAGGATTGATGTGTTGTCGGCAAGTTCCTTGCCGTACTTGGCAGCGATCACATTGCGAATGTGGGCGTGCATATCCTGTGCCTGATCTGCAGTAGCGGTCTTACCGGTACCGATTGCCCATACGGGCTCGTATGCGATTACAATCTTGGAGAAGTCTTCGGGTGATAGGCTGAAGAGAGCCTCAACTTGACCAGCCACGACATCATTATAAGTTCCGTTCTCACGCTCTTCAAGCACTTCGCCTACGCAGAAGATGGGAATAAGACCGTTAGCAAGAGCGAGTTTTGTCTTGGCAAGCAGCTGCTCGTTGGTTTCACCGAAATACTGACGGCGTTCGCTGTGGCCAAGAATTACGTGTGTCGCACCGGTGCTCTTTACCATAGGAGCGCTGACCTCACCTGTATAGGCGCCGCTTTCATGCTCAGAGCAGTTTTCCGCGCCAAGGCCGAGGATGTCGGCATCGATAACTCCATGTACGGAAGTGAGGTGGGTAAAGGGAACGCAGATTACTACTTCACAATTAGCTTTCTTTGCCTTGAGGGCGCTGTTGACAGCATCGGCAAGTTCTACTCCCTCGTCAAGGGTAGTGTTCATTTTCCAGTTGCCGGCTACAATATTCTTTCTCATCGTGATAATGTTTTTATTGTATCGTTTATGTTATTTCCGTATCCATAACTGATTTCGGATAAAGATCCGCAATCAGTTTCAACACGCAAAATTAACAAATTCCATTGACACCTACAAATATTTCCTCTTAAAAAGCTTAAAAACCGTATAAATGTCTACATGGAACACTCCTTGTAGATCTCCCTCACTTCCGCTTCTGTAAGTAAATCATAGTCTTTCTTAAGAGGAACTATAAGCACGCCTGCCATATCTATGCATCCGGGAGATATAAGGCGCTGACCATCATCGTAGCCATAGCACGAGGGCCTGTGAGCACGTCTGGGAACAGCGCATATTCTTAATAGCCCGTTGCCGTCGATCCACACAAACGCATTCAGCCTACCTTCTTTGATGCATTCCTTCCCGATAATATTTTCTATATCTGCAAGAACCTCCATCCCTTGAAGGTCGGGAGTTACGATGACGCTCTTGAATGAAAACGGTACATTAAGTCCGAGACTTTCTGATGAAGCTATATGGCCTGCTTCTTTTGAATGCGATCGCTCTACAAGCAGCATAAGTGGAAGCTCGGCAGTCTTGACAGCCTGGCAGTGCATATGGTCAGGACAGGAGGCACCGGCTACCTTGCCGTTGAAGAAAACCGTATGACCTGGAAGTTTCTCCGCCATCGTGACCATATCGAGAGGAAAACCTTCCTGCGGACGATGTTCTTTACTCACGATAGTAAAATGAGTCGGGAATATTGGGTAGGGGTTAAGAAGCAGCTCCCATCCATCTGTTATGTCCAAAGCCGTCTGCTGAGAGGGACGGTTCTTCCTGCAAAGAAAGCATGGTCGCGCAGAAAGCGACTTGGAATCGGTCTTTGCACCGGTAGAGACAATACGGGCGGGATTGTGCTGTATTCCGACCATAAGGTCACCGAGCTGCATGCTTCGTCTCTCGGTTTTTCCAAGAGCCTGATAATTTTCCCTTGCAAGCGGCCACTCTGCCAATTGCGAGTCAATAAATTCCAACATATTCTGTTACTGTATCCTACGGTTCAATGTCCAACACTCATAACTCACTGTTCACTGTTCATCACTCACTGTTCATTGTTCAGTACTCAAAACTTAAACCCTCACTCCCCCTCTTCCATATTCTCATGAATCCGGGCAAGAAGTTCTATCGTGCGAAGAAAATCCTTATAGATATTGTTCTCATTAGTCTTCTCGATCGGCAGAGCGGCATCGCTGTTCCCGCTCCAGCGGCGGCAGTTATATAGAGACTCGTATATCCTTCCGATCTTCCATGTCCTTGATATTCTCAAAGCCATGGCATAATCTTCCCCATAAGACACATTGGGAAATAGTATTTCCCTTGCGATAGGAGTGTAAAAGGCACGCGGTGCTCCGAATCCATTTATTCGAAGGGCATTGTTGGCACCGTTCTCCGCAGTCCACTCCCTATGGGCTATAAGCCCCGGGGGGATGACATTGAGATCAAAATCTGTAAGAGTGTAGCTGCCAACCACCATTGCGCAGTTTTCCTCATAAAACTTATCCACAATCTTCTGTAGGGTATCGGTGCCTGAGTAAACATCGTCTGAATCAAGCTGAACAGCAAAACGTCCGCAACGTTCCGACTCTATGGCCTTATTCCAGCAGCCACCTATTCCAAGACCTTCCTCTTCATCCACGAGGATGACGTGAAGCCTCGGATCAGGCACCGAAAGCAAAGCCTGACGTGTACCGTCCGTACTTCCATTATCTACAACAATAACGTTAAACGGGAAATTGGTCAGCTGTGCGAGGGCCGACTCTACCGCATCCATTATCGTCGACACTCGGTTGCGCACCGGAATCACCACACTCGCCTCTACCGCGAAATACGCTGATCCTACTTCAGCGGTTTTAGGCTCGCCGACGAGGGCGTTTATGTCGCGAAGATGGGCTTGGCATACCATTTCCATCGCCTTCTGGTATTCCGCGTTTCGAGGATCCACATAGTCGTGCTGCTGCTCTCCGCTCTTTCTGTAGTCGGTCTTACTCTGCTCATAGAGATATTCGTTGATGCACAGTGCTCCTCTCCCAGTAAGCATTCTGAGCCGCAAGGCATACCATCCGCCGTCAGGAAGATCGTCATATTCTTTCTCGAAATCTTCAGAAGCATTGAGAACATCTGCAGCGTTAAGGAGGACTATCGAGCCGAAATCAAAATCATCACGCATGGATCCGAGCTGATAGTCTATCGTAGGATGATTAGTCACACTACCGTCGTCGGCGACGTCTCGATACCATGAATAAGTGAAAGGAACATCGCATATTTCGGCAAGCTCGCGCATCCTTTTCTCAGAATGCGGATACATCGTCACCTCCTTATTACCGAGCTTTACAAAGATGAACTGGTCGAGTCCGTTTCTGAAAATCTCTTCTCTCAGCTGGCTTATGTTTATGAATTCGATCATTGTCTGAATGTATTTACTGGATACTAAAGATGTCTCGGAGACAAAATTAATGAATTATGCGTTGCTCACTATGCATTAGCGTTCGATCCATTCAAGGATTTCCTTCATCAGAAGATTTCTTTGATTGGAATCCGTGAGCGACTCAAAGGGGATGCTCATTACGGCACGCCGGGACTTACCGTCGCGAATCAGAAGGCCTGCAGACGCATCCGTATCACTGAATCTAAGGAAGGTTGCAGCTTCGTCGGCATGAGGAGTAGCCGATATAGCATCCGGATTCTCTACAATGTACTGATCTTCATTCAAGGTGTTGGAATAAGCATATCGTCTGCTCTTGAGCGTAGACGTAAGGGGAGATGCTACTCCGTCTATCCTTCCGGCTTGTGTAGAGGAAACAGACTCAGGTACGGTAACGCAGAGCACTTCTTCTCCCCAACGCGCGGCATCATTGTCATTTCGGCTGTCGAGGAGATCACTTGCTACATACTGTCCGCTGACAATAAGATCGCCTCCTTTGTCGAGGAATGCTTTAAGGGCGTTCCTCAAGTTTTTCGGGAAAGTGAAAAACTCCACACCATTGTTGCCGCGTCCTACGGTAGTGGCCTTCTGCTTGCCGAGTATAAGATCGATTGTCTTGTAATCGGAAAGGTTGACGGACCCTCTTTCTACGGCGCCAACGCTTGCGCTGACAAAACCCCGTCCGGCCTCTGCTATGGACTCACCGTGTATATACGGATAGTCGAAAGAGTTTCCGGCTATTACGGAAGAGACGTATTTATCGCTGCTCTTTCCGAATCCGTCGCCGGCACTCCGATGGTATTCTGTCTGATAACCTGTAAAGGAATAATCCTCTATATAAGGGACTCCAAAGTCTTTTGTACCGTCAAAACCGGCATAGTCGCCGTCTTTCACAATCGCCGGAGCACTGACGCGTGTGAAACCATTGATGATAAGAATCGGTTTTGAGTCTCCGGTCACATGTCTCAGCGAAAGAGTCTCCGACGGGAAAGAACGTCCTCCTTCATTAAATGCGATGATTCGGAAAGAATGAATTTCGTCATCTGCCGCCTGGATTTCAAAATGTGGTTTTGATGATTCTCCTATCTTATGGAAACTCATATCTTCTCCGCTTCTCTCCATTATGATATATCCTGTCGGCATCGCTGTCGGCTCAAGCTCATCAGGTGTAGGTTGCCACGAAAGACGATAGGTATTCTTTCCTGTCTTCTGGATAGCGAAATCCTTCACCGGAAGGGGTTGGATGACTACCTTTCTGTCCTTTCTCTCACCGATAAACCTCGCGAGAGCCTTGTATATGGAACGTCCTACAGTAAACCGGAATCTCGGATCAAGTCCATACTGCATGTCGCCGAAATTCTGATGGCTCAAAAGTTCGATGAGAGTTGTGGGCACTTCAGGGGTACGGGCCTCGAGGTAAGACTTATCCCACATCGAACGCCGCGACCATTCCGGCTCGAACTTGGCGCGTATATCTCCCGTGATCTGACGCATGAGCATATCGGTCATTGTGCGTGAGTTCTTCCTGGGGGTTCCATCAGCATAGTTCCCGTTTCCGTTGGTGTAATATATTCCGAGAGTGCCTATAAACGAATCGTCCGCACGTTTGCCAGCATCAGAGTGAAGGGCCATGGCGGCATCTATAGGAATTCCAAGACCCTCTTCTTTAGGAAGCACTCGAGAGCCTCCGGCAAGATAGTTGACCCAAAGCCCGCGGCATGTATAGTCGTCTTTGTAGTCGTCGGTTCCGGCATATGGGGAATAGACGGCATCAGGCATTCCTGCCCACTGAAGCCAATATCGTGCGCCTTCAAGCCAGCGTGGAAGACCGGAAGTCTTGAAGATCGGCTCGGGCTTGATGGTCTTTTGTACTTCTTCGTTGCGGAATGGATTGTCTGTCGCGATAGGCTGACCCGTTGCTTCTGCAATTTCGGCCACCATGTCATCGTATGCCAGAGAGTCCGTTTCGGTTGTCTCTATGACATTGTTCCAGAGAACATCGCTTCGTCTCGGGGAACGAGCGATGTTACCCATTCCACCACCTATCTTCACCGCGTCTGCGGTCACGACGGTCTCGCCCCCTTTTTCAGTACGGCTGGTAAGCACTACCGTAGGATTCTCGGGATCATATCCCTCGGCGAGGGGATACGTGCCCAAATATATCCATGTGCCACCACCCATCTTCTGATTAACAAGTATATCTTCCGAACCACCATCGTAATTAATGGTGTAGCGGGCATCTTCCGATGAATTTGGAAGTGATTTGTAGCTTACATAGATCGCATAATCCCTCGATTCTGGGATATCGGCGACCCAGCTCGCGGTAGAGGGGCTTCCGCTTTTAGAGGTCTTGACGACTCTGTACGTTCCGTTTTCGAAAGGATTCTCTGTGTCTCGGAAGTCCGGAAGATCGTAGATGAATCCTTCTCCTTCACCGGTCTGCCATTTATGGTGTCCGTTGGTTTCAAAATATGTGTCCTGAGAATAGAGCGTCATTCCATCGTCAGACTTATCGTTGTCTACGATCACCTCGATGGGATTGATGTCCCTTTCACGTGGGAGCATTACATAAGCACCTGCATTTTCAAGCATGGGCACGACGAAAGGCAGGATATACCCAAGAGTATAGGTATCCTCCATCGCCTGAAAAAGAAGAGGACGCTGCCAATACCAGTTGTCGTTAGCCGGTTTATAATATCTACCATGGCTATGCCAAAGAGCCACATTGTCGCCGAGCATGCCTTTAGTTATTGGAGTGAGGGGCTGCGCAGGACGTACAAAAGGTATATTGGTTCGGTACTTTGCCGGAAGTTTATCGATTGAATTGATATAGTAGGAGAGCGGTTTGCCACTGACACGAAGGTCTATGAAGTAGTCCGCAAGTGTATCTGGCATCGCTTCCTTCGCCTGCGCCTCAAGTTGCTTGATGTATTCCCTGTTGATAGGTAGATATGTGAAGTTTTCATTAAGGCTCAGTACAGCAGTTCGGTTTATCGTATCGGTCTTCACGCTGTTGACCCTTAATCCTCCCGGGTTGTGACTCTTGGGAATAAGTTTTATAAGGCGTTCGTTCACTGACAGTGTCAGCGAGTCATTGCTTGGTTTCTCTGTCGGAGGGGTGCTCGCAGACGCGCGTGGCGCGGTGACGGTGCTGCGCTTCTTTCTCGTCCTTGAATATTTCTTGGAAGTCTTCTTTCTTGAAGATGTCTTGGAATAGGTCTTGGAAGAAGTTCTCTTTGTTGTGGATTTGGTTTTCTTTGTGCGCTTTTTGCTCGTCTTCTTTTTGGCGGCGGATGCCTGAGACGTTTCAAAAAGCTCTGTATTCAATATATCTGGAAGGCCGACCCAGTCGCCTATTCCTAATGAAATGGCTCCAGCGGCCAGAAGTGTGAGGTATCGTTTGCTATTCATAATCTGCAAAATTACCAAAAAATCCACTTATGACCAACCCTTAAACATTTAAATTTTGTGAAAATTAGTTTTCAGTTGTCAACGATAAGTTGTCTGTTATGCCTTGTCAGTTCTCGTTCAGCTTGCGTCTTTCGAAAAATGATCGTGTGAAGATGATAAAGAGCAAAGCGCCTCCGGCCTGCATGAACGCGGTCATGTGAAAGGCTTCAACGAAACCAATGTTCTCGGCTACCACACCTCCAAGAAGGATTCCAAGACCCATTCCGAGGTCCCACGAGATAAGGATCGAAGAGTTGGCGGTTCCTCTTTGGTCATGTCTGGCTACCTTTATAAACATATTAAGGAATGCAGGGTACATCTGTCCGTTTCCGAGGCCTATCAGCAGTGCCGATAGATAGAAGCTCCATGGAGTAACGACGAAAGCGAACAGAGCATAGCCAACGAGCGACACAAGCACGCCGATGAGTGCGTTATGGGTAAGAAGTCCCTTGCGTAGGCTTTTTGCCCCGAACAGGCGGGAGATAAAAAGTCCTGCGGATAGAATCATAAAGAAGATTCCGGTTCCATCAGTGATATTTAGCTCTTTTTGACCATAAAGCGCGACGTAGTTGCTCATTACGCCCCAGCAAGCTCCGAAGAAACAGATATTGATGGCGAGAAGCCATGCTCTTCCGAGAAAGAAATGATCGAGGCTTAGTTTTCGTTTCCCTTCCACTTTCTCACGTTTTTGAAGTTTCACAGAAGTACTGCATAGGAATCCGAGAAAGGCGAGCACAAGCGAAAGCCAGAAAAGCAGGGTGAAGTTATCGGTAAGATGGTAGATATAGATGCCCACACTCGGAGCGATAGCCATAGCGAGGTTGTTGCTCAGACCGTAATAGCCTATCCCTTCGTTGCGTCGGCTTGAGGGGAGCACATCTATAGCCGCTGTACTGTTGGCCACGGTGGTGGCTCCGAAAGGGATGCCATGCATCGTGCGTACTATGAAAAACATCAGGAGAGTGCTCGCTCCAAGATACCCGCTGAAGCACAGGAAGAAAAAGAAAAAACAAAGCATAAGGACTTTCTTGCGGTCGAATGTATCGACTACAAAACCGCTGAAAGGCCTTACAATCAGTGTCGCTACTATATATCCGGAAAGTACTACACCGATAAGGTCTTTGTCTGCCTGGAACTCAGAGTCGAGATAGAGCGGGAGCAGCGGGGTGAGAAGATAAAATGCGAAGAAGAGAAGGAAATTGCAGAGCATCACCTTGAGGTATTCTCCAATCCAGAGCTTTTCTTTTTTTTCTGATTTGCTATCCATTTTATTTCTTCTTACTTTATTCCCCACGCATTGTCTCGGATGGAGAGATTTTGGAGATGATGCGGCTCGGGAAAATCAAGGTCAGATAGATGACAGCTATTACTCCCAGATTGAGGAGACCGAAAGCTGTCCAGTCAAGCTGCACGGGGACAAAATCAATATAATAGCTTGAAGCGTCGAGCTTGAAAAAGTGCAGCCTGTCCTGCAGCAGAAGCATCGCTATTATCAGAAGATTTCCAATTGCCATACCTACTACAGCTACCCTCAAGGCGAGGAAAATGAAAATTTGACGCACTTTCCCGTTGGACGCACCGAGAGACTTTATGAGCCCTATGAAGCGTTTTTTATCGAGAATAATTGTAAGCATTCCGCTGATGAGAGTCACGCAGCCAACTATCATCATAAGCGTAAGCACTACGATCACGTTGGTGTCGAGCATGGAGAGCCAGTGGAAATAGCTTGCTCCCTGCACGTGGGCGTTTTCAAGGGAGTATTTCTTATAGATCAGACCCTCGGAGATTGCATCATTCAGCGCATGTTGGATCGATGCCGTTTCTTCGTCGAGATTGTTGAAGTCGGTGGTCGTGATAATGATGCTTGAACCCTGATTGGATTTCAATCCAGAGAATGTCTCGGACAGACTTCTGCTTCCGTACACCATCAAGTCGTCGTAAGCATCGAAATGGGAGTCATAGATACCTGCAATTTTTAGACGACGTACCATAACATCATCATTTATGAAATAACAGTCTACTTTGTCTCCCTGATTCAATCCCATCTGGTCAGCCGCCATACGCGAGAGCACGACGTCAAGACGGGCGCTGTCTTGCGAATAGTCAGGAATACTTCCGGAGATCAGGTTTGACTTGAGAAAATCACGCGTCGCCTTATCTTCAAGGGTTTTGAGGAACACTCCTTTGAAATCATCAGGAGTCTTTAATATGGTGGGAATGGAGATCTGCAGGGAATAATCCTTGATGCATTCCTGAGAGTCGAGAATTTTCTTAAGTGTAGGCGTCAATGTGATAATGTAGTCGCCCTCGTCAGGACTGACGGTCATCACGATGTGGGAAGTGAATCCGAGCACTTTGTCGGTGATTTCCCGTTTGAAGCCCAGCACAATGGCGATGGATGCTATCATGACAGCCACCGACAGAGCGATTGCGGCGGTCGCCACTCTCACTCCGGGGCTCGCCTTCCTTCCGCCGCTTCCAAGAGCGAGTCGACGTCCAAGATATAATGCATAGTTCATACGATAGAATATGTCAAATTCGTTTTATCTTGCAAAATTAATCATAATTCCTTAAATCTTTACTCTCGCAGGCTGATTTTCTTCATCATGATGCCGGGAATAATTAGTTGGAAAAATTTTCATGAAAAATTTGCGGAATTTAATACTATTTGTTAATTTTGAAAAATGAAGTGAACGCAACGGTTTTGAGGAGCGGTCATTTTGCAAGTTAAATAGTGTAAATCAACGACAATCTAACTTAATATAAGAAAACAATGGAAGAAAATCTCGTGAAAACATGCCTTCACGACCGCCATGTGAAACTTGGGGCACTTATGTCTCCTTTCGGCGGTTTCGACATGCCTATTCAGTATAAGGACATCACTACCGAGCATAATGCGGTGCGCAATGAAGTGGGTGTTTTCGACGTCAGCCATATGGGAGAAGTCCGAGTGTCTGGTCCCGAAGCCTTCAAATTCGTTCAGCACATTTTCGTCAATGACGTGACCGGAGCTCCCGACGGACAGATTTTCTACGGTATGATGTGTTATGAAAATGGTGGCACAGTCGATGATCTCCTCGTTTACAAGGTCAATGACAATGAGTATTTCCTTGTCATCAACGCGGCGAATATCGATAAGGATGTGAAGTGGATATTCGACAATGCCGAGGGTTATGACGTCAATATATCAAACGAGAGTCCATATTACGGTGAACTCGCCGTTCAGGGTCCTAAGGCTGAAGAAGTTCTCTCAAAGATTCTCGGTCTTCCTCTTGAGGAGATAGCATTCTATAACTTCAAGACTTATCATCTTGACGGCGAGGATGTCATCATCAGCCGTACGGGTTATACCGGCGAGGATGGATTTGAGGTCTATGGATCCCACGACTTTACCGTTCGCCTTTGGGACAAACTGATGGAAGCAGGAGTTCAGCCATGCGGTCTTGGTTGCCGCGATACTCTTCGCTTTGAGGTTGGTCTCCCACTCTATGGCGACGAACTCTCGGCTGACATTACTCCGATAGAGGCAAGCCTCTCGATGTTCGTGAAGCTTGACAAGGAGGAATTCATTGGTAAGGAGGCCTTGGCGCTACAGAAAGCCGAGGGTGTGAAGCGCCGTATCGTTGGAATCGAACTTGAAGGTAATGCTATTCCCCGTCATGGTTATCCTGTGGAGGTAGACGGCGAGGTAGTAGGAGAGATCACTACCGGTTACCGCTCGATATCGACAGGAAAATCTGTGGCCATGGCTATGATTCAGAAACCTTTTGACAAACTCGGCACCGAGGTTCAGGTTCGCATCCGTAAGAAGACGTTCCCAGGCAAAGTGGTAAAGAAACGTTTCTACGACAAGAACTACAAAAAGTAATTAGAAGCTTAGAAGGGTTAGGGTGTTTGATGGTTTAGGGATAACTTTATAAAGATTATTTTTAACAGTTGCATATGAAATCATGCATCACGCATTATGAATTATGCATTAAATCATAAAGACAATGACAATCAAGAACGACCTCCGCTATGCGGAATCACACGAATGGGTTAGCCTTGAAGGCGACATCGCAACAGTTGGAATCACAGACTACGCTCAGCACGCTCTCGGCGACATAGTATACGTTGATATGCCCGAGGTAGGCGATGAAGTTTCTGCAGGCGAAGAATTCGGTGCAGTTGAGTCAGTGAAAGCTGCCTCCGACCTTTATTCTCCGGTAAGTGGCGAAGTTGTAGAGATCAACGAAGCTCTCGAAGACGAACCCGGTCTTATCAATCAGGATGCTTTCGCCAACTGGATCATGAAGGTTAAGGTTTCGGATCCCTCTGAAGTAGAGGCTCTTCTCGATGCAGAGGCTTACGCCAAAATTTGTGAAGAATGAATAGATACATTCCGCACACCGAGGAAGACATCAAGGTGATGCTTGAGAAAATCGGTGTGGATTCTACCGACGATCTCTTCGCAGACATCCCGGAAGACGTAGTCTTTAAGGGTGAATATGACATTCCTTCCGCCATGTCGGAAGTAGAGCTTCGCAAGCATTTCAATGATCTTGCTAATAAAAACAGAAACCTGACGGTTTTTGCCGGAGGAGGTGCTTATGACCATTACTCTCCCTCGGTCATAGGCCATCTTCTCGCCCGCAGTGAGTTTTATACAGCTTACACACCGTATCAACCCGAGATATCTCAGGGTACGCTTCAGTATATCTTCGAGTATCAGAGCATGATATGCGAGCTGACCGGACTGGAGGCGAGCAACGCGTCTATGTATGACGGCGCTACCGCTACCGCAGAGGCTGCGATGATGATGGTGGCTTCAGCCAAGAAGAAAAACAAGGTGCTTATATCCGCGACTGTCGCTCCTAAGGTGACCGAGGTGGTTAAGACATATACAAAATTCCACGGTATCGTTCTGGAAGTCATTCCTGAAAAAGATGGTGTCACCGACCTTGAGGCTCTTTACGAAGCCCTCAGCTCAGGCGACGTGGCCGGTGTGATTGTCCCATGTCCCAACAAATACGGAATCATAGAAGACTTTACAGGTGCCTCCGACAAGGTTCATGCTGTCAAGGCCCTTATGACTATTACATGCGACCCATCTACGCTTGCAGTGCTTCGCACCCCTGCTGAGTGGGGCGCAGACATCGCCTGCGGCGACGGTCAGACCCTTGGCATGCCCTTGCAGTTCGGTGGTCCGTACCTTGGATTCATGGCGTGCTCCAAGGCTCAGCTCCGCAAGATGCCCGGTCGCGTAGTTGGTGCAACCAAAGACGCTGACGGCAAGCGAGCTTTTGTCCTTACCCTTCAGGCTCGTGAACAGCATATCCGGCGCGAGAAGGCTACTTCAAACATCTGCTCCAACCAGAGCCTGATGGCACTCTATGCTACTGTATACGTGGCGTTGATGGGTAAGAAAGGTTTGGAGGAAGTCAACAGACTCAGTTGCGACGGCGCGCACTACCTGTATGAAAAGCTTCTTGCGTCAGGCAAATTCCATAAGGTATTTGATAAACCATTCCTTAAGGAATTCACGCTGCGTTCGGATCTTGACATCAGGAAAGCGAATGAATATCTTGCTTCCAAGGGTTATATGGGTGGCATTGACCTTGGAAACGGCCTCGTTGAATTTGCGGTCACGGAGAAAAGGACCAAGGAGGAAATCGATGAATTTGTAACTTTAATGCTGGAGGCTTAAGAAGATGAAATACTACGATAAACTGATTTTTGAACTCTCACGTCCCGGCCGAGTAGGTTATGAATTGCCTAAAAACAGTTTCAATACCGACGGCGAGAAAGAAATCCCAGCCGATCTCCTTCGCAAGACTGCTCTCGATCTTCCCGAGGTTTCGGAACTTGATGTGGTGCGCCATTACACCAACCTCTCCAACAAGAACTTCGGTGTAGACACCGGTTTTTATCCTCTTGGAAGCTGTACGATGAAGTACAATCCGAAAATCAACGAGGAAGTAGCCGCAATGCCGCAGTTCGCTTCTCTTCATCCTCTTCAGGATGCATCTACGGCACAGGGAGCTCTCGAACTCTACTGGAACCTTCAAAACGCACTTGCAAAACTTGCGGGATTCGCGGAGTTTACCCTGAATCCATATGCCGGAGCTCACGGTGAATTGACCGGACTGATGGTGATGCGCAGCTACCATATGGCACGAGGCGACCATAAACGTACGAAGATCATCGTGCCGGATTCAGCCCACGGCACAAATCCGGCATCCGCTATGGTGGCAGGTCTTGAAGTAGTGGAAGTCAAGAGCCGACCAAATGGATCGATTGATATCGAAGACCTTAAGCCTCTTCTTAACGATGAGGTGGCCGGCATAATGATGACTAACCCCAACACTCTCGGCATGTTTGAGACAGAGATTGTGGAGATAGCGAAGCTCGTTCACGACGCAGGCGGACTTCTTTATTACGACGGTGCCAATTTCAATCCGTTGCTCGGCAAGGTGCGTCCCGGTG
>JAIDSM010000211.1 GCA_029061225.1 Muribaculaceae bacterium
CTTGTGAGTTTTGCGTGAAATTTTCACGCAAAGAGTCTTATAAATTTGCATGCCCCGATTTTTAGTGTTAATTTTGCATTCAAATTAGGACTAATAATATGATTGAATCATTCTCCATAAAGAATTATATGTGCTACCGTGAGGAAACGGAATTCTCTTTCGTTGCCTCAAAGAAAGAAGGTAAAAAAAATAGCTTACCTCCCTCGTGGTATAAAGAAATCGGTGGTAAACGCATTCTTCGGCTACTTATATGTGTTGGAATCAATGGCTCCGGTAAATCAAAGTTGTTCTCAGCTCTTAAATATCTAAGAACATTAGCAATTAGCCGGCCAACGAAAGCATCAGAAAAGCCCATTTATAGACCTTTCTTACTCGATGATCATTCATATAATGAGCCAACTGAGCTGCAATTAACATATTACATAGATGAGGTATGTTATAAGTACCGACTCAAAGTATCGCAAGATAGAATTGAGGAAGAAGAATTAATTGTTAAGGAAAGTCGTCCCTCTCGGGTCTATTTTAGAACCTATGATAGTAACACAGATAAAGTACAAATAATTTATGGGAACAGTTGTGACTTATCAAGGAATGATAGACATGACCTAGAGGTTAATACTGTTGCAAACTCAACGGTTCTCTCTGTATTTGCGTCATTAAATCTTGAAAGTCAAATCTTATCTTCAAATTTATCATACTTTGAGGATAGAATAAGCTATGTAAAAAAAAGCGATAGAAGTTTAGCCGATAAGCTGAAAACAGATGATCCTGATAAGGATGCTTTAATGAAGAAAATGATTCTTCGGCTACTTAAAGATGTAAATACAAATATTTGCGACTATGAAGTAGAAGATCACATAATAAGTGTTTCTGAAATAGAAGCATCTGGTGTTCATGATTCTCTTGTTAAAGCACTGATGTGTCAATTTCCGTCAGGGCTGCCAAGCAAGACTTTGAAATTTATACATTTAACAAGTGAAGGAAAACAAAAACTTGATTCTGAATTAGAATCGTACGGCACTATGAATATCATTCGATTGTTGGTCGTTTTGTTTGACATAATTCTGGGTAAAAAGTCAACAACTATAGATGAAATAGAATCGGGAATTCATACAAAAGCTTTGGAATTTATTTTAAAGATGTATCTTTCTTTAGCTAAAGATTGCCAACTTATCGTGGCTACCCATGATCTTCAATTATTAAATGCGGATTTTTTGCGTCGAGATGCGGTAAGGCTCTTCAGTAAAAACAGAGATTCGGGTACTATTTCAGTAAAAAAACCGGATTACATTCATAATACGGTTAGCTTCTTTAGAACTTATTATCGAGATGTTGCTTCTGAGATTGACGATATTATCAATCAATGGACTGTTTTTGAGGACTACGAAAAGGAATTATTTGGCGAATAGACTGTATTGATAATTTCGACACATACAATCAATAGAGACAAATTTATTGTCTCTATTTTTTTGACAGTGCTATTAAATAGCGTGTAAATTCCACCTAAATACGACATATACCATTGTTTTATATAGACCATATTGTTATTTACGTGAATTTTGCACGGTTTTGTTTGGTTGTTAAGAAACTTTTGGTTAATTTTGCAACGTTGACTCGAAATTAAAACCCTGGCGAATGGACCAGAGAGTTGACATTCTTTATTATGAGTAATTTTTACTATGTAAACAAAATTGCCCAACCGACGGGTGAACATGAAGTCCATGCATTAGGTTGCAAGTACTTGCCGTCAGTAGAAAATCGAATCTTTTTGGGATATTTCACAAGTGGCAAGGAGGCTGTAAAAGAGGCAAAGAAACACTACAGCACTGTTGACGGATGCTTCTTCTGCTGTCGTGAGGCACATACAAGGTAAAAACTTGACAAACGGACAATGGCGAATGGCATACAACACCTAAGTGTACCGTAGCGGAATCGGTAGGTCACCGCATAGTATTAACTTCAAGATTCAAGATATGGCAAAAACTGTAGAAAAAGGCAGGAGTGCAGAAACTGGTAGATTTGTATCTATTGAATATGCACAAAAGCACCCAAGTACAACTGTAGTCGAAAAGGTCAGAGTAGGGCCAACAAAACGCAGAAAGTAACTATTTAGATTTAGGATGTGCCTAGACGATTTTCATCGTCTAGGCTTTTTTGGTATGACGGGCATGTCATACATCTGTGGTGAAAGTCCATACGGGGCGTAGTTGCCGACGAACCCCAGAGCGACTTGCAAGTTTCGAGTGGTGACGCTCGGGAGAGAAGAAGCAATAGCGAAATCGTGGCCTGACGAACAGAAACCTAATACCAAGGCGTATCAAGCGGACAAGCTGGCCAAAGACAGCAAAGTTCCCAAAGGCAACCGTAACCTTGATGCGTAAATTAGGCAGGTAAACGAGGAAAGATGTATGACTTATCCCGTGAGGCCTCGGCAGTCCGTAAGGGTAGTAACAACGAATGTCGAGGAGTCAGCAGAGGCCGAAGTAGCCGACCGCGGGACGGTCAAGGCGAAGGGCCGAATCGTGTGCTATCTCATACGACAATCTGTGTATTTGGAAATTTTAGTAGTCAGATGTCCGAAGAGGAACTCTCTTTTCAAGACGATAGGGCGTATCCCGACAATAGAGAAGAAGTGACGATATCCACTATGCGGAGTCCAAAAGGGATAAGATAAGCACGAAACCGCCGTATGCCGAACGGCACGTACGGTGGTGTGGGAGGAAGGAAAACGAAAGTAGGTCAGAAAACTTACTCCGTTTTCCGACCTACCCGATGTATAACGGTAAACACAAACAACTGAACTTGGGGCAGAATACTACTGTTCCATAAGAAAATCCCAGATTCTATATGGATAGTATGATGATGCGGATATGATCCAACAACAATAACATATCAGTAGCTTCATTTTATTTTGTCCAGTTAGTTATACTATAGTTTGGTTTGATTTACAGGCATAAATATAAACCGAACCAAACTTAACTGCAATCAATATCCACGACGGTGCCAAATGTGCGTATAAAATATGCGATTTGGCACTCTCGCGAGCTTCCAGATTCGGGGTGCCTACAACTTTAGTTATTTGCGACTTCTATATCTTGGACCGTTGTCACGTTTCCAAATGTGGTATAAAAACAATGGATTTGGAAACGTGATGTAGACAATTAATATTATAATATTGACACTCTTGTTGTTAACTGCGATAAGTGGTATAGAGAGCTTTCTGGGGTGAGGAAAGAGAAGACAAGTTCGTCGGATATGGAGGCGATGTATTCGTTTCGTTTTTTGCAGAGGTGACGAGAGGTCATAGTTGATTTGGCAGTGTTATGTGAGATGAAGAGTATTCGGTCTTGAGCGTATGCATTGTGATATTTGTCCGGAATTACTTTATATATCGGACGGGCTAATACGCAGATAATCCCACATCGGCCTCTTAGAAGGATGTCGAGAACTTCGCGTTCCATCTTGGACTGAAATCCGCTTACAATGGCAACATCGTCGCGCTTCGCCACTTCAGTCGCCCAGTCAAGGGTCGGCAACACCGAAAGGGAGGCTATTTTATTCGATGCAAAGTAGCCAATCTTCTTACGGTCAAGAAGCGATATGTCACCAAGCGTTTCCACTATTCTTCCGAATTGTCTAATTCATCGCCCATGCGATATTTAATGTCGTAATTGACGATAAAATCAAGCTCTTCATCTGTAAAACAATAATGCTTTGCTAAGAGGGTGTCTATTTCATCCATAATGCATTTGGAATTAGACTTTTGATAAGTAACAGTTCGGTTAATCCCCTTTGTTTTACTGTTTATGTCATAGAACAATGCATTATCTCTTAGATTGGATTCTAATTTACCACTTAGCATTTTGATTTCGGATTCAATATTGAGAGGATAAGACAACTGAAATCCGAAAATCATGTAGTCCTTAAAATTAAACAAGTCATAATTGATGGCGTAATACCACCAAAATAAATTGCTATTGTATGCCGCAGTTAGAACTTTTGCACTATACGTTTCTTGAATTGATGTACATTTGTTGCTTACAGCGTCACAATCAAACTCATCATTTAGGAATGTAACCCAATAGCCTCCGCCTGCTGTTCTATAATAAACATTGTTACTGTTCCTATTAACGGCAATGTAATCGGAAGTAACCTGGTGCTTTGAATATTTGTCAAATATTGACAACTCTATTTTAGATCCGATTTTAACGATATGTTGTTGTTTATTCTGATTACATTTAGAATATGCTAAATTCTGAAATAATTGAGGTCGAGTATGAGCATACCATCTATATATACCTGTAGTATAGATAGACCTAAAATCTGTCTTATCTGCTAATAATATGCAAAGACGCTGTAATACCCCATCAAATAATTGAGCTGGTCTTTGATGATAAGTTGAAATCCATTTATTCCCCAAATCTTCTTTAACTAATTGTTGAAGGGAACTCATACTGTCATTTGAAAAAGCAGATATAGGAATAATCATACCCTCTCTGCCACGTATATTCAAAATATTTTTTGAACGCTCGATGGTGAAAGCATATAGATTAGAAGCAGTTAGTGTTTTATAGGAACTTGATATACGATAAATTTCAATAACAGCCTTACCTGTTTCTTTATTCTTGCGTGTATATCCTACATATGGGGGATTACCAATAATGACGTCAAAACCTCCGTTGCCTTCGATGATTTGGTAGAACTCAGCTAGCCAGTTGAATGGTTGGTGGGATTTAAGCCATTCTTCATAATTCGTATTCGGTGAGGATGCGGATTGAAGTCGATGATTGAGTTTGTCATTGAGCGACTTCAGCAACTTGTGAAGGTCGTGTTTGGCATGTTTGAAAGCCATTATATCCTCCTCTTGGCGTAACTGTTGATAGACAAATATTCTATATCCTGCCGCTATTTTCTGCATTTCTTCGTCTATTTGTTGCTTGAAGTCTTGATTAGCAAGTTCCTGCAGAATATCCTCCGCATGTCCAAGATCATGGTCAAGTTGCTCTTTATTGGCGTAGCCGACAAGAGTGTTTCCGCATCGGATATTGAAGTCAATGTCGGGCAAAGGGTCAAGACCGAGATTATCAGCGCGACGGTCAACATCCACCACGGCAACCATCTTCAGGAAAAGTCGCAATTTGGCTATTTCGGTAGCTTCAACCATTATATCTACACCATAGAGATTGCGTAGAATAATGGACTTGAAGATGAAATATTGGATGTTGGAGCGGTATTTATCCGTTATCTCTGCAAGTTCGGTCTTGAACAGCACAGGATTTTGCTGATTAAATTCCTGCATACGGTCTATGCAGATTTCATAGAGCGGTTCAAGGATATTCATTGCGGCAAAGAGGAAAGCGCCGGAGCCGCAAGTGGGATCAAGAATCGAGACCTCTTGCAGGGCATGATAGAACCAGCCTACAAAGCGATTATCGGCTTTAGCGAGCAGATCAGCAGCAAAGGTGCGGATGTCAAGATTGTAGGTGATGAAATCGTTAATTGACGTAATTTCTCCACGATTGATTTTGTCAAAGATGTCATCGCAGCGTTGCAGTCGTTCGATTGTTTCGCGCCAAATCTCGTTAGGAAGGCCCCACTGTTCGGGAGTGCGAGTGTTCCATTCTGAACGAAGTTCCGACAAAGGAACGTGAGTTTTCGGCAAGTCGGCAATTGGAGTCTCCGAATACTCCTTACGCATCTCCTCGGTAATTAATCCACGAGAAATCGATTCAGGAATAGAACTGAAATCTTTATATCCTTTCTTTACGGCATCGAAGATATATCGGTCACCACTCTCGCGCAGAGTTTTCCAAACAAATCCATCAGGCGCAAAAGCTTTCGGTGATTCTGCGGTGGCTGTTCGGACTTTGTCGAACAGGAAAGGCAAAATACAGTTACGACCTATATACTCCGTAATATCTTCTTTAGTGTAATATGCACCCATTTGCGCGCGGTCATTGATATATTGCTCGAAGATATAACCGAGTACGTCTGGGTTAATGTCCTTCCCTGATGCCGTCAAGCGAGTATCAAGGTGCCAATTCCATTTGTCGAAGAAGTCAAAAAGCCCGATAAACGCCTCGTCCGGAATATCTATATCGGCAT
>JAIDSM010000212.1 GCA_029061225.1 Muribaculaceae bacterium
TGTTAGAAGAGGTATAAGTTAAAATAGAGTGTCGGCTCCGGAAGTTAACTTCCGGAGCCGACATGATAAGTGAGAGTCTTAAGATTATTTGGTCAGTGATAGCATATAGTCGATGCTTTCGATCACGTAGTCAAGATCTTCGTCGTTTGAGTTCATGGCCTTTGCTTTGTCAGTAATGGCCTTAGCCACTTCCAGATAGTTTGTCTTCACGTCAGCACGTGCGGCGCGGTCAGCATCAGAGTTTCCTTCGATGTTGTCCCATTTGTTGGTACCAGTACGGAAGATCTTCTTCGCTGCGTTCTTAAGGGTTTCGAAATCTACGCCATCTGTAGCTGCGGCTTTACGGTAGTCTGCTACTGACTCATCGTCTTTACCCATGCGGTCGTAGACGAATCCACGTAGACCGTATAGACCTGCATTGTTAGGATTCTGAGCAATACGTTGTGAGATATCAGCTAAAGCCTGATTGTACTTCTCATCGACTACAAGAAAGTTGATTATATTGTTGTAAAATACTGGTTCGGATAAGCCGAATTTTCTGTCTCCATCCTGTGCGACTTCAACTATTTTTTGTTTTGCTGTCTCTTCAATAGACGGGTCTGTTTTAACCAGACTCTGCCAGCATGCAATTTCGTAGATGTAAGCCTGCTTGTCATCGTAGCCGATCTCCCGGGCCCTGCGGAATGCATTTGCGCTATGTATAAGTTCATTGCCCGAATAGGCTGCCAGCCCAGCATTGAAATATGCTGTTCCGCGGTCTGTGTCGGTAAGGTCAAGTTTTTCACCTCTCATGAATTCCTGATTTGGCATATCGGCGTAAATCATGAAGCATTCATAGGCCTCCGGATAAATTTTCTTTGCATTGAAAAAATAAGCACCGGCATTAAAGTAATCATTGACGTGTTCATTGAGGGTTTTGACGATATTCTTAATCTGCTTATTTGATTTTTGGTTGGAAGCTATGGTCAAGGCCTGAACATAATTCTTGTAGCCGTTAAGAAGATCGTAACCCATCTTGATATTGTCAACTGATGCTGGATTGACCATACTGTTGATCAGATCCTTATCGTAACTATCGAATGCTTTCTTTCCGTCATTCATGAGCGTCTGAAAATCACCTCCATATGCCGAAGACCTGTATGAATCAGGCTGAAAAGTAGTAGCCTGATTTTGTCTGCCTATTCCTGAGTTTATTTCATTCTGGCTTGAATTGGGAGTATAGGGAGCTGTAGGTATGTTACTTTGTTTGGGAGATTGTATATCAGACTGTGTGGCCTGTTGTTGAGGCTGAACCGAAGTTTCGGCTTGAATGGAGCTTCCGTTGGTCTTGAGTTTAAGCACATAAGTCATGGCGCCAGTCAGTGCGGGTATGTTATATTCGTCAAAAACTATTTTTAAAGGATAGTGGTTATCAAAAATAAGTTCCAGTTTTCTTGAGCCATCTGTTAAATAGAAACTCTTTTCCATCCCAATTGTCGTAACATCTCCAATGATATTGCCTCTTACCGCTGCTATTTTATCATCAACATAAACCTTTATCAGAGCGCATCTCTTACCGTTGAGGTCCGTTTTGGGATTAGTCTTAGCAGTAAGGTCGTCTTGAACCACATTAAAACTTTCTACTGTATATTCTTGTGCATATCCAATCGCAGTTATGGCTAATGATACCGATAAAATTAATGTTTTCAAGATAATGGAGCAAGTGATGTGAGGTGACATAATAAGTAGTTTACATTTACAATAGATTATAATTTATAATATGTTATAAATAAAAATATTAGAAAAGAAGATTTATATATCTAGAATCAGGGAGATATAAATCTTAATAAAATAATAAAAAAGTGGGCTCCTATCCAATGTAACGAGCATAGGAGTCCACATAAAGCGTAAGGTCAGATTACTGAGCTAAAGAAAGGTTATAGTCAATGGCATCAATGAGGTAGTCAAGATCTCCGGTGTCTTCACCCCCAATTCTCTTTGCTTTCTCGGCGATTGCCTTGGCGACTTCATAGTAATTTGTCTTTACATCGGCACGAGCAGCACGTTCTTCAGCTGACCCCCCTTCTATGGCATTCCATTTGTTAGCACCTACGCGAAAGATTTTCTTTGCAGCGTTCTTAAGTGTGCCTAAGTCTGCATTGTCATAGGATATGGCTTTCCTATAGTCTTCTACTGACTCATTATCTTTGCCCATACGATCATAAACAAAGCCGCGCAGTCCATAAAGACTAGGATTATCAGCATTATCAGCCAATCTTTCATTTACTGCGGCTACAGCTTGATCAAAATTGTCTTCCATCACAAGGGAATTAACAATGTTAATGAAGAAATAAGGCTCAGCCATTCCAAACATCTTATCGCCGTCTTTTGCCACTTCGATTATCTTTTGCATAGCTGTCTTCTCCATAGTTGAGTCGCGTTGAGCAATAGTTTGCCAGCTTGAGATCTCGTATATGAAAACATCTTTATCATCGAATCCCGTTTGTCGAGCTTTACGGAAAGCCTCAGCTGCTGGCATTAATTCATTGGCAGCAAATGCACCACGACCTGCATAATAGTAAGCCGCGTTACGAAGAGTATCTGGAATAACAAGTTTCTGATCCTTCATAAAGTCCTGTTCTGGAAGGTCACCATATATCATGAAACTTTCATAAGCTTCCGGGTAATATTTGCCTTCATTGAGAAAGACAGAACCTCCAGTATAGAAGTCAGCTGCATGTCCCTTCAGTGTTCCGAGTATAGATTTAGCCGTTTTAGAATCTGTTTTGCCTTTTTCGTTAGGAATTGCAGTTAAAGGAAGAGCCTTGACAAAGTTTTTGTACCCGTTTATGAGATTTTCTGACATCTTAATATTGTCAACGGAACTTGGATCGATCTGTCTTTTTGCATACTGGTTGTCGTAGGCATCGAATTCGATTTTGCCGGCGATGAAGTATGTCTGAGCGTCTTGAGCTGTCTCCGGGTTCTGCATGGCCTGCTGTATCAAAGAGCGGGCTTCTTCGATCTTGTCGGGCTTGCCGGAAAGTTTCTTGGCAGCGTCCACGTTAGCTTTTTGTGCGCTCACCGAGCCTATGGCTGCGAAGCAGAGCGCAAATGTCATGAGCTTTTTCATATAGGTTACTGTTTTAGATTATTGATTGTTTTCATTATCATTCTCTGAGGATTCAGTCTCAGTTACCTCAATATCGACCTGAACTTCTTCTGAAACGACATCCGAGGTCTGTTCGTCTGCGAGCTGCTCCTCGATCTCTTCTTCCGGGTCTGTATCCACGACGCAGACGGAAGCGATTCGGTCGCCGCGCTTGGTGAGGTCTATGAGCTTCACTCCCTGAGTGTTTCGACCCTGAAGACGGAGCGTGTCGACCGGAAGACGGAGAGTTATGCCACTCTGGTTGATTATCATAAGGTCGTTAGCGTCCGTCACTTTCTTGATGGCAACAAGATTGCCTGTCTTATCTGTCACATTGAGTGTCTTAACGCCCTTGCCTCCTCGGTGCATGCTGACAGGATAGTCGTCAAGATGAGTACGTTTGCCGAAACCGTTTTCCGACACCACAAGAATACTGTGCTCGTTGTCGTCGGTCTTCGCAGTCACCATTCCGACAACCTCATCATCTTCGCCTCGCAGAGTCATGCCACGTACACCGGTGGACACGCGTCCCATCTCGCGGAGCTCTGACTCACTGAATCGGGTAGCGTAGCCTGCTTTGCTTGCGAGAATCACCTGAGTATCGCCATCCGTAAGCTCAACCTGGAGCAGGGAGTCGTCTTCACGGATGATGATGGCGTTCACGCCATTGGCACGCGGACGGCTGTAAGCCTCAAGCGGAGTCTTCTTCACAACACCGTTGCGTGTAGCAAAGAGCAGGTTGTGATTCTTGACGAACTCCTCGTCTCCGAGATTCTTGATGCAGATGAAAGCGTTGACGGCATCATCGGCATCAATATTCAGAAGGTTCTGGATAGCCCGGCCTTTGGAATTCTTCGCGAACTCAGGAATCTCATATACCTTAAGCCAATAACAACGGCCCTTATTGGTGAAGAAGAGCATCGAGTTATGGTTTGTGGCGGGATAGATGTGCTCGATGAAATCCTGATCTCGCGTGCTGCTGCCCTTGGCTCCGACACCTCCGCGGTTCTGTGCACGGAACTCTGTGAGCGGCGTGCGCTTGATATACCCAAGATGAGAGATAGTGATGATCATATCGTCATCCGGATAGAAATCCTCTGCATTCAGGTCGGGGGAGTACTTGCTGATCTTAGTGCGACGCTCATCGCCGAACTTATCGCGGATCTCGATCAGTTCCTGCTTCATCACGTCGCGACAGACTGCGTCGTCGGTGAGGATGCTGTTGTAGAATTCGATCTGCTTCATCAGTTCGTCATACTCGGCATGCAGTTTGTCGAGTTCCAGACCGGTTAGCTGACGCAGACGCATCTCCACGATAGCGCGGGTCTGCACGTCATCGAGTTCGAATTTCTGACTGAGCTGCTCGCGTGCCTCCTCAGTAGTGCGTGAGTGTCGGATAATCTTGATCACCTCGTCAATATTGTCGCAGGCGATCATGAGTCCCTTCAGGATGTGGGCACGCTCCTCGGCTTTACGGAGGAGGAACTTGGTGCGTCGGATCACAATCTCATGACGGTGCTCAACGAAGTACTGCAGAATCTCCTTTAAGTTGAGCGTACGGGGCCGTCCGTTGACAAGAGCCACATTGTTGACGCTGAAGCTTGTCTGGAGCTGAGTCATCTTATATAGCTTGTTGAGGACGACCTTCGCGTTAGCGTCGCGCTTGATGTCGATTGCGATATGGATCTTTCCTCGCGCCGAAGTATCGGTGATGTCGGATATGCCGTCAATTTTCTTTTCCTCGACGAGATCCGCGATGCTGGTGACGATATCCTTCTTCAAGACTCCGTAAGGAATCTCGCTGATGATGATCTGGTCGTGTGTGCCGTTAGACTCGATTTCAGCTTTAGCGCGGAGAATGATTCGACCGTGGCCTGTCTCGTAAGCGTCGCGAACTCCCTGGAGTCCGAATATCTCGCCGCCTGTAGGGAAGTCAGGGGCAGTCACATGCTGCATCAGTCCATCGATGTCGATGTCGGGATTGTCTATGAGGGCGAGAGACGCGTTGAGAGCCTCCGTGAGGTTGTGGGGAGGCATGTTGGTAGCCATACCCACAGCGATACCGGCTGCGCCATTGACGAGGAGATTTGGAATTCGGGTAGGGAGTACGGTCGGTTCTTTGGTGGTGTTGTCGAAGTTCGGCACGAAATCCACAGTATCCGAATCAAGGTCCCGGAGCATTTCCTCGCCCATGCGGGAGAGCTTCACCTCGGTATAACGCATAGCCGCCGGAGAGTCGCCGTCGATGGATCCGAAATTACCCTGTCCGAATACGAGGGGATATCTGAGCGACCATTCCTGGGCGAGGCGCACCATCGTATTATAGATTGATGAGTCTCCATGAGGATGGTAATGACCCATCACGTCACCCACGATACGTGCAGACTTCTTAGTGTCTCCGGAGAAATAGTTGCCGACCTCACCCATTCCGTAGAGCACACGGCGATGGACGGGTTTGAAACCATCGCGGACATCCGGTAGTGCTCGCGATACGATTACCGACATCGAATAGTCGATGTAGGCGCTTTTCATTTCCGATTCAATATTGACCGGAATAATCTTATCTTCGTCAATAGTCATGTTAGTATCTTGCCTAATCTTTTCAACCTACAAAATTAACTAAAAAAACTCAGATATGCAAATTGTAGGTTTAAAAAAGAAAGGACTCCGCTTAAAAATGCGGGGTCCTTTATAAAATCGGTATTATCGCAGGCTGGGAAGCCTGCTGCTCCATAATCAGGCGCAGGGATCGTGGTAGTCGAAGGCAAGTCGTTCGGACTCGGGGTCCTTACGGCTGACTTCGATGGTGCCACCGAGTTTTCCTTCCGCGTTGAGGCGGAGAAGGAGTTCTGCGAGATCGTCCTCGAGATACTTCTGGATAGCCCTTTTGAGTGGTCGGGCTCCGAAGTTCTTGTCATAGCCTTTCTCAGCGATGAAATCCTTAGCCTCGTCGGAAAGCTTCAGCTCATAGCCGAGCTTCATCACGCGGCCATAGAAATCTTCAAGTTCAACATCAATAATCTTGAAGATGGCTTCCTTGTCAAGCTGGTCGAACATCACTATATCGTCGATACGATTCAGGAACTCAGGCGAGAAGGCCCTGTTGAGCGCTTTGGAGATCACACCCTGAGCCTGTTTCTTATCGTCAGCGGCAGTGTTGAAACCAACGCCTGACGTGCCGAAATCCTTCAGCTGGCGACTGCCTACGTTGGAGGTCATGATTATGATAGTGTTCTTGAAATCGATACGACGTCCAAGAGAGTCTGTCAGGCGACCCTCGTCCATAACCTGGAGAAGCAGGTTGAAGACATCGGGGTGCGCCTTCTCGATTTCATCGAGGAGCACAACGGAGTAGGGGCGACGACGCACTTTCTCCGTAAGCTGACCGCCCTCCTCGTATCCTACATATCCCGGAGGGGCACCTACGAGACGGCTGACGGTGAATTTCTCCATGTACTCACTCATGTCGACGCGAATCAAAGCATCGGCAGAGTCGAAGAG
>JAIDSM010000213.1 GCA_029061225.1 Muribaculaceae bacterium
TCACTACGGTGTGAAGACGGATAGTACCCTCTCCCTCGCTGTCGAAAGGATTCTCAGCGGAGCAGCTCCAAAGCCCATTGACAGCAGTGAGCACCACAACTCCGTTCAATATATTTGAGATCAGTTTTTTCATTTTTGTCAATTATTTTGATAGATGAGTTGGGTTTTAGTCGGTGACTTTCAGCCAGAGTGTTGCCTCTGTGGTGCCATCGGCATCACTGACGGTAATGATGAATTTATGGTCTCCCGCACCCAAAACCTGAAGCATGGGCACGAATTGAGAAATATCGAATGAACATTCTTTCTGTCCGGCAACATCGTTCCCAGTTTTGAACCCAAGTCCATTAAGTGCACCTTCAAGATCTCCGGGATTGATGAGGTCAAGGTTTGCCGATAGTCCGACCCCTTGAAGTTCCTCAGGTGTCAGGCTATTAGATTCGATCACAATTTTAAATTCGCCTATGCCGGTTTCGCTTGTTACTTTAAATGATACAGGTGTAGTTTCAGGATCGATCAGAGTGTACGCCTCACCCAATTTCAGTCCTGGAGCAGTAGGGATTACCTTCGGGCCTTTCACTTCAGTACCCGGATCATCACCATTTGGATCCTTACCGGGATCATCTGATCCATTGACAGGACGCATATCGTCAACGAGGATATTGTCTTCCGGTTCGTCGGGATCAATTTCTTTGGTTTGGTCTACTATTGCGATAGTGGCATTGACGGTAATCTCATTGCCCGGTTCACCTCCGACCACGATTTCACCTGGCTCCATATTGTCGGGGCGGTTGACGGTAAAATTGATATCGTAGGCTTTTCCGCTCTCAACATTGTCGAAAATCAGAGGAGTGGCGTTGACATATTTGCCGTCGACTGTTCCGGAGAATTCTGCAGTGAGAGTGTGGCTGTTTTCTATGAAGCGGAAATATCCTGCTTGATTTATTGTAGAATGATCATATGTCAATTCTCCTTCCTTTCCGGCATGTACCACAACCTTGGCATCGTCGCCAAGCAAGCCGAGATTAAGGTCATTGATCTTGACTCTGACGCGTATGTTGCTGAGCACGCATTCCACCGGGTCCACATCATCGGTGATCTGGCCGGCATTGATTTCGAAATCGGTGTTGCCTAAGTAGTATGGGGCTTCCCATTCAGCAATGGGATTATCTCCAAATGATGCTTCGGCACGGTAGCTACCTTGAGGTAAGGAGACGATTTCCGGCATTTCAGCATATTTGAAGCTTCTTGCGGTCTCATTATTTGCGGTGTTCACGAAGTCGACCTTGAATTCGCCTAATTCCACCGCAGAAGAATTGGCTCGGGTGTTGTTGATATAGTCGACAGTGAGAGTACGGCAGTTCAACTGACCTTCGCCGGGATTCATGTTGAAAGTGGCTTCTTTGTCGCATCCGGCAAGCGCCATAGATGCGGCAGCCACAATATATGATAAAAATTTATATTTCATGATATAAGATGCTTTCTTAATATTCGAATGTGAGGTTATCTACAGTCAGAACAGCTCCACGAGAGCAACATTCGTCCTTATTGCAATAATCAGTGGTCTTTATATCTGATGTTTTATTACTTGAAGTTATATATATTTTTAGTTTAGTCGCCTTTGGCTGGAACATGGATAAACTGTATTTAATTGGGATTGTAAACTCGGTGTAGTCATTATTTGCACCAAGTTCGATTTGACCACTTCCAAGCAATTTGTCACCGTTAAGAATTTCAACAGTAATTTTACCTTTTTCTTCCTTATCCTGACTGTCATTTTCGTATTTATAAAAACCTTTAAGTTTAGTAGGACGAGAAGCAAAATTTGCGCCTTGTTCAGTAGCTGTTCCTAAGTACATGTAACCTGCTGTCCGATTTGCAATGGAACTTGGCTTATTCGAACAAAAATAATTAGAGAAATCAGTGTTGCCTGTTTGTTTTTTATCAGCAATAGAGGGGCCGTTAAAATCCCATGCTACGTTTCGAATGATCATAGCATTGTCTTTTGATTGACTTTTAAGATCTTTGTATATATCTGCAGTCGAATCGTAAGGACTTTGACCTATTCCAAGCCCTTTAGCTTCAGGCTGATGGGATTTCCAGGATAACGAAGTATTGTACACTGAAGGAATAAGATACCAACTATTCTTATTATTTGCATTCAGATTACAGGTCAAGGAATTAGAAGATACCCATCCTTGTGGCTCTTTTATATTCATTAAAAGAGTGGTCTGATGAGTTTTCCCAATTGTTGTTATAGTCCAAAGGCCACCTTGATTAATAGTGGTATTTATCGTTTCCTTCAAATCTTCAAAATCTCCGTTAGGAACAGGTGATTCTGTTTCCGTTATGATATTCCTATTGTTGTTCCAAACAGAATTTTTATCTGTTCCAGTGATTGAGGATGTGATGGAATAATCAGTAGCGGGAGTCAATCCGGATAGAGTGATTATGCCGTTGGATGCATCCCGGCTGGCGATGTTGAGCTCATTACCGTTGCCTTTTACAGCAAGGTTGTTGGTGACTGCTGCCAATACTGACGGGTCGGTGGAATTAGGTGTGGCAACCCTTATATAAGCATACTTGCTGTAAGCATCATATTCAGCTATCTGATAAGAGGGGACAGTCACTGGCACCTGGAATTCACCCACGAGTTTAGTATTTTTGTGATACACTTGAATTCCGATGCTTGATTTGGTAGTGACAGGCAGCTCAATGGTGTAGACATATCTCTTTTTCTCAAAAGCGCGTGTTGCTGTGTTTTCCTCACAGCTGATGGTTCTTGCAGAGGTGTAATATCCATCCGAACCGACAGCCTGGAATGAAATGTCAGAGTCAGGATTTGTTCCGTTATAGTCAAGGGTAAGTACTGCTTGACCGGAGCCATAGACGATAGTTGGTTCACCAACCATGTCGATGGTGATCTCCTCGCTGTTGAGAACTACTACGGCGGGTTCGCTGACTTTTCCGGTCTGGTCAGTCACAGTCAGTGAGATAGTATGCACGCCCTTAGGGAGGCTCTTGCCGAAGTCGGTGAGTGTGAGATAGCCGTCCATATCGGTTGGTTGACCGGTGAATCCAAGGCCGACGGCATCTATTCCTGCGTTTCTGAGCTCTGCAACTTTATTATCTGCGAAAGCTTTACAGAGGTCATACTCTTCGCCCCATGATGGCGTGAAGTTGCCGGAATCCACAGTAAGGACTGCAGATTTGATTTTTCCTTCAGCCCTGATATTCATTTTTAAGGTGACATCGCTTCCGGTGCCTTCAAGCATGTCGATGGTCTCTCCATTAGAGAAACCTTCGCAAGTGATTACGGGTGCCTGAGTTGTGAAGAGTTCGTCAGTGAGGTCTATCTTTATGTCCTCATCTTCCAATGTCTCGTCGAAGGAAACGTTGAGGGATGCAGTTCCACTCTGGCTTTCCACGATGTCAAATGTGATGTTGTGGAGCGTCTTGGCTGATGGTGCGAATTCTCCTAACGAGATAGAAGAAGTGTATCCTTTGTCTTTTGTAGTGAAATGGACGGTCACGTTAGCATTGTTAGGCTCTAAGAAAGCAGGTCTTGACTCCACCATACCGTAGGTGATGTCATCGGTCCGGCCTTCAGTATGGATCATAGAGTAGAAATTGCTCATATAGTCTTTGAAAGCCTGGGTATAGTTGATTTTCACCATTGAGTTCTTAAGCTCGGCTTCGAGGTTGACTTCCTGCGTCTTGTCAGAAAGAACAGTGAAAGAAGAAGATGCCTCGAAATATGGCGCTTCAAAATCCTGAGTGCCTTTTTCACCGTAATATGCTGTCATGGTGTAAGCTCCGGTATTGAAAGTGCTGTTTGCTGCTTCCTCTTTGAAATCAGCAAGAGAGGACCATGACTTGGAATAAGATCCGTCTGCCTTTTCGAGTTTCACTTTGAAGTCAGCTGCCGTAGGAACATTTATATAGGAGTTAAGGTCGTTAGGGTCGTCTGCTCTTGATTCATCTCCGCTTCTGAATACGGGTTTAGCGGTAGATATACCGTTGTCTGTAGAGAGCGTAAGGGAAATACTCCCTTTCTCGTTTGTGGAAGAGCCCCAGTGGCTTTCATCAGCGCAACTGAAAAGACCGGTTGCGATAGCGACAGCTCCGAAAATGGGGATTCCGAGTTTTAAGTGTCTCATGTGCGTTATTGTGTTTGTTATTGATTGCTTGTAAGATTTTGTTTCTGCCTTGATATGGAATCCCGGCTCCTTTTTATACATTGTTATATACTCAGAGGTAGTTATTTCATATCAGATAGCTATAATTATCTTTAAATCGTAGTCTCCGTGCATAGATGCATAGTTTTGCGATTACTGTGCAAAATTAATAAAATATTCCAATATTTAGCTATATTTTCGGGTATATCTCGAAAAAAAGTCCTAATATGGCCAATTTTGCTATGGAATATGCCAATAAATCTTGATAGCGCATATCCTCTATCGGTCCCCTGCGGAGCGATAGAGACTTTGCTCCTCAGCGGCCTCCGCGAGAGACCTCCGAGAAGTGTATTTATAGTTTTTTTAATTTGTATTTATAGTTTTTTAATTAAGGTATAGTTATTGAAAAGTCAATATCCTCCACTTCAGGTTCGTTAAAGTGAATGGAGATCATGCCTGTCTCTGTCGAATCATTTGGTTCAGTACCATTGGGGTCGTTTTCAAAGCCCTTTGTGTCGTTCAAGTTGGCCTCTGTGTCTTTCACGGAGTATACTTCATTAGTGAAAAATTCGTCTTCAGAGCAAGAAGTCAATATGGAGATGGAGAAGAGCGCCAGTGCAAGAGTCTTAATGTAGTTCATAGTTTTATCGTTTTTTTGGGTTACGATGCAAAATTAGGTGAATTTTATTGCACTGTGATTGCATTTAGGATAAGTAAAAATAAAGTAACAGTTAAATAATTCTTGCAGAATTTTTGCAGAATTTTTGCAGAAGTTTTACAGAATTTTTAAAGCCTTAATTCCTTCCAAGCGAGTTTGGCAATCTTTATCTATCGGCCTAACTCCTCCAATGGTCGTTTTTCATCATCATATATACTTTTTCATCATCATTTATACATAGTATAGGTCGCCAAAACCTTGTCCCCAACAAACCAGGCAGGATAAGGTTTAATGTCTTAACACAACGAAATACATTTTAACATTTATTGATTTGTGTGAATGA
>JAIDSM010000214.1 GCA_029061225.1 Muribaculaceae bacterium
GTGACATTAGTCTTAAGTCTTGAGTCTTGAGTCTTGAGTCTTTAGTCTTCAGTCTTGAGTCTTGAGTCTTGAGTCTTAAGATGGCCATTCGACAGCAAAGATGCGGAGGTGCACTTGCTTCGCGCGCGGACCCAGATGCGGGCTGACAATGAAGGAAGGCTTGAGAAACATAAATTAATTTAATTTGATCAGTTACTAAAAATTATGTTGAAAGTTGCGAAGTTTGGATTCTATATGTTCGGGATCAATACCTATGTAGTATATGATCCTGAAGCGAAAGAAGCTGCGATCATAGATCCCGGCATGAGCCGGAAAGAGGAGTTCGAGGCTTTGGAGAAGTTTATCGAAAGGGAGGGTCTGAAAGTTACCCACCTAATTAATACGCATCTGCATATCGACCATGCCATAGCCGACAACTGGGTGAAGACAAGGTATAACGTACCTCTGGAAGCGCATGCTGATGACGCGATGCTCGGCGAGCGCATAAAGCAGCAGGCTCAGATGTTTGGAGTAAGGGCTGAAGACGTCTCGGTAGAAATAGACCGAAAACTTAAGGAAGGCGATATCGTGAAGATCGGAAGCGGAGAGTTGAAGGTGCTTCATGTTCCGGGACATAGTCCCGGCAGCGTATGCCTTTACGATGAAGCTGACGGGTTTGTAATTGTCGGTGATGCATTGTTTGAAGGGAGTATCGGAAGGACCGACCTGCCCGGAGGCAACTATCGCCAGCTCATCGATGCGATCAAAGGGAAGCTTCTGACTCTCCCAAGGGATACTGCCGTTTTCTCAGGGCATGGGGACCCTACAACCATCGGACGGGAGTATGACAGGAATCCGTACCTTGTTTAAGGGTTAAGGGTTAGGGGTTTGGAGGTAAGAAAATTATAAGAAATGATATGGAAGAGATAAGGACACGATTGATAAATTTAGTGGCGCTTTGCGCCGAGTATTGCTCTACGGTAGAGCAGTGCCGCGAAGTGGAGCTTAAGGAACTAACGGAGACTCTTCTCGGGCAGTTGCCACGTATATATTATGAGTTTCACGATATAGATGCAGGCGAAAGCACTTCGCTTGACGAGTGGGGTGTGGGCGTGAGCGACCATCTGGAAGAAGAACAGTATGAAGGAGTCAGGATGCAGCTTGCGTCAGCTTTCGGAGAAGACGATACATATCTTGAAACTTTCGAGAAGGATATGAAGTATTCAGATACTCCGATCGCCACCACCATCTCAGAAAACCTCGCAGACATCTATCAGCCGCTCTACGATTTTGTCGTAGAAGTGCGTGAAAGCGAAGGCGAAAATCTCGAGGAGGCTTATCGAGCATGTAAAGATGGATTTAAGGAGTACTGGTCGCAGACTCTATGCAATGTGATGCGAGCTCTTAATTCAATTCATAATTCATAATTCATAATTGTCTGTCTTTGAAATTGACAGACTGATAACTTAAAAACTGATTGCTTAAAACTGAAAGCTGATAGCTGATAGCTGCGAACTTAAAACTGATAACTCAACTATGATACAGAGACTGATGAAATGGATGGATGAGTCGACCTGCAACTTCATGGCGGCCCATACCATCAGCAAAGAACTTGACAAAGCCGGTTTCATCCAGCTTGATCCCCGAGACGACTGGGATCTCGAATGTGGTGGCAAATATTACATGGTAAAAAACAGCAGCGCTGTTTTCGCATTTGTTGTCGGTATAGATGCACCCGGATATTCCGGTTTCCGCATTATTTCTTCCCACAGCGATTCTCCGGGCTTCAAGATCAAGCCAAACTGTGAGATCTACGGTGAAGGGGGAGTGGTGAGCCTAAATGTGGAGAAGTATGGCGGGGGTATACTGTATACTTGGTTTGACCGTCCTCTCTCGATCTCGGGCAGGGTGATGACAATGGGCAGGGATGCCTTGCATCCTGTGATGACGACTGTAGACCTTAAGCGTCCGGTATGTACCATCCCGCACCTTGCGATACATTTCAACCGCCAAGTGAATGAAGGCAATAAGCTCAGCGTGCAGAAAGACATGAAGCCCGTGATAGGATATTTCTCCAAAGAGGATATAGAAGGATACAAGGCCCACGGTGGTGTAGTCAGATGTCTGGTGGCCGAACATCTCGGTATACAGCCGGAGGAAATCATCGACTATGAACTTAACCTGTATCCTCTCGAGAAAGCGCAGCTGATCGGCGTGAACGAAGAATATCTTCAGAGTGGACGTATCGACGACCTCAGCATGGCTTTCGCATCGCTGGAGGCATTGCTGTCGGAATGCGACAATCCGTGTGGCGCTACCCGCGTCATGGCTGTGTTTGACAATGAGGAGACAGGCAGCGGAACCAAGCAGGGAGCACATTCGCCCGTGCTCAGGATGATACTCGAGAGAATCTGCCTCTGTGTCGGATTCGGACCTCAGGCATTCTTCCGCACCATAGCAAACTCCTTCATGATCTCAGCCGATGACGCTCATGCATGGCATCCGAACTACAGCGAAAAGTATGATCCCACCAACCATCCGGTGATAGGTGGGGGACCGGTAGTGAAGATAAACGCCAACTGCAAGTATATGACGGATGCCGACGGGGCAGCCGTATTCCGGTCGCTCTGTGAGGAGGCGGGCGTGAAATGCCAGTATTTCGTCAACCATTCAGATGTAGCCGGAGGATCTACGCTGGGCAATATCCTGACAGGCCAGCTTGATCTGCGCGGAGTAGACATGGGTGCACCCATATGGGCGATGCATTCCGCAGCCGAGACTGCCGGAGTGCAGGATCATCTTGATATCGTGAAGGTTTTCAGGAGATTCTTTTCTTAATGCACAATTTTTAATGCATAATTCATAATTCATAATGCATAATTAGCTCTGCCGGGTTAAAGTGACCATGCAATTAAGCCGTGCCTGAATATCCGACACGGCTTAATTATCTTTTTCAATAGTTTTTTCGTTAGCTTGCAGGAGCGGGGCAATATCCGTCTTCGACACAGATGTAGTGGCTGGTCGGGTGGTCGCAAGCCGGACATTTTACCGGTGGCTCTGTGCCGACATATTCATATCCGCATACGAGGCAGTGCCAGGTGACGGGTTTCTCACGTTTCCAGAGGGTTCCCTTCTGAATCATGTCGAGGAACTTAGCGAAACGATCGTAGT
This sequence comes from Muribaculaceae bacterium, assembly GCA_029061225.1. Taxonomy (GTDB): domain Bacteria; phylum Bacteroidota; class Bacteroidia; order Bacteroidales; family Muribaculaceae; genus Lepagella. The sequence goes on from JAIDSM010000214.1 coordinate 3,151, forward strand.
GGAATTTCTCCACGGCTGCGATGGCCTCAAAATGGGAAGCGATGTCATCGAAGCCTTCCTCCTTAGCAGTTTTGGCAGCCGCCATATAATATTCGTATCCTCCTTCCATCTCTTCCTTCATAGCGGTCTGAAGGTTGTCGGCGGTCTTTCCGAGGAATCCTGCCTCAGTCTCAACAGAAGCTGTCACTTCGGTGTCCTGAAGCATCTTCAGGAATACCTTTGCGTGATGAAGTTCATTGTCGGCGGATTCGCGAAAGATCACGCCTACAGGGAACAGACCTTCCTTGTCGGCAATCTGCGAATAATAGAGATATCGAGCATAAGACTGTGTCTCGTTCAGATATGAGGCACAAATGAGTTTTTCTGTCTGTGTGCCTTTCAGACTCTTAACATTAGCCATTTCAATCAAGATTTTTAATAAGTTAGGATTCAGCCATAGGCTTAAATCCCGGTTTCGGTCGTTGTTTGTACATAAAACAATAAGGTGAACCCGCGGGTTCACCTTGAATTAAAAATTTCTTTTATTCCTTAAAAATAACATCATTCGCTCTATTTTTCGTAAGAACGCAAAAACCTAACGCGAATGGAGTTACTTATTTCTGAAGGATATATGTACGTCTTGGAGCGACTATACCGGTGAGACGCCCTTTCTTAACCTTAAATTCCTTTCCGTATACCTTATCGACATAAGTTCCGTCGGGCAAAGTAGTAGTAACATCGAGGGGTTTTGATAGGCCACTCAGATTGATGACGGCAGCCCCTTTCTTACCGCGGCTTACCGCAAGCACCTGACCGTCGGCGCAGGTCT
>JAIDSM010000215.1 GCA_029061225.1 Muribaculaceae bacterium
GACCTGAACACAAGATATGAGACCCTTCCCGACAATCCCATCGCCGTGGAAGGTGAGTTCAACGCCTGCTACCTCTACCTGCACGGCTGGTTTGGCCGCGACTTCAACGAGGGTGTGGTCAACCAGGGCGACGAAGTGATGGGATGCTGCTTCGGTGTCGGCAACTACTTCGACGACGGCCGTTATCTCGACGCTTCCATCCACAACCTTAACCTTGACAACTGGCGCACACGCATCATCGAGGGATGTATGTCGGGCGTAAGCTACACCAATACCAAGATCATGGCCTACGGTGGTCCGGACATGAACGACCCTGTAGTAGCTCCACTCCGCGCCATCCGCGCCTACTACACCTTCTGGATGATGGAGCTCTATGGCGACGCTCCCATCATGAAGCGTCCTCTTGCTGAGGGTGAGCCCATAGACCGCTCACCGCGTAAGGAAGTGGCCGAATGGCTGGAAAGCGAGCTTCTCGAGATCCTCGGTCAGGAAGAGGGCCTCAGCAAGGCCAACGACCTCTCCACCTACGGCAAACCCAACTACTGGATGGCAGCAGCCCTCCTTGCAAAGATCTACCTGAACTGGGGAGTATACACCAACGACATCAATACCGTCACCAACGACACCCCCAACCCGAAACTCAACGACTGCGTGAAGTGGTGTGACGAGATCATCAAATCCGGTCTCTTCGAGGTAGGACAGGGCTACCGTAAGAAATTCTATCCTGACAACGGTGTCCACATCAAGGACTTCATCTACGCCCTCAACGTAGACCCCCAGACCCAGGGCGACGGCACCACCACATGGTATCGCTGGTTTGGATTCAAGAAAGACGGACTCTGCCGCCCTTACACTCTCGGATGGGAGAACACCAAATCTCTCGCCGGTCAGACAGTGCTGACAAAAGAGGCTGTAGAGCGCTTCAACCTTCCGGGCGACGAGCGCAATAGGATCATCCTTCAGGGTCCGCAATGTACTTTTGACGCTAACTACGAGCAGACAGATATCCCTGTGTATATCTATTCTGTGCCGGGCAATGAAAAGACACTTGTCGGTCAGCTTACGTATCATACCGATTTTGAATTCGATGACGCCTCCATCTATTCACTTGGCGACGAGGCACTTCCGAAGGCAAACAAGACAAATATCGAGAACGGCACAGCGCTTCTCAACATACAGAAAGGCGCACGCTGCTTCAAGTATCCTCCGCGCGAGGAAGACTACTCGCTCTGGAACCGTCAGCAGGCCAACGATACCCCAATCTTCCGCTACGCAGACATTCTTCTGACCAAGGCTGAGTGCATCATGCGCGGAGCTACAGCAACCCTCGGCGCTACCGTCAACGATCTTGTAAACGAGGTACGCCGTTGCTCAAACGCACCCGATGTCACAGGCAACTTTACCATTCAGGACCTTATGGACGAGCGCTCACGTGAGTTCATACTCGAGCCATGGCGCCGCAACGACCTCATCCGCTGCGGAATGTTTGAGAACGACTGGGGCCAGAAGAACAAATATAAGAAGTGGCTCAACGAGGAGCATACTGAATTCGAATGGGTAGACCGCGGAGTAAAGGATACATACCGCCGACTCATGCCTATCCACCGCGGTATCCTCGAGACTAACCTCAACTGGAAGCAGAACCCCGGATATCAAGGACTTTAACCTTTAAATACATAATTCATAATTTTTTAATTCATAATGCATAATGCATAATTCATAATTGGAAGGAAAATACTGACTAACTGACCAGATTTCTTAAAATTGTGCATTATGAATTAAGCATTATGAATTAAATTGAGTTATGAATTAAACAAATAATACATTCTAAATAACCTTAAATTAATTTATGGCAAAATTCAACTTGAAACGCAGCTCCATGCTGCTCGGCGCCGCAGCTGTAATGCTGACAGCAGGCGCAGCCGGCTACCGTGACGTTACCGGCCAGTATATGCAGAATCCCGCATTCTTCCCCGGATGGCAGGGTGCTATCGCTCAGGTAGGCGAAGGTGTCGGTGAAGTTTGGGCAGGAGCTTTCAACCTCTATCAGGTTCTTCCTGACATGCCCGCAGGAGAATATGAACTCAAAGCGAACGCATTCTATCGTTGCGGTAACAATGACTTCGCCAAGGCAAACCAGACCGGTAATCCTGATCTCAACACAGCCTACATCTATGCTAACGGCAACAAGCAGGTGGTAAAGGGTCTTTTCGAAGGCCGTGAGGCAGCCCCCAACAGCATGGCAGAAGCCAGCGCGGCTTTTGCTGCCGGCGACTATGAGAATGTACTCAAGTTCACTCACGAAGGCGGCGACATGGTGATCGGTATCGCCAATACCGGTTGCTACATGGATGAGTGGTCGGCTTTCGACAACTTCACTCTTAAGAGCGGTGACAAAGATTATACCGATCTCATCAAGAATGCCAATTTTGAGCAGGGCATCGATATGGATGCCGCATGCTGGAACATGGATAACAGCGAAAGCAAAGTGAAAAAGCCCGATACAAACTGCTGGGGTGGCGTATACCGCAAGACTAACGCTTCTCCCTACAACTTCGGCCAGCAGGTAGAGCTTCCCGCAGGTAAATATCGTTTCAGCGCACTTACATTCCTTCGCTACGGCGGTGGCGGTGACTACGACGGAAAGATCATCTCCTGCAAGGGTGAATGGAAGCTTCAGGAAGTTCCCAAGTCTCCGAAGCAGTGGTATGAGGAGAACGCCTACCAGGAAGACGACTTTGTAAACAACGCATATCTTTATGTTTCTTTCGAGGAAACCAAGCCCAACAATCTTGGTGTATCTATCGAAACTCTTGAAGAGAATGTCAAGGTGACACGCGTGAAGGGTCCCTGGGAAATCTGCAAGGGCGACTATGCTGCTATGCCCGAAAACGAACCCCGGGGTACAGCTGAAGGCACTGAAATTATTCCTGAATATGAAGTTAAGAATGTAATGCCCTGGTGGGATGATTCCGGCAAGGAGCGCGAATCCGCAGCTGCTTTCGTAAACGATCCCGAAAAGTGGCGTCAGTATGTAGAGTTCGAACTCGCAGCTCCTGCAAAGGTATGGGTAGGTCTCGGCAAGGACGAGAACAGCCCCGCTCAGTACTGGAACCCGTTCGCTGACTTCAAGCTTGAGATGTTTGACGAAAACCTTGATGCCGTAGAGGCTATCAACGCTGCCAACGGTGTGGTTGAATACTACAACCTCCAGGGCGTACGCGTTGCTAACCCGCAGGGTGGCATCTTTGTAGTTCGCGAAGGCAACAAGGTATCCAAGAAGGTAATCCGCTAATCGTATCCGCGTGATGCGTGATGCGTGATGCGAAATAATCAAATAATTAGAGGCGTGCTCCTGATTGCAGGGCACGCCTTTTTTCGGTTGGTTATTTGAGTTTTTTTTCGTATCTTTGCATTTCAATACTATATCTACAACTAAACGAACATACAGATGGGCAAATTAGTCTCAAAGAAATATCTCGTTCCATTCGTGCTTATCACGAGCCTCTTCTTCATGTGGGGCTTCGCAAGGGCCATCCTCGACGTTCTCAACAAGCACTTTCAGGAGATGCTCCACATCTCCATCGGACAGTCAGCATTGATACAGGCCACCACATATCTGGGCTATTTCCTCATGGCTCTTCCCGCAGGTATACTGATCACCCGAGTAGGATACCGTAAGGGTGTTGTGACAGGTCTTCTGCTGTTCGCGCTGGGAGCGCTCCTCTTCATCCCGGGAGAGTCGATTATGTCGTTCGGAATGTTTCTCTTCGCCCTCTTCATCATCGGCTGCGGACTTGTGATCCTGGAGACGGCAGCCAATCCCTATGCCACGGAGCTTGGCGAGAAAGAGACAGCCGCCAGCCGACTTAACCTCGCGCAGTCGTTCAACGGCCTCGGCTGCATCCTCGCTCCGGTGATAGTGGGTGGTTTCCTATTCTCAACGCCTGAAAGCAGTGTATCGGTTCCTTACGGCATCATGGGTGCCGCAGTGCTTATAGCGGCACTGATATTCTCGCGCGTGAAACTTCCTGAAATCACAGGTAATGACGAGGCCGAGTCCACCAAAACAGAGGAAGGACTCGGAGCAACAATCAAGGGACTTTGGAGCAATTCCACATTCCGTTTCGGAGTCATCGCACTTTTCTTCTATGAGATAGCCGAGATATCGATCAACAGCCTTTTCATCAACTACGCCACCTCAGACGGTTGGATGGACAAGACCACTGCCTCGGTAGTGCTGTCCTTTGGAGCCCTCGGACTCTTCATGCTGGCACGTATCGTAGGAAGCTGGGTGATGAGCAAGATAGCTTCGGAAAAAGTGCTCGTGGCATGCGGTCTGCTGACTGTGATAGGTGCATTGCTTGTAGTATTTGACTGCGGATGGATATCAAAGGCTGGCGTCTTCATGTGCTATGCCTTCGAAGCCATCATGTTCCCGACCATCTTCGCCATAACTATCGTAGGAGCCCAGGGCCATAACGTCAAGATAGCATCCTCCTTCCTCATGATGACGCCTATCGGCGGAGCCGTGGGTACCATGCTGATGGGACAAATGGCTGATCTGACCTCAATGTCTACTGCCTTCATCATTCCAGCGATAGGATACGCTTTCGTGCTCATTTATGCAATCAGCGTCCTTCGGAAGCAGAAATAAGTCTTCGAGGTAAGGTCCTTAAAGACCTTAAGGCCCTTAAAGTCCTTTTATTCCCCTCTCCACACTTCACTCTTAACCCTTAACTCCTTACCCTTAAAAATGAAACTTACCTGCATCGGACATATAACCCTCGACAAAGTCATCACTCCCCGTTTCACAGCCTATATGCCCGGGGGAACAGCATATTACTTCGCCAACGCCCTCAAGAACATCGACCTTGAGGATTTCCGCCTCGTCACATCGCTTGCGGCAAGCGAGATGAAGGAAGTGGATAAGCTGCGCGCCGACGGCATAGACGTTGAAGCGATAGTCTCGAAAAACTCCGTGTATTTCGAGAATAAGTATGGTGAGGACATGAACGACCGCACCCAGCGCGTGCTGGCAAAGGCCGATCCCTTCACCCAGGAAAACCTTAAGAATGTGGAGGCAAACATCATCCACCTCGGAACCCTTTTGGCAGATGATTTCGACCTCGACACGATCAAGTATCTAAACACTAAAGGAACCGTATCAGTAGATGTACAGGGTTATCTCCGTAAGGTGGAGGGAGAGCAGGTGGTGGCTGTTGACTACGAAGACAAACTTAAAGCCCTCCCCTACATCGGCATACTGAAGGCCAACGAGATGGAGATGGAGACACTTACAGGTACCTCCGACCCGTATGAGGCGGCTAAGATGCTGTCCGACTGGGGAGTGAAGGAAGTGGTGCTTACGCTCGGCGACAAGGGTTCGCTGATCTATGCCGACGGAAAATTCCACAAGATACCGGCCTATCCGGCCAAGGATCTCGTTGATGCCACGGGATGCGGGGACACATACATGGCAGGTTACCTATACAAGCGGAGCCGTGGAGCCTCCTACGAAGAGGCCGGAGCATTCGCCGCTGCCATGTGCAGCATAAAGCTCGGAACCAAAGGACCATTCTGCGGCACAATCGCCGACGTAGAAGCACTAATCAATGCATAATGCATAATTGGCTGCGCACAATCTAAATACTGCAATAAAGGACGCCCGAGTGGAGCGTCCTTTAATTTTATTGTTGTGAATGAATTTACATGTTGACACGCTGGCCTTCGGCGCGCGAGGGAGGAATAAGCATGAAGCGGGCGGAAGACTCTGACAGGGATAAATCTTTGCTTTCGATACGGCTTCCCGGCAATAGGGAACGTGTCCATCGGTAGACGGGAGCCATGTTTATATTCATATAGTAGCGGCCGTCGGAATCATCCGTGGCCTGTGGTACGCCCCATATCCATGAACAATGGAATATCAGGTCGGCGGCTGGTGCACCTTCGTTACCTTCCGGAACGGCAAGAGTCCATAAAACATCACCGCCTTCGGTCATAGTATCAATGCTAACTCCTGCTGCAGCGATTTCCGCAAGATTGTTCCAGATCCAATGACCTTCCTGAAGAGGAGTCGGAGTAGATGACTCAAGACCGTTTCCTCCAGTGATCCAACCGTCGAAAGTCCACTCGAATCCGGGCTGCAAAGTAGAGGATACTTCAGTCGATACGGGAGCCGGACCGCCCGCAAACGTATGTGTACTTGAATGAGCGATGCCTGAAGCCACCCTCTCATGAAGACTTACGCCAAACTGGCAGTCTGAAAGATAGAAGCCGCTTGATTCATATTTCTTTCCGTCTTGTGAATACTGCCAGCGACCGTTATAGAGGTTACCGTTATGGATAGTCAGATCCGCCTCTACTGCGTATAGATCTCCGGTAAAGGAGGCATTGTCAGCAAACGAATGAATCGGATAGATATTACATTTCAGTTCGGCTGTAGTCTTAAGCGAGATATTTTCAGGAACACCCCAGCCGCTTTCCTTCAGAACCTCTGCTGGAATTTCTATCGGGAATACATGACTGACACGCTGAGGTTCGAACCGCTTCTTAATTTCCCTACTTCTGAAATCCGGGCCTTTGAGGTTGGGTGTAAGGATGTCATCCAGCCATCCGGTGAATATCACCAGAGGCACGTCATCTTCCTCTATTATCACATCCATGTCCTTATGTGTCTTTGTCTTCTGAACTGAGATAGAGACAGCCTTACGGTTGAAGCTTATCAGAGCAGAGTCGTCTATGGCCATAGGATCGCCGGCAAAGACCATTCCTTTGGCGAGGCACCAGGGTTCAAGTTTAGCCCCGATAGGATCCACTACTGTTATCACAATGCCACGCTTATAAGCTTCGACAATCTGCTCCTCATAAGTGTCGAGATCCGAGCAGGCTACGATCACTTGTTTCGCCTTTTCCGGCTCCACGATATTGGTAAAAGTCCTGGAAAGTACTTCCGACATCGATCCTCCTGATCCAAGGATGACGGTAGGCTGTGTGCTTTCCGCTTTTTGGGCAGGTTTTACGCTTCCTTCCTCCACTATGGTGATATTCTCTATAGGGGCAACATCATCATTAGAGCATCCTGCCATTAAGAACGAGGCTCCTATTACGGCAGCCCAAGTCAGTTTAAGATTAGAATACATGGTCTATTGTCCTAAATTCATAATTCATAATGCATAATTGTCAATCGCTGAATAGCAGTTGAAAAAATATACTTATGATATTATGCATTTAATTTTATCGATTACTTATAAATATAAAGTATAAGTTGCTAATGGAGGTCGGCCATAAAGCGACGACCTATCCTTATAGTTAACGAAAAAATTTCCGATTTAGTTTTGGATATCGCCCGCAAAAATAGAATTAAAGATATAAGGGAAGAAGATAAAATGGAATCATAATAAGATTTCCGTCCTTATGCGGAGCTTTTGTATAAACCATTAGAGGAAATTCCACCCTGTCGGAATATTTCCGACAGAATTCATCGAGCGACTTATGTGTCTTATAGCCGGAAGACTTAATCTCAATCGGAATCAGCTTGTTTCTCTTAGTGAGAAGAAAGTCCACTTCATAATATTTCTTGCTGTCTTTTCTATTGGAGAAGGTATTGTAATACAACGAATGACCACTGCTTCTGATCATCTGAGCCGCTACATTCTCAAATACATATCCGAGATCGACGCTCAGTTTATCGGCCAGTATTCTATTATAGATTTCATTTTCGGAAGAATCTCTGTCCCAAAATGCCATCGTCACGAAAAGGCCGGTATCGCCCATATAGATCTTGAAATCATCCGTATCGCGATGTAATCCTAAACCTATACTTGGATCGGAGCATCTGTAACAGAAGTTGACCGTCATGGATTCCTGCATTTCATTGAGCAATGGAAGCATATCGTCAAGTCTTTTCCCAAGAACACCGTTGATTTCAAACTTCAATTTGTTTTTTGCCAGTTCGCCAGGCAGCGATTTGAACAGCATTGACAGAGTACCGCTGGAATCGATTTTCTCAAAATCATCGATATATAGATTAAGGATGTCGCGTTTCACTGTGTCAACCTCCGCAAGGTTATTGGAAGCAAGATAGGTATCCACGGCTTGTGGCATTCCTCCTATGATCACATAGAGTCGGAAGTCTCTCATAAGGCCTCTATTGGTGGCATCATTCAGATAACCGAACCAGTCTCTATTGCTTTTAAGCAGGTCGAATGTAACGTTATTGCCGATGGCCCAAAGGAATTCCTCATAGTCAAGGGGATACATATTGATGCGTCTTTCCTCACTGGGAATCAGAATGTCTTTCGTATGCTTCCTTATTGATATTAGTGATCCTGTTTCCACATAGTCATATCTCCCGTCAGCCACAAGATGCTTTATAGCCTGCCTGGCCTTAGGGCAAAGCTGAACCTCATCTAAGACTATCAGAGACTCCCTTTGATGGAGAGCCACGCCAAACAGTTGCTGAAGCCTGAAGAAGAAAAAGTTAAGGTCGTGCATGTCATCAAACAGCTCAATAATTTCCTTTGAGGCTCTGGAAAAGTCGATGAGGATATAGGTCTTGTATTCACGCTCAGCAAACTCTTTTACCACCGTAGATTTTCCGACGCGTCGCGCGCCTTCTATAAGCAATGCGTTCCGTCCTTTGGAGGATTGTTTCCATTCCATAATCCGGTCATATATCTTACGCTTAAAAATACGTTTTTCCATAATATGCTGTTTTTAACCGCAAAGATATGATTAATTCCCAATTCCACCAAATTTAAAACGAAAAAACCTACACTTTCCACCAAATTTGGAACATTACAATCTACACTTTCCACCAAATTTTAAACGCATAAAACTACAGTTTCCACCAAATTTAAATTGTCCTTTTGTACTGCCCCACGAAAAGTAGACACAAAAAATTTTTATTGGTTAATTGAATTTTTAAAAGTGGACATATAATGATA
>JAIDSM010000216.1 GCA_029061225.1 Muribaculaceae bacterium
TTAATGCTGGGGAAATATATAGAAAAGTAACACAAAGTGAAGCATGGCTTAAACTAAAGGAATCCTTTGCTAAAGCGGTGGAAAAAGCATCAAAGAAAAAATAAATATTTCTTTTGATTTCGGGCTTACGCCCTCAACACAGTAATGAGGGAGATGGACTTTCTGAAGTTTTATCTATAGGAAAGGAATAATATTCTTAACTTTGTGTTCGAGACATCGAGGGATGTACGTTGATGTCTCGGGGATACGTAAAGAGCGTTTAGAAAGCACCGGTCTCTTTAAAAAGATGAATATTTTAATTTATTGATTGATACATGAAAAAAGTTTTAGTATTCTTATTATGTGTGGTGGCGACTATCGCTTCTTTCGCATATGATTTCACGGGGAAAACTTTCCGTGGGAGTGGCTCTATGGGCGGTACGAAGGTGACGATAACCTATCGTTTCAAGGCCAACAACCGGATGTCGGCAACTATTTCAATTCAGGGTCAGAAACCTGAATCCGACAATGGAATGCATTGGGAGATCTCGGGAGATTATATGAACATATATGATTCTACGGGAGACATGACCTACATGGAAATCAGTGAACAGGACGGCAAACCTGTGCTTATAGCATTTGATTCCTATGGTAACGAGGCTATGGTATTCAAGCAGGTTCAGGCTTCGTCCACTTCAAAAAAGTCGACTTCCAAGAAGAAATAAAGATTGTATTCAGTTTCGGACTGCGTCTACAGAGACGCGGTCCAATACTCATGACAAGTGGGCTAATCCAAGATTTAGGTCAATTTGGGGGAAGGTATAACCATAAAAGCGGCTTAAATTTTGGATTTGGAGGATACCTATCTTTTTAGTCCTTTGCCGAAAAGTTCTGAGTGAGAGCCAAGTCTGACCAAATCTATCTTCTTGTACTGTGTTGATGGTTTAAGAGTCTTCATAATCCCATTGACTTAAACAAGGCTTCTACTGAGGAAGTGTCAACGGAGGGGACATCCCGGAGCTTTCCACTTCGTGCCTCTTCAATGGCTGCCTTTGTCAGTTCATTTGGTTCATTGTATGCCACGTCAAGCAACACGCACTCAACGAAGTTGTTGAGACTGCGATGCTCGCGCTTTGCCATTTCCTTAAGACGCTCAATTAAATCCACATTTAAACGGAACATTGTGGCTTTCTTTTGAATTGCTGCTTCCATAGTGCTATCATTTTGTTTGCAAATATAATACAAATAATTGATTCAGACAAATGTTTTCGGATATTTTGTATTGAATGAATAAACGCTTTTTAAGATTGCAGATATAATAACGCTGTAATCAAGGTCTTAAATTTTATTGAGGGGGAAAAGCTGTAACTTTGCGGTCTAAAATGTTTAGAAGTTATGGAACAGCTTAATGTGGATGAGATAATGGCTCTGCAGGCTTTCGGGATGAAGGATGCGGAGATAGGGAAGTTGCATCTGGATGATTTTGACCGGATGCTGGAGCAGAATCCGGATCTGGAGGTTATGCTCGATAGGGCAAATACTTTGCTTGACCGTCAGGAAGAGCAGGGTGTCGTGTCTATTCCTTGGCATGCGGCGGCGTTTCCGGATGGGCTCAGGAAGATAGGGCACGATTGTCCGGCTGTGATACATTGCAAGGGAAATGTCGGGTTGCTTATGCGCCCGAATGCGGTAGCCGTGATAGGTGCGCGTGCGGCAGATAAGGAAGGAAATGATGTGGCTTATCGGATTGGCCGGAAGTATGCGTCGGATGGGAACGTTATAGTGAGCGGTCTGGCTCTCGGGTGCGATACCGCCGCTCATAAGGGGTGTCTGGATGCACAAGGAGAGACGATAGCCATTGTCGGCAATGGTCTTGACATATGCCATCCAAAGGAAAATGTCAGGCTGATGGAGCAGATACTTGCTTCTGACGGGCTGATGCTTTCCGAACAGCCGTTTGGTGTCAAGGCGAACCCACGTAGGCTTGTGGCACGCAATCGACTACAGGCGGCATTGTCAAATGCTGTCATCCTCGCGCAGTGTCCGGCACAGAGCGGAAGTCTGCATACCATGCGGTTTTCGCGTGAGTATCGGAAGAAATCCTATGCCGTGAAATTTCCTAAATGGACAGTTGCAAATGCAGGTAATCGTATACTGATTGAGGAAAATCTTGCAGAGGCATTAGGGATTTTTTAGGTCATAACATCATATGACAAGTTTATTCTCGTAGAATACTGGATTCTCATGCAAAAATTCCCGGTACGTTCAAATTAGGATTTTTTAACGTCAAGCCGTTTATAATTTAAAAATTTTCAGGATATATAGAAAAGGAAGGAAATTTCTAAATTTTCATCATTTTAATTCACCTAAGACGAATAATTATGGGAAGACCGAGAGTCTATGCTCAGGATCCGGGTCCTGGGAACAATGAGCTGCCTTACGATTTCTGGGCATTCATACGATGGTGTGTCAACCACGAGGGACTGACCGAGAGTTCCGCGAAGGTGTATGTGTCCAATATCCGCACTGCGTTCAAGACTATGTTTGCGGAAGATGATGCCTTATTTAAGAACCTCAGGAATGCGTTTTTCTCGCATACCTGCGAGCCGGAACGTCGGATCGCAAGGCTGGAGGATAATTATGAGACACTTGTGGCATATACTCAGACGGTCGCTGAATTCGGAGATGATTTTGAACTCAGTAAGTTCAATCCTATGCTTAAAATGGAAGTGTCAAAACCGGCTCCGAAAGAGGATTGGGCAAGGGCTTTCCAATGTTATTGCAGGTTTATCAGATGGAGAATAGATATACAGCGTGAAAGCTACGGAATGAAAGTCGAGATAAAGGATGATCCCTCCTACTATTTCCATGAAATTCCTATGCACAATTGGTTTCGTCAGTATATGAAGTATAAGGGTAAAGGATACACTCCGACCACAATCAATACATACTGCTGTAAGATGAGAAGACTTTACAATCTTTTGATCAGACGAGTTCAAAAGAAGAAGGTTTTTGACCGTATTGGAGGCTATATTAGGAATGGCCATAATGTCAGGCCTTTTCTTGACAAGCTTCAGAAGAGGATAGAATATGAGCTGGAATGGGAGACTTTTCCGGACTTATCGGATGACGATGTGGAAAGGGGAAGGACAGCCTTTTTAATCTATCGTGAATTTTTGGAGGATCTGGCAAAGAATCCCGGTAAGTATCCGATTCCGGAGCTCTATGAGATTCCGTGGAAGGAAGAAAAGCAAGATAAAAGATTAAATATAAAAGATTAAATATTGACTTTTTCGTCTTTGTCAACGAGAGATTATTAGTTTTTGGTCCTGTGGCTTTGCCGCAGGACCTTTTGACAAAATGGGTCAAGTTCTTAATTTTTATTGAGTACGAAAAGCAGTAATTTTGTAGAAAAATATATAACTTTGATAAAAAAGAAATAATATGACATTTGAGGAATTTAAGGAACAAACGAAGGATAAGTCAGAATCGGATTTTCCGTCGCTTTATCGCGTGGAGGTCTATGCCTTTAAATATTATGACTGTTTGGATCCAGAGGATCCGGAAGACAGAGAATGTATTCCGTATATAGGCGAGAAGCATGCGGAGTTTGACAAAGTATATGCAATCTATGAATCGGAGTGGTCTGCAGTACTTGATGACATAAATTGTGCGGTGGAGGATGAGAAGAGGACTATTTACAGGATAAAGGTATATCAGCTGGCCTTTGGAAGGATATATGGTAATGACGATTATTTGGATCTTGTGATATTTAACTCCAAAGGGGAAGAGGTATATAGAGCAAAGTCAGAACCTGAAAAAAAAACGTTTGTGCCAGGGATGATTGTGGAATATCATTTGCCAGAGATGTCGGCGGTAGAACTGGCAATAGTTGTTAAAGCCCCTTATGAGAGAGAGGATCGGACGATTTTTAAATATCGCTTGCTAAACTTGGAGAATAAGTGGTGTCATGCTCGAATTTCAGATATTTCCGAGCCTTCATTTCCGGTATCAGACAGTTTTCGTGAACGTCTTGAAGGTATATATAAGAAGAAACTTAAGGAACTGGAGGAAAGGACAATTTCTTTTACTGATCTTCTTGAATTATTATGAGATAAAAAATATGTAACTATGTTAGGAGCGATAGCGGGTGATATCATAGGATCGAGCTATGAGTTCACGAGGAGAAAGGATTATGATTTTGAGTTATTTACGGAAGAAAGTAGATTTACGGATGATACTGTAATGACCCTTGCGGTGGCCCTGTGGCTATACCGCTGTGAGGCAGAGAGAAATAATGAGGAGCAGCTTGTAATGTGTATGAAGGAGCTTGGAAGGGCATATCCAGGTGCCGGATATGGGAGTATGTTTAATGCATGGTTATGGCGAGAGGAGTCACATTCTTATGGGAGTTATGGTAATGGCGCTGCTATGCGAGTAAGTCCGATTGGTCTGTATGCTTTGACGCTTCGTGATGCATTGGAAGGAGCCAAGATGTCAGCGGAAGTTTCGCATTCGCATCCTGAGGGTATAAAGGGTGCTCAGGCAGTAGCGGCTGCAGTTTGGATGGCGAATAACGGGTATGCTAAAAACGTGATAAGAGAGTATATTGAGTGTAAATTCGGATATGAAATGTCAAGGACTATAGACGAGATACGACCAACATACAAATGGGACAGCACATGCCAGGGTTCAGTGCCGGAGGCAATTATAGCATTTCTTGATGGGAGGGATTTCGAGGATGTAGTGAGGTTGTCGGTGTCATTAGGTGGGGATGCGGATACTCAGGCGGCTATTGCCGGAGGAATAGCGGCGTGTGTCTATCCGATACCGGAGCATATTGCGGTGGAGTGCGAAAGGCGATTGCCGACTGAACTTCTGGAGATAATGAGGAAATTTGAGGCTTTCATAAAGAGTAGAAATCAAACTAATGAATAGACATATTGTTGGATCAAGGTATTAATTTTTATTTAGGCTCTAAAGATATAACTTTGCGGGAAAAAGAATATGAAATTATGAAGGATTCATATATGTTTCCGCCGTTGAATCTGCTTGAGAAGCGACCGGTCCGCAGATTATATTCTGATTCGGTAATTATTGTCATAAGGAGTTTGATTACGATGATCTTCAATGACAAAGGAATCAGGATAGAAAAGATGTACCCTGTCGTAATCGGGCCATCGGTATATTACTTTGAAATAGTTCTTAGTGAGGGAATTGACATAGACATTATACGCGATTGCCTGGCTGATCATGGGAAGCTCCGTATAGTATCGCTTGTCAGCGACAACCGGCTTATGGCGATAGAAGTGCCGAGACATGACCGACAGAATCTATATCTAAGGGACATTCTCGAGACCAAATCGTTTGAGAGTTTCAAAGGGAGACTTCCGATAGCGTTGGGGATGCCTACAAAAGGTAATAAACTTCTTGGATTGTCACTGACTTGCCTGCAGCATCTTTTGATCTGTGGAGAAGCCGGGAGCGGAAAATCCATGTTGCTGCACTGCATAATAATATCCTTGCTTTATTCGCAGACCCCAGAAGAATTAAAATTAGTTCTTGTCGACACAAAGAATGAGGAGTTTGGAGTGTATAATAAGATTGAAGCCACATATCTTTATCATGATAAATGTTCTGATAAAGGTGTAATTACCTCAGATGTCCAGGCTGTCAGCACATTGTATTCACTTTGTGAGGAAATGGATAGGCGACTTGATATCTTAGCAGATCAAGGATTGGATGAGTATAATGAGATGATTAGAAAATGGGAGAGAACTAATAAGAAGGCTAAGTGCTATCTTCCATATATTGTAGTGGTGATCGATGAATTCAGTGAATTAATCAAGATATATGGCAAGCATTTTGAAATTCCTTTGCATCATCTCGCACAGATGGGGCATAAGGTTGGTATTCATCTTGTCATCTCCACTTGGGATACATCTGAGAGTGTAGTTACCAGACTTGTTAAATCGGTTTTCTCAACGAGAATATCATGTAAGGTCAGTTCTGCCGAAGACAGCAGGAGAATACTTGATGTGTCGGGCGCAGAACTTCTTTCAGGAAAAGGAGATATGCTTTATAGTTCAGATGGTTATGTAGCCCGAGTGCAAGGGTGTTATGTCGATTATCGGGATACGGAATGTGTCTGTAATTGGATAGCATTGTGTAATAGAGAAGAGTGTCAACGTCATATTCAGGAACCTAAGTTGGAAGATGAGATTTCGGAGGATCCAACTAAACGAAATTGTATTGATGAAGTTATGAATAATGAAAAGAATCGTATGGATTTGATTAAGGCTTTAAAGGAGTGCTTATGTATGATTGAATCTTCAAGTGACAGTACTGATATGAGGGAATCATCAATAAGCAAAAATGACATTCGTAGAAAGAAGACAGATTCTAATCAACCGGAATATCCGGAGACAAAAGGAAATGCTTCCTTAAGTGTAGGAATGGATACGATGGCGCCATACATAGATGAGAATGAAAGCTATAAAGAGAGTGTAGATTCGGATCAGTCCGGACATATTGATGAGAAGGATTCCCTTTTTAAGAGAATCTGGCGTATGATAGTACATAAAAAGAATGTAGATGAATAACACAATGTTTCTTGGGATAGGACGAGGCGGATGTAAAATAATTGATAGGATACGCCAGGAGACAGATTTTGCCTATATCAGAAATGCCCGATACGTTTTTGTGGACTGTGACTCCCATGACTTAAATAGATATACCGGCCATCGGAACATCCTGTTGGATAGAAGTTCATCGGAATTTCCTTCTGATGTCTTTGTTGATGTCGATCAGTTGATAATAGTGTCAGGAATGAGTGGATTTGCCGGATCTGAGTTTTCGGTTCCGATATCTGCGGCCGCTCTTTCTTCCGGGATTAAATCTATCAATGTAGTCGGGATACTTGGGTTTATGTGTGAAGGAAAAGGTAGGATCTTGCGTTCACTTGCGTGTCTTAATAAGATGAGGAATGTTCCAGGGATATCTTTGGAGATATACAATATGGGAAGGATTGCCGATAAATATGGTGATGTGGATGTATTCTCTGCCATTGAGAAGGCGGATGAAGAAATCATCAATATAATTGAAGGGCTTGTTCAAATAAAGGAGGAGGGTTATGATTGGAACGGGTATTCAATCTTAGGGGATAAACGAGAATTGGACAACATGATAAATGAAATAGATAACAAAGGAATAGATGAATATGATGTTTTAAATACTTTGTCACTGACTGGTAATAATTGTGTGGCGTCGGGGGAAGGCGATGATTTCGGTATGGCATTGAAGCAGGCTGTGGATGCCCTATTACTTACTAAGACGGAAAAACTGCTGTTACGTTTTTGCTGCGGTTGTCGGTTGCCGTCGATATCTGAAATGGCTTCCATTACTCCGGTTTTATCAAAAGCCGGAGTATCGGATAATGCTCAGGTGAAATTGGATATTGTACAGAATCGAAAACTTGGAAATTCCTTTAAGGTATTGATTGTGGCGTCGAGAGAGTATGCCGATCAGTCTTCTGTCGGGTCTGTGAATGCTAACGATGGAGGTAAGACTTTAGGAAAGCAAATATTCAGATTACGGAATGGCCGGTATTAGTAATGGAGTATATGGAAGTGAATTGTGAATATCTGGAGGAGAGACATCGATATTGGAGGAAGCGGATTGGGGATGCGGGGATATGGGATGTGATGCTCGTCGGCTTCATGGAGTAAGGATGACGGAGGAGGTGGTGGCGGAGGTGTGTCGGGAGTGTGGGGTAAGTGTAGTTGAAACCGGCGGAGGGGTGCAGAATATTTATAATATTTATTGAAAATTATTGAAAAAGAGGGGTGAAAATTTGGATAATATCGTATTAATACTTAACTTTGCAGTATTGGACTGAGGTCCATAACCAAGAAGAAAAACATGAAAGTGTGTTACTGATTCTTGCCGATTGAAGTCTGCAAATTTCAAATAAGGGCAAAAATGATTATTATAAGAATAAACAATAAATAATGGCCAAACGATTAGATGATTTTAATGGAATATTCTCTTTTGAGAAAAGCTTCAAGGAATGGCTTGAGGATATTTTTACCTCAACTGCCTCAAGTGACTATCCTGCAAGATTGAGAAAGTTTTTTACTCAATATTATCAGGATGATAATATGCTCTTTAATGGTATGTCAATATATCGTTGTTTAAATCTGCTTCCAATAGGTCAAATCCAACTATGGTTTGATATCTGCCTAATTCAAGCTGAAAATATATCGGATAAAAAAGAGAGATTAAACATAAAATCGGCTATAAATAAATATCGTGTTTATATCGAGCAACTAAATACTAATCGAACCTCCACTACTTACAAATCATCGTGCATTAAAAAATCTGAAAAGGAAGTTGAGGAAATTAGGAAATTAAATGAACACATTAGAAGTGATCGTCAACTTACCTTTAGTAAAAATGAACTCGGAAAGATTTTTCTTTCTCAATTCAGGACAGAGGATAGACGACTCACTGCTAAGAAAGGGATTATTTACCCAATTAAAGCAATTGGGCCTTTTATCAACAGAGAGATTGGGGATAGAAATTTAATGACAAGATTTTTTAATGAGCATATAGATAGAATAAAGATTCTTTTAGGACCTTCAAAGTCTTGTCTATTCAAGGATATTAAACGTTTAACATTAGAATCACCCGATTCCGATAATCTTCGTATGGTTTCTGTCTCTGTAAAGGGTAATAAGGAATTAGTGTATACTCAAGATGAAAATAGAATAATTCCTCTTAGGGTAAAATCATCTTCAGATATTAATAGGGATCACGATAAAGCAATCTCTAATATTTTGGAGAATCTTGATTTAAAAGTCTTTCCTAGTTTTCATACTGTGTCAGAGGCTTGTAGAAAAACCAAATCTAAGACACCCACTTCTATTCAAAAATCATTAAGAAAAATACTTGCAGGAAAAGACTCTAAAGTATTTGCATTAGAACTTTACAAAGAAATTGAGATTTTATTCCAGCAATTAAGTTTTACATTAATGGAAGGATGTGCTAATCGTAAAAAATCTTCTAGTGTGTAAAAAACTTAAGCGGTTCCTCAGGCTTTCTTGGGATTATTTCTGTTTTTTTCAGGGCTTTTTATACTGTTTGAACTGCTTGAGTTTCTCATAGTCTCATTGACTTAATAATGGCTTCTACTGATTGACCCAAAGGGCCTCTCCGAGGCTACTGTGGTTGTGATTGAGATGACCCAGACTGAAGTCTGGGGTTTGGGCATAATTGTCAGGTCTCCGACCTGACATGTGCTTCGGAGATAAGATAGCAATAGAAAACGAAAATAATAGAAATAGAAAAATATAGATAAGAAGACTATAGGAAACGAAAACAATAGTAAAAGAAAGCAATAAATGAATGAGATATGACATTTGAGGAATTTCGGGATATGGCGATTAATACGCCTCGGAGGGATGTGGATACGATCTTTCAGGTCATTGAGTATGATGTCAAGGATTTGGATGGGCGTAGGCGTTGCCATTATCCTAAGTTTGATGTCAGACATTTCTGTGTTGGATACGGCAAGACACTTACTGAGGCTGAGAATATCATGAAGGAGGCAATTATGGAGGCCGGTAAGTATGATACGGAGATTTACTGTTTTCATATTAAGGAGTTTCCGATAGGGGAGTATATGTCTTTTAACTGGGAAGGATATGGCGTTTCGTGGCGACTGTATGATTCTACCGGCAGATTTCTTGACAGGACGTATTGTTCTGATCTGGAATTTGATCATCGCACTCCTTACGGACAGTATCGTGGGCGTCCGGAAGAGTCGTTCCGTTTTAAGGCAGGAGATATTGTAGAGGTGCTTGATGGTGATGAGGTGAGGCTTGCGGTTGCTACAGGTGCTCCATTGACGATTGAATGGTATTGGGAACTCCTGGAAAGGATTAGGAAAAGGTTGGAGGAAGAAATGCAGAGAGAGGTGACTGATGAGGAGCTTGAGAATGCTTATCTCCCGGATTCAAGTGATGACCAGATACCTGTAATTGACGGTCCAAGCTATGACACGCATGAGCATGTGCATATACTCAATATCATGCCTTTACGATATCCGATATCCAAGAAATTGCAGGATAAATATGAGGGGTATTATAGAGTCATGCTGAAAGAAGAGTGTGAGTGAGAATTGAAAATACCGGAATTGGAGGTCTAAATTAATTCCAGATCATTTAAAAGTTTTTTTAGATATTCTGTTTTGATATTGGGTGATTCGCTTTTATCGTAAATATATAATAGGATGATGTCTCCACTGTCGCTGTCACTGACAGCAATAAATGAAGATCTCTTGGCCTCTCTATCAAAGTCGGGAACAGTACTAATCGTCCAGTTCATCTAAAAGATTATCTAAGGTATTAAGACGAATCTTTCCTTCCTTGGCCAACTTAACCTGTCTCAATCCATTTGCTATGTGTATGGTGATATCTTCCTCATAATTTTTTTCATGAACAGATTTTGCAAGTTTCTTTACGTAGGCTAACAACTTAGTCATGGCACTATCATTATCCACGATAGTGCTCATCTCCTTTATTATTTGCGCGCTTATATCCATACTTAATTTTTAAATTATAACGAATTACGTTTTAGTTTATTGTATATATAAAGAAGAAAAATGGAATGACCTGGTTTAGACGGTGAAGGCGATGTGGTCGGGATAGTCGGGGGTGGCGAGGGGTAGGAATGTGTCGGTGGAGAGGGTGAGA
>JAIDSM010000217.1 GCA_029061225.1 Muribaculaceae bacterium
TATCTCTTAAAAAGAGATTATTAAATTTAGCTAAACGGGGGGATTTTTTGAGTATCGGCTTCGCAGTATGGAGTATCGGCGCTTCGCGCAGTATGGGTGTGTTTGAGTATCGGCTTCGCAGTATGGAGTATCGGCGCTTCGCGCAGTATGAGATGCTGTTTGAGTATCGGCTTCGCAGGATTGGTTGTGGGTGTTTCACCTGCGACAAATCTACTGAGTGGTATTGGGATATGAAGGAAGCTGAGCGTGGTGTTTATTAAAGATTAGGTGAGTGATCAGCGATCTAAGATTTCTTCCAAATATTTTTCCAATTGGTTTAATGCTTGAGTCTGGATGGATCCCTAAGCGCCTCTCTCATAGATCAGGATTTTATCATTGTTGACAGTTTCTCTGACTTCCGGATAAAGGGAGAGCTCGTTTACCAGGTCTACCGGGCGTTTGAGTAGGTCTTCCAAGTCGCAGAGCATTCCTGCATGACGAAGTAGGCTCACTTTTGCTTGGTCATCGAAAGACACGAGAATATCGATGTCACTGTTTTCTTTCTCTTCGCCACGTGCGAAAGAGCCGAACAGCCACGCTTTGACTACGGGCTGGCCAGCAAAGTAACGTTTTATCTTTTCAATATCGATGATTCTCATTGTGGGTCCTTTTTCAATTCAAACGCAAAGATAAGCATTTTTGTTGGCATGTGCAAGAGGATAGGCCGGAGGAATGTATGAGTATCGGCTTCGCAGTATGGAGTATCGGCGCTTCGCGCAGTATGGGAAGTTGTATGAGTATCGGCTTCGCAGTATGGAGTATCGGCGCTTCGCGCAGTATGGGAAGTTGTTTGAGTGTCGGCTGCGCAGTATGGAGTGTCGGCGCTTCGCGCAGTATGGTGATGAGCTGTCAGTTATAAGCTGTCAGCTGTTAAGTCTTGAGATTTAAGAAATTCCGAGGTTTCTTACAATCTTCTGGAGAGTGTTTACATCAACAGTCGAGAAGTCGTTCTTATCGTAAATGTCGAGAAGGTAGACTTATATCTCAAAGTTCATTGAGCATATCTTCTACGGTCCGACGTGGCAGCTTACCTTCCTGAATGAGCTTTACTTGCCTCAGGCTGCTGCAGATTCTGGCGGTAAGGTCTTCTTTGGAGTCTTTGACAGTTTCATTGGAATCAGAGACTATCCTTACTCCTATCATGTTTTTGACAAGGGCTCGTATTGCCTGGGCGGCGGAAAGATTCTCTATGTTCAATACTATCTGTGTCATACTTTGATAACACTCAATCATTGACTATTGTTTTGGATAGCTGGCATGCTCTAAACAACCGTTCTCCCGTTTCTGAGGAATCGGGCTTACTTCACTCGTCCGAAATATATCCTCCCGCGATATTCGATTATATCAAGATAAGGCTCTTCCTCCCTTAGGATATGACGGGAGCGTCGGAGGCGAGACACCTCCGTTCCATGGCTACGAGGTGTACGGGGTTACGCGAAAGATATTATGGCATTTTATATTCCAATAATGTCTTGGAAAATGTCTCTTCTGTGAAGATATCAAGTATCCGAATCAATTCTTTATCGGAGATGTCAAGCTGTTGTGACGGTCCATTTTTGGGATATATATCCAGAAACACAACTGACTCCTTTGTCTTTGAAACAAGATATATCAGCCTATAACCATCTTTCTTGGATAATCTCTGCTTTTTATCGGGAAGTCGGAGTTTTATGATAATATTATCGGCTGTCAGTAGAATCATATCGCGGTTGTCGCGAATCTCTTGTATAGTTTTTTTGCTGAATTCCTTTACGATTTCGGAATGAACATTCTTATAGACCCCTCTTTTTACTTTCAAAAGGGTATCTATTCTGTTTCGGAAGAAAGATGTGGTAAGAAACTGAATCATTACAGATATCGATTAAAGCATTTTCATTGCTTCTTCGGCCTTCTGAAGCATGCTTGAGAGTTCAGGACTAATCTTCTTTACTCTGAAATTCTTAATGTCATTGTTCAGTTCGTAGAGGGCTGAGTAGTTTCTTCCAAGTCTGTCGATTTCTCCTGACAGCTTTTCGGAAACGTGTATTTTCTTATAGGCGTTGCTTAGGCCTTTTAATGTATTCAGGAGCAACAGCAGCTGTGGCTCAATTATTTTATAATCGTCCGGAGTTATGTCATTAAACTGATCATATACAGTATCATAAAGTCTATCCAGAGCATTGTTGAGCCTAAGAAGTTTGTTGTGTGTTACATAAGAGCCTGACACGGCCTCGAGACTCTGCTCGAAGCTGCGGGCGCTGATTCGTACAATGCTCCTGGATATCAATGCAGTCTGACACATAACTTTTATGTTTTTCAATTCAAACGCAAAGATAAGCATTTTTGTTGGCATGTGCAAGCGTTGAGACTGTATGTTTTTTTGTGTATGTGAGGGGAAATGTGTAATTTTGCAGGGCGGATACCTGGAAAGGCAAACGCAAACGGCGGACGTACGAGCCGTGCGTCCCTACCAGTTACTTTATTCTTTGTTCGTTTATGCTTATTGATAAGATACGATCGGGTGAGAGGCTGAGCTTCGGGCAGCAGCTGAAGCTGACGGCCCAGCTGTCGTGGCCGGCGATGATGGCGCAGCTCTCAAGCATGATGATGCAATATATCGATGCGGCGATGGTCGGCCACCTCGGTGCCGACCCGTCGGCGGCAGTGGGACTGGTGTCTACGTCGCTTTGGCTGTTCTGGGGAATCTGTTCGGCAGTGACGATGGGTTTCTCAGTGCAGGTGGCGCATTCAATCGGTGCTTCCGATCATGCGCGTGGTCGCCGCATCCTGCGGCAGAGCATCATCGCATGTTTCCTCTTCAGTCTGGTTGTGGCCGGGGTGGGTGCCGCAATCGCGTGGCCGTTGCCACACTGGCTCGGAGGCAAGGAGAGTATCTGCCCTGATGCCTCGATCTATTTCCTTGTGTTCGTGCTGGCGCTTCCCCTCTTCACGATGAATTATCTCGGCGGCGGAATGTTGCGCTGCTCCGGCAACATGAAGGTGCCGGGGGGCCTCAATGTGTTGATGTGCGTGCTCGACGTCATATTCAATTTCTTCCTTATATTCCCCACGCGCGCGATAGACTTGGGAGGGCTGCATATGACGCTTCCGGGCGCGGGATTGGGAGTGCTCGGCGCGGCTTTAGGAACAGCGGCGGCGGAGATAATCACGGCTGGACTGATGATGTATTTCCTCTGCTGGAGGAAGTCTTCAGCGTTATGTCTTAAGTCTTCAGAGTCTGAGCAACTCTCGGGTAAGGGCGGACGCACGAGCCGTGCGTCCCTACCTGTAGGATGGAGGATGGAGAAGGAGGTGCTTCGCAAGGCCTTGAAGGTATCGGCCCCGATGACGCTGGAGCACGTCGTCATCTGCGGTGCGCAGATCGCAGTGACGGTGATCGTGGCGCCCTTGGGCGTGATGGCGATTGCTGCCAACGCCTTCGCGGTGACGGCGGAGAGCCTCTGCTATATGCCGGGCTACGGTATTTCGGAGGCGGCGACGACACTCGTAGGACAGAGCTACGGAGCGAAACGTCAGGATCTTGCCAAGCGGTTCGGCTATATCACTACGGGCTTGGGTATGCTGACCATGACCATCATGGGAGTGGTGATGTATATATTCGCGGCCGACGTGATGGCGTTGATGAGTCCGGTGAAGGACATCATCGACCTTGGCGCGGGGGCGCTTAGGATAGAGGCATTCGCCGAGCCGATGTTCGCGGCCTCGATAGTGGCTTACGGCGTTATGATAGGCGTTGGCGACACGGTGCTTCCGGCGGTGATGAACTTCAGCAGCATATGGCTTGTGAGAGTGCCGCTGGCGGCGTGGCTGGCTCCCACGATGGGGCTGATGGGCGTATGGCTGGCGATGTGCATAGAGCTTTGCTTCCGCGGGGCAATCTTCCTGTGGAGGCTCATAAGCGGGGCCTGGCTGAAGAAAGGGTTATGAGTCTTGAGTCTTGAGTCTTAAGTCTTCAGATTGCGGACAAGCCGCCTTAACTCTTAACCCTTAACTCTTAACCCTTCCTTTCATCGTCTATGTCATCGATGATGGTGTCGTTGGTGCGCTGGGCCTTGCGGTAGATGACAAGGACTATTATGCCGCCGATGAGCCCGCCGATGAGGCCGCCGATGACTCCGGCGTAGTTGAGCGCGTGGTCGGTGGCGTAGGGGTCGGAGGCGTTGGCTATGGCGCTGAGCACAAGCACGAGCCATATGATGGCAAGGGGAAGGGCTATGCACATGTGGATGAAGCGTTCCTTCTTCTGCCTTATGAGAAGATGACGCACCTCCACCATGGTGCATGTGCTGAAGAGTTTAGGGGAGATGCGGAATGTGCGTATATCGACAAGCACATCTATAAAGGAGAAGATGAGCAACGTCAGCGCATACCACTGGGAGACGTTGAAAAAGGCGCAGATGCCGACAAACATAAGGTAGAGGATGGGAAGCATGATGAATTCCGCGATTACGAATTTATTGAGCCATGACGCCCGCTGGCGCATGACGGTGCGGAGGAGCTTGTCGTTTACTATCTGTTCCTTGTCGAGGTTGCGCTTAAGGGCAGCCATTTCCTGCTTGAGTATATCGAGTTGGTCCATATGTTTTTTAGTTTATAAGCTATCATCTAAGTAGGAATGCATAATTCATAATGCATAATGCATAATTGTTAGTCTCTGAAATTCAGAAGATAATACATTTATGTTATATTAATTTAATTTTAATAGCTACTTATCAGCTGTCAGCTGTCAGCTGGAAGTTGTTAGAGGGATTTGAGTTTTTCCTTGATGCGTAGAAGGCGTACGCCGACTGCCTTCGGTGAGATGCCGACGATGGCGGCGATCTCGTCGTAAGACATGTCTTCGAGCCAGAGAAGGACTATCGCGCGGTCGAAAGGCTCGAGGGCGGCGATACGGTCGTGGAGCATGCGTGCCTGTTTCGAGCCCGGAGAGTCCGGGGCGATGGCATCGGGGGAGAAGTCGAGTGGTACGGTGGATACCTTCTTCTTGCGTTTATAGGAGATGCATGTGTTCATGCTGACGCGGTAGACCCATGAGCGGAGGTTGGCTTCTCCGCGGAATGAGCCAAGTCCTTGCCAGAGGCTTATGAGCACTTCCTGAAATAGGTCGTCGGCCTCGGGTTTGGTCTCGGTAAACATGTAGCATACCGAGTAGATGGTGCTTTTGTGCTCCATCACGAGGCGTTCGAAGTCGGGTTTCATATTAATGATTAATGATGGATTATCAATGATTAATTTGAATATATCTATCCTTATGACGCAGGGAAGTGGGAAAAATTACATGTTTTGTCGAAAAATTTATTTGGGGGATTTGGTGGTTTTTGCTAATTTTGCGGTATGATGACAGGTATTTGCGGGGGGATAGGAAGCGGAAAGTCGGTTGTGAGCCGCATACTGCGTCTTCGGGGGGAGGCGGTGTATGACTGTGATCTTGAGGCCAAGCGGATAATGGACTCTTCGGAGGAGGTGCTGAGTGCGCTCCACGAGCGTTACGGCGACGCCGTGTGCCCGGCGGGAGGACCGATATGCCGCCCTGAGCTGGCGAAGCGCGTCTTCGGCAGCGACGAGGAGCGTATGTGGCTCAACGCGCTTGTGCACCGGATGGTGCGCGAGGATGTAGCGCGCTGGCATGCGTCATGCATGGCGGAGGGGCGTGAGCGATGTTTCGTGGAGAGCGCGATCCTGGCCTCGTCGGGGCTGGCGGCGATGTGCGATGATGTGTGGCTGGTGACGGCTTCGGAGGCGGTAAGGGTGGCGCGTATCATGCAGCGCGATTCGCTTCCGGAGGAGGCTATACTCAGGCGCATCCGTAGCCAGCAGGAAGAGGAGCGTATGCTTTTTGATTCAGGCAAACCGATAAGGGTGATCGACAATTCGGGGGATGAGCCTTTAGTATACGGGATGGAATGAAAGGGGGAGGGATGGTTACGGATTTGAATGTTTTGTAGACGTACGCATATCGGTAGGTTATAGGGTTTTCTGTAATTTTGCAGGTGAAAATGTTGTCATCGTTGCCGTCGTTTTCGTCGTTGTCATCGAGACGATTTTTTCGGAAAAAGACCAGTGAATTAAACTGACAACTGATATATGACGCGATTTACAAAACTGATAGCCATCGCTGTGATGGTGCTGTCGGCATCGACGGCCGGTGCTACCGACTATCTGGTGTGCGACTTCGATAAATATGAAATAGGACATACGTGGAAGGTCTGGAATAATTTCGGCGATACGTCGGGCTCCACAGCTACGGTGGAAGTGGATCCGAAGAACGCTAACAACAAGGTGCTCCACGTCGTAAACCGTGGCTGGAACGACCATATAGAGTTTGAGCTTCCCGAAGAGTTCGCGGGCACGAAATTCACCGACAGAGTGGAAAGCGTAAGCGTGCGCATCATGCGGCATCAGAACGACCCCTGCGGCGAATGGAAGAACTTCCAGATATTCGTGGGCGACGACAAGCTTTTCGCGGAGAATTTCCCGTCTTACGGTGCAGTCTCGACATGGAAGACCTGGACTTATACCCCGGGGGCAGTGCAGGAGGGGAATACCTCACGCTTCCTTCGCCTGGGATTCAACTCGGAGAACTCCGACTATTATATCGACAACATCCGTCTCAAGGGTCCGGACTTCACCGCTTACGAAGACGGCAAGCTCGACTTCAGCGACCCGGGAAGCACATCGAGTTCCTATACCAACTACAGCGACGGCATACTGATTCCCGTAGGGAAGGAGCTGAACGTATACACCTCACGCTATACTTACTGGACCTCTCCGATAAGGGGAACGGGCGCGCTCAACATCCACTCAGGTGGCGAACGCTCCTATATAGGCAACAACTCGGGCACGCTGCCCGACTGGAGCGGTTTCTCAGGCGACGTTCACGTATATCCCTGGCCGGAGGTGAACACTTCGGTGAAGGCCGGATGGTATGGCGTCATACTGGCCCACGGAGGAGTGAAGTATGACGCGGGAAACGCGAAGACCTCAGTCAAGGAGGGACGCTACACCTCGCTCATGGCCAACAACAATGTGATACTCCACGAAGGAGCCACCATGGCGGGCGAAGACGGCAACAACGCCCGCGCCCACCGCTTCGGCTCGCTGAAGATGGAGCCGGGAAGCCGCCTGATGGGCTACTATAAAGCTAACAAGACCAAGGGTGTATATTATCTCATAGGCTCCGACAATGGTGACTCCGAACTTGCCGGCCGCATCGCCCCCGAGGGAACCTCGATGGTGGGCATCGTGAAGGAAGGAAGCGGCACGTATACCCTGACCGGCAACGACAACCGCATCACAGGCATAGCGACAGTCATAGGGGGCAGACTGCTGATAAGCAACGACGCTGCCGCAGCAAAGGCTCAGAAACTGCCGGGCGCGATAGGCATCGGCGAGAATGCCGTGGGCGTGATGGCGTACGCGGGCTCTACTGTAGGGGGTTCGGGCCACATCTCCGGCATGGCCGACATATACGGACATTTAGAGCCCGGCGACAGCAAGGGCTACACGCTGACGATAGCCGATTTCGTCAACGGCAAGCCATGCGACCTTAAGCTGCATCCTACCTCGAGGCTGATATTCAATATCGATGGCTCCGATAAGTGTAGCCGTCTGGATGTGACGGGAACCATGACCCTCAATCCCCGCGACGAGGCCTACGAGCTCTCCGGCGCAATGCCCGTGCTCGAGATACGTCTCGGCGAGAACACAACACTTAAAGCAGGCGACACATTCACTTTGATCTCGGCCGGATCGAAAGACGAGGCTGAGGCGCAGGGCTGGAACTTCCGTGTGCAGTATCCGAAGGCCTACACCTGGGAGGTGAAGGAGAACGTGACATCAGACGGATATACGGTGACAGCCACAGTGACCTCGACCGACTATTCCGGACAGGGCGACACCATACAGGAAGATGTAAAGGTGATGGACGGCGACAGCAACAGCGACTACATAACAGACTGGACCGCAGACTATGACGACCAGACTCCGCTCCGTGACTATGCGAAGAGGGCTGGAAAATCGATTGGCGTCGCTGTGCCTGTGTGGAAATTCAACCTCTCGAACATGAACGACGCCAAGACGTCGACAGTGGCCACCCAGTTCAACCTGGTGGAGGCAGAGAACGAGATGAAGATCGACGCCACAGAGCCGAGCCAGAACAATTTCAGCCTCGGAAACGCGAAGAAGCTGACCAACTTCGCCTCCGACAACGGCATCGAGGTGAGAGGCCACACCCTGGTTTGGCACCAGCAGGTGCCCGGATGGATCTCGCAAGACGGCAAGAAGAACAACCACAACTGGACCAAAGACCAGCTGACCTCCATAATGCAGAACCATATCAACGGCGTGGCCGGAGGACTTAAGGGCACAATCCGCGAATGGGATGTGGTCAACGAATGCCTCGACGACGACCAGAGCATAGTATGGAGCAATCCGAACGGCTACAAGCTGCGTTCATCGGTATGGTACAACGTGATAGGCGAGGAATTCCTCGAGAAG